>NZ_JBSFHN010000037.1:0-83323 GCF_053597115.1 Streptomyces sp. NPDC001515
CGTCCCCCCGTACGCCCGCCCCGACCAGTATCTGGAGCCGCCGGGCGGGGGGGCCGCGACGCCCTGCGCGCCCGCGGCGGGGGGGGGGGCCGCCGCCCACCCGCCCCTCCCCCGTTTCCGGGACTCAGTCGCCGTCCGGGTCGGCCCGCTCCAGCGCCGGACGGCGCGGCGCCGCCGACTCGGTCAGCAGATAGTCGGCCGCCGCGGTGTCCGTCACCAGGCTGGTGACCAGGCCCGAGCGCAGCACCGCCCCGATCGCCGCGGCCTTGCGCTGGCCGCCGGCGATCGCCACCACCTCGGGGATCCGGCGCAGCCGGTCCGCCTCGACCGTGATGCAGCGCTCGCCGAGGTCGCGGCCGACCCGCCGGCCGTCCGCGTCGAAGAGGTGCGCCGACATCTCGGCGGCGACCCCCAGCGAGGCGTAGTGGCGCCGCTCGTCGTCGGAGAGCATGTCGTGGACCGTGGAGATGCCCGGCTCCCACGAACCGATGGAGACGGCCGCGACCGTCACCTTGTCGAAGTACTCGAAGGCGCGGGCGATGCCCGTCTGGTGGCGCAGCGCGGCGGCCGTCGCCGGGTCGGGCAGCAGCATCGGCGCGTAGATCGGGTGGGCCTCGCCGCCGGAGACCTGGGCGGCCCGCCGGACCGCCTCGACCGAGCCGCGCTCGGCCGTCCCCGCGTCGTAGACCCCGGTGAGCTGCACGACCGTGCACGGCGGCAGCCGGTCGAGGGCCGCCGCCATGTGGATGGTGGACCGGCCCCAGGCGAGCCCGAGGACATCGCCCTCGGTCACCAGTTCGCCGAGCAGATCGGCCGCGACCTCGCCCAGGTTCTCGGGGTCGGCGGCGTCGTCCTGCTCCTCGGCGGGGGACTCGACGACGACCGCGTGGCGCAGTCCGTAGCGGGCGCGGAGCGCGTCGGAGCGCTCGGCGTCCAGTTCGGCGGGGACGCGGATCTCGATCCGTACGAGGTCACGCTCCAGGGCCGTCTCCAGGACCCGGGCGACCTTGAAGCGGCTGACGCCGAACTCCTCGGCGATCTGGATCTTGGACTTGCCCTCAAGGTAGAAGCGGCGGGCCATGGCCGCCGCCTGGACCAGCTCCGCGGGCCCCATCCGCAGGGCGGACCGGCCCGCCGACATTGCAGACACCGCGTTCTCCTCACTGCTGTTCACGCTCTCGATACGCCGTTCATCCTGTCAGATACGGCGATCCTTGACCGGTCCCGTCGGACCGCGTTCATCCGCCCTTGGCCCGGCCGTCGTCCGGCCGGGGGCGCGGCGGCCGGAGGTCAGTGACCGCAGGCCCAGCCGGCGGAGGCGATGGCCCCCTCGGCCCTGGCGCGCAGCGACCGGACCGCGGCGGCCGGGTCCTCGGCGCCGTAGACGGCGGAACCGGCGACGAACACGTCCGCGCCCGCCTCCGCGCACCGCTCGATGGTGGACTCGGAGACCCCGCCGTCGACCTGGAGCCACAGGTCGAGTCCGTGCTTGGAGATCAGCTCACGGGTGCGGCGGATCTTCGGCAGCATGATGTCGAGGAAGGCCTGGCCGCCGAAGCCCGGTTCCACGGTCATGATCAGCAGCATGTCGAGCTCGGGGAGCAGGTCCTCGTACGGCTCGACGGGCGTCGCCGGCTTCAGCGCCATGGAGGCGCGGGCGCCCTTGGCCCGGATCTCCCGCGCGAGCCGCACGGGGGCGGCGGCGGCCTCCGCGTGGAAGGTGACGGAGCCCGCGCCCGCCTCGACGTACTGGGGGGCCCAGCGGTCCGCGTCCTCGATCATCAGGTGGCAGTCCAGCGGGGTGGACGTGGCCCGGCTGAGCGATTCCACGATCGGCACGCCGAGGGTCAGATTGGGCACGAAGTGGTTGTCCATGACGTCGACGTGGAGCCAGTCGGCGCCTTCGACGGCCTGCGCCTCCTCGGCGAGACGTGCGAAGTCGGCGGAGAGAATGCTGGGGTTGATCTGGGCCATGGCCCAAGCCTGCCATGTTCTCCGGCACTTCCCCGCTCCGGTGCGCCCCAAAGCCTCACGGGATCATTACGGTTCGCGCATTCCCGGCCTTTTCGCCCCCGGCCGGAGCCGGGGACGGGCCGCAGCGGTCAGGCGGTGCGCCGCAGCAGTGCCAGGTACATGGCGTCCGTGCCGTGCAGATGCGGCCAGAGCTGGACGTCCGGTCCGTCGCCGAGCGCGGGGACCCCGGGCATCAGCGGGCGGGCGTCCACCCACTCGGCGCGGACGGGCTCGCCGCCGCGCCCCTTGAGGACGTCCTCGACGACCACCCGGGTCTCGGCCAGATGCGGCGAGCAGGTCGCGTAGCCGACCACCCCGCCGACCCGGACCGCCTTCAGCGCCTCGCGCAGCAGACCGCGCTGGAGGGGCGCGAAGCCCTCCAGGTCCTCCTTGCGCCGCCGCCAGCGGGCCTCCGGGCGGCGGCGCAGCGCGCCCAGGCCCGAGCAGGGGACGTCCATGAGGATGCGGTCGAAGCTGCCGGGCAGCCACGGCGGGCGGGTGCCGTCGGCGGTGATCACCTGGTACGGGCCGGGGTTGCCGGCCAGCGCACGTTCCACCAGGCGGGCGCGGTGGGGCTGCTTCTCGGCGGCGAGCAGGGTGGCGCCGCGGTCCGCCGCGAGCGCGGCCAGCAGGGCGGCCTTGCCGCCGGGCCCGGCGCAGCCGTCGAGCCAGCGGCGGTCCTCGCCCTCCAGCGGGGCGTTCGCCAGGGCGGCGGCGACGAGCTGGCTGCCCTCGTCCTGAACACCGGCCCGGCCCTCGCGCACGGCGTCCAGGGCGCCCGGTTCGCCGCCCTCGGCCATCCGCACGGCATACGGCGACCAGCGGCCCGGCAGGCCGTTCTCCTCACCGAGGACGTCGAGGAGCTCCCCGGTGGTGGAGCGGCCGGGGCGCGCGACGAGGGTGACCTCGGGGCGTTCGTTGTCGGCTTCGAGCAGGTCCTCGATGCCGGCGCGTCCGCCGCCGAGCGCGTCCCAGAGCGCGGAGACGACCCAGCGGGGGTGCGAGTGCACGACGGCGAGGTGGTCCTCGGCGTCCTCCTCGTAGGAGGGGGCCACCTTGGCCAGCCAGCCGTCGAGGTCGTCGGCGGACACCTTGCGCAGGACCGCGTTGACGAACTTGGCGCGGCCCTCGCCCAGCACCACCCGGGCCAGCTCGACACTGGCGGAGACGGCGGCGTGCGTGGGGATGCGGGTGCCGAGCAGCTGGTGCACGCCCATGTTCAGCACGTCCAGCACCGGCGGGTCGACCTCGCGCAGCGGCCGGTCGATGCAGGCGGCGACGATCGCGTCGTACGTCCCCTGGCGGCGCAGCGTCCCGTAGACCAGCTCGGTGGCCAGGGCCGCGTCGCGCTGGTCGAAGTCGCCCTTGGCGCGGGCCTTCTTCAGCAGCGGGGGCAGGACGAGGTTCGCGTACGCGTCGCGCTCGTCGACGGCCCGCAGTGCCTCGAAGGCGAGGAAGCGGACCGGGTCCTTCTGGGGACGGCGGTGCGGCTTGGCGGGACGGCGACGCGGCTGGTCGTTCACGTGAAAGGTGCTCCGCTGGTGGTGAGGGGGCGAACCCTCCCAGCCTACGTCCCCCGTCCGGCCCGGTCCGCCGTCGCGTCAGCTGCCGAGCAGCTCGCCGGGGACGATGCGCACCCCGCGCGCCCAGTCGGCCGCGCGCATCGGCTTCTTGCCCTGGGGCTGGACCCAGAGCAGTTCGACGGCGTGCGATCCGGTGCCGACGTGCACGCTGTTCTTCGCCGCGGACAGCTCGCCGGGGGCGAGATCGCCCCGGTCCACGACGGGATGGGCCTGGACCAGCTTCAGGCGCTCGCCCCGGAAGAGCGTCCAGGCGCCGGGGGCGGGGGTGCAGCCGCGGATCACCCGGTCGACGCGCAGGGCGGGCGCGGACCACTGGACCTGGGCGTCCTCGACGGTGATCTTCGGTGCGAGGGTGACCCCCTCGGCGGGCTGCGGCACGGCGTGCAGGGTGCCGTCCTCGATCCCGTCCATCGTCGCCGCGAGCAGACCGGCACCGGCGAAAGCGAGCCGGGTCAGCAGGTCGCCGCTGGTGTCGGTGGGCCGGACCTCCTCGGTGAGGACGCCGTAGACGGGGCCGGAGTCCAGTCCCTCCTCGATGAGGAAGGTGGAGGCCCCGGTCACCTCGTCGCCGGCCATGACCGCGTGCTGGACGGGGGCGGCGCCGCGCCAGGCCGGCAGCAGCGAGAAGTGCAGATTCACCCAGCCCCGCGCGGGGACGGCCAGGGCGCTCTTGGGGAGCAGCGCCCCGTAGGCGACGACGGGGCAGCAGTCGGGCGCGATCTCCCGGAGCCGGGCCAGGAAGTCCTCGTCGCGCGGCCGGGCGGGCTTGAGCACCTCGATCCCCGCCTCCTCGGCCCGCTCGGCCACCGGACTGGCGACCAGGCGCCGCCCGCGTCCGGCGGGGGCGTCGGGCCGGGTGACGACGGCGGCGACCTCGTGGCGGCCGGAGGCGATCAGGGCGTCCAGGGCGGGAACGGCGACCTCGGGGGTGCCGGCGAAGACGAGCTTCATGGGTGGTGGCTGCCTCTCGGGCCTTGACGGTGCGGGACGAGCGACGCACCAGTCTATGGGCCCCCGTACGACCGGGCGCCCGAGGGCGTGCGCCCGGTCGTACGGGGGCCCCGGCCCGGGGGGGCGTACGCGCGCCCGCACGCCCCTCGGATGTGCGGATACGCCCCGGGAGCGTGACCAGAGGCACGGGTGCGGCGTTGGTCAAGAGAGATTGACCGAAGCGAGCCGCCCTCGTGCGGCCCGATCCCTTTCAACGCCGGTTCGAGAGGCTTCTTCATGGCCGACCACGCAACCCACGACGCCCAAGCGCGGGCCAGTCTGCATCTCCTGGTGCGGGACATCGAGCGGGTCCGGCGGCAGGTGGACGCGCTGCGCACGCTCACGGCCCAGCTGGGCAACGTCTACCGTCCGCGCCGCTCCGGCCCTTCCACGGGCTTCGTCGTCTACGGACGGGCCCCCGCCCCCACCGTGAGGCTGGCCCAGGAATTGCGGGACAGCGTCGAGACCCTGGTGACGGCGGCGGTGGACTTCGACCGCTCGCTGGGCTTCTCCTGGGACGCGGTGGGCTCCGCGCTCGGAGTCACCAAGCAGGCCGTCCACCGCCGCTACGGCGCACGGCGCGCCACCCCCCAGCCGGTGGCGACGGAGGGCGCGGCCGAGGTCGTGGCGCAGCGCCCGGTCACCGGGTCGCCCGCGCTGCCGTCCGTTCCGGCGGCCCGTTCGATGCCGCCGCAGCCCTCGGCGGACCGCCCGCCGCTCCGCGAGGACCTGCGACCGGGCGTCTTCCCGGGCCCACGCAACGGCTGATCCGCCTCGGGGCGTGTGCCGAAGGTCCCGCCCGCTCGGCGGCGTCCGGCACGCATGCTCGCCGCGTCGCCGGGGTCATCCCGATACCTCCAGTGTCGGGGCGGCCCTCCGCCGGGCGATCGCACGCACCGGGCCCGCCGGGCCCGCCCTGCGGGCGGACGGCGCGGCTTTCACCACACGCCCGAGGGGCCGCCCGCGCGCCTATGCGCGGGGGCGGCCCCGACGACCCGTCCGGCCGGGCGCCCGAGGGACCCGGCCGGTCATTCGTACCCCTGCGGCGGAACGTTCCTCCGGTGCCCTTCCGGCGACGGGCACCGGAGCGTCCGCCACGGGGCCCGCGAAGGCGTCGCCACGGGCCGCACCACCACGGGGCCCCGGCGCGGGGCCCGGCGGCTCCACCCGAGTGGGGTCCGCCCGGCCCCGGCCGTCGGCAACCACCTCACGGCCGGGGTCACACGCGGACCGGCCGCGCGCCCTCGCCGCTCACCCGATGTCCGGCGGATCCACCCGGATCCGCACCGCGCCCGCGCCGCCTCCCGTGCGCGAGACCCGGGCCTTCTTGAGGGCGGCGGCCAGGGCCGCCCCGCTGCCGGGGGGAACGCGGATCAGGATCCGCTCCCAGCTCTGGCCGGCGGGGGCCTCGAAGGGGCGGCGGGGGCGGCCCGCCTCGGCGGCGGGCACCGGAACGGGCCCGAGGACCTGGGCATCCGGCGGGAGGGCGGCGGCGGCCAGGAAGGCGGCCACGGCCTCCGGGGCCCCCGCCACCGACGCCATCCGGGACACCGGCGGAAAGCCCAGCTCGGCCCGGTCCGCCAGCTCCCGACGCGCATGGCCGACGGGGTCCCAGCGCACCAGTGCCTGCACCGGGCGCAGGGTCGGCTCGGCGACGACCACGACCGTGCCGCCCTCGGGCCGGCCGCGCACCAGCGCCGCGGCCGCGATCCAGCGGCGCAGGGCCTCCTCGCCTGCGCGCAGATCGGGGCGGCCGACCATCGCCCAGCCGTCCAGCAGCAGCGCCGCCGCGTAGCCGCCCTCGGCCACCGGTTCGGCGCCGGGCGTGCTGACGACGAGGGCGGGCCGGTCCGGCACGGACTCCAGGACGTGGTCGCGGCCCGAGGTGCGGACCGGCACGGCCGGGAAGGCCCGGCCCAGCTCCTCCGCCGTGCGGCGGGCACCGACGATCTGCGCCCGCAGCCGGCGCCCGCCGCAGGCGGCGCAGTGCCAGGACGTCTCGGCCCGGCCGCACCAGGCGCAGTTCAGGTCCTGCTGGTCGGGGGCCTCCAGCGGTCCGGCGCAGTGCCGGCACCGGGCGGGCTCCCGGCAGCGCTCGCAGGCCAGCCGGGGCGCGTACCCCCGGCGGGGGACCTGGACGAGCACGGGTCCGGTGCTCAGCCCGTCCCGGACCGTCTGCCAGGCCAGGCTGGGCAGCCGGGCGGCGCGGGCCGCGCCGTCCCTGGCCAGTTCGCCGTCCCCGACCGTGCGCACGAGGGGCGCCGCGATCCGCAGCTGCTCGCGGTCCGGTCGCAGCGGCAGCGCCCAGCCGCTCTCGACGAGCTGCGCGGCCTCCACCGTGCAGCTCGTCGCACCGAGCAGGAACGCGCAGCGGCCGTGCGTGGCGCGCAGTTCCAGCACCTCGCGGACGTGCGGGAAGGGGGCGTTGTCGTCGCTGTGGCTGGAGTCGCCGTCGTCCCAGACGACGACCAGCCCGAGGTCCGCGACGGGGGCGAACATCGCGGCCCGGGTGCCGACGACCGCCCGGACGGAGCCCCGCCGCACGGCGAGCCACTCCCGGTAGCGCTTCTCGGGGCCGGAGCCGGCCGTGAGCACGGCGTGCCGGCCCTCCCCCAGCGCGGCGGTCAGGGCGGCGTCCACCCGGCCGGCGGCCCGTCCGTCGGGCACCACGACCAGCGCGCCGCGCCCCGAGGCGAGGGTGGCGGTGACGGCGGCGGCGATCTCCTGCGGCCAGTGCGGCCCCGGCAGGGCGGTCCAGACGGCGCGCGGCGCTCCCCCGCCGGCCAGCGCGGACAGGAAGGCGGGGCCCTGCGCGTACCGCGTCCAGGTCCCCGGGGCCGGGGCGTGCGGGGGCGGCAGCGGGGCCGGGGAGGGTGCCGCCTCGGCCCGTGCGTTCCTCGGCGGCACGGCGAGCTGGAGCACATCGGCGAGGCTGCCGGCGTAGCGGTCGGCGACGGCGCGGGCGAGGGCGAGCAGCTCCGGGCCGAGGACCGGTTCGGGCGAGACCACCGAGGCCAGCGCGGCGAGCGCGCCCTGGTAGTCGGACTCGGCCAGCCGCTCGATCAGGAAACCGTCGATGAGACCGCCGCCCTCGCGGCGTCCGCCCCGGACCTGGCGCGCTCCGGCGCCGAACCGCACCCGGACCCGCACCCCGGGCCGGGCGTCGGCGTCCAGTTCCTCGGGAACCGCGTAGTCGAAGTACTGGTCGAGGTGGAGCGCCCCCTTGTTGACCAAAACGCGGGCGACGGGCAGCTCCTTGGCCAGCGCGGCCCCGCGCCAGGTGCGCGGTTTGGCGCGGGGCACCTTGGCGGATCGCACGGTCTCGCGGATCAGCGCGAGCTGTTCCGGCGCCCCGGGATCGGGTTCGTCGGACCGCTTGTCGTCGCTGCTCACAGCCCTATCCCTACCAGACGGCACTGACAGCCGCCCCGGGGTCCGACGGCGGCGCCGGTCCGGGAGCGGACGCGCGGGAGCCCGGACACCGAACGTGCTCGGTGTCCGGGCTCCCGCGTACGGACGGAATCCAGCGGGCCCTTACAGGCCGGCGGCCGCGCGCAGGGCGTCCACCCGGTCGGTGCGCTCCCAGGTGAAGTCCGGCAGCTCGCGGCCGAAGTGGCCGTAGGCGGCGGTCTGGGAGTAGATCGGGCGGAGCAGGTCGAGGTCGCGGATGATCGCGGCCGGGCGGAGGTCGAAGACCTCGCCGATCGCGTGCTCGATCTTCTCGGTGTCGACCGCGGCGGTGCCGAAGGTCTCGACGAAGAGACCGACCGGCTCGGCCTTGCCGATCGCGTACGCGACCTGGACCTCGCAGCGGGCGGCGAGCCCGGCGGCGACGACGTTCTTGGCGACCCAGCGCATCGCGTACGCGGCGCTGCGGTCCACCTTCGACGGGTCCTTGCCCGAGAAGGCACCGCCGCCGTGGCGGGCGTAGCCGCCGTAGGTGTCGATGATGATCTTGCGGCCGGTGAGTCCGGCGTCGCCCATCGGGCCACCGATCTCGAACCGCCCGGTCGGGTTGACCAGCAGGCGGTAGCCCTCGGTGTCGAGCTTGATGCCGTCCTCGACCAGCTGGGCCAGCACGTGTTCGACGACGAACTCGCGGATGTCGGGCGCGAGCAGCGAGTCCAGGTCGATGTCGCTCGCGTGCTGCGAGGAGACGACGACGGTGTCGAGGCGGACGGCCTTGTCGCCGTCGTACTCGATGGTGACCTGGGTCTTGCCGTCGGGACGCAGGTACGGAATGGTCCCGTTCTTGCGGACCTCGGAGAGGCGGCGGGAGAGCCGGTGCGCGAGGTAGATCGGCAGCGGCATCAGCTCGGGCGTCTCGTCGCAGGCGTAGCCGAACATCAGGCCCTGGTCGCCCGCGCCCTGCTTGTCGAGCTCGTCCTCATCGCCCTCGACCCGCTTCTCGTACGCGGTGTCGACGCCCTGCGCGATGTCCGGGGACTGCGCCCCGATGGAGACGGAGACGCCGCAGGACGCGCCGTCGAAGCCCTTCTTGGAGGAGTCGTAGCCGATCTCCAGGACCTTGTTGCGGACCAGGGTCGGGATGTCGGCGTAGGCCTTGGTCGTGACCTCACCCGCGACATGCACCTGACCGGTGGTGATCAAGGTCTCGACGGCGACGCGCGACGTCGGGTCCTCGCGCAGGAGTGCGTCGAGAATGGTGTCGCTGATCTGGTCGGCGATCTTGTCGGGGTGGCCCTCGGTGACGGACTCCGAGGTGAAGAGACGGCGGGACACATCGCTCCCTGGGGTTGCAGCGGCTGCTGGCTGATCATGGGCCGGACCGTCCGGGAGCTGCGCCCGGGCACGGTCCGGGACCAGTTTATCGGTCGGCTCCGCCCAGCGGACACCGTGTCTCGCCCTTTGGGAGCTTTGTCCTCCCTCCGGGCGGTGTCCGCAGAGGCGCGGAGGCCGCCCGCGGCCCCTCCCCGGGCCCGCCCCGCAAGGGTTCGGGCCCCCCGGGGCGGCGACACGAGAATTTCACCCGAGCCGCGCCGACACGAGGTCCCAGACCGTGTCGGCAAGCGCTTCCTTGGGTCCGTGCGGCACGGCGGTCTCGCCGCCGTCGGCCGCGAGCACGACGGCCTCGTTCTCCTCGGAGCCGAAGGTCCTGCGCTCCCCCACCTCGTTGACGACGAGCAGATCGCAGCCCTTGCGGCGCAGCTTCGCCCGCCCGTTGGCGAGCACGTCGTCGGTCTCGGCGGCGAAGCCGACGACGATCTGCCCCGGCGCGGCGCGCTCGGCGGAGATCTCGGCGAGGATGTCGGGGTTGCGGACGAGCGCGACGGGGGCCGGTTCCCGGCCGTCCTTCTTCTTGATCTTCCCGGTCTCGTAGCGGGCCGGCCGGAAGTCGGCCACGGCGGCGGCCATCACCACGACGTCGGCGTCGGCCGCCGCCTTCAGCACGGCGTCGCGCAGCTCCACGGCGGTGCCGACGTGCACGAGGTCGGCGCCCGAGGGGTCGGGCAGCTGGGTGTTGGCCGCGACGAGCGTGACCCGGGCCCCGCGGGCGACCGCGGTGCGGGCCAGGGCGTACCCCTGCTTGCCGGAGGAGCGGTTGCCCAGGAAGCGGACCGGGTCCAGCGGCTCGCGGGTGCCGCCCGCGCTGATCACCACGTGCCGGCCGGCCAGATCGGGGGCGACGGGGCCGCGCGCCAGGACCCTGCGGCAGACCTCGAAGATCTCGGCCGGGTCGGGCAGCCGGCCCTTGCCGGTGTCGACGCCGGTGAGGCGTCCGACGGCGGGCTCGATGACGACGGCGCCCCGGCGGCGCAGCGTGGCGACGTTCTCCCGGGTCGCCGGGTGCTCCCACATCTCGGTGTGCATGGCGGGCGCGAAGACGACCGGACAGCGGGCGGTGAGCAGCGTGTTGGTGAGCAGGTCGTCGGCGAGGCCGTGGGCCGCCCTGGCGAGCACGTCGGCGGTGGCCGGGGCGACGACGACGAGGTCGGCGTGCTGGCCGATCCTGACGTGCGGGACCTCGTGGACGTCGTTCCAGACCTCGGTGGAGACCGGGTGGCCGGAGAGCGCCGACCAGGTGGCCGCGCCCACGAAGTGCAGGGACGCCTCGGTCGGGACGACCCGTACGTCATGTCCGGACTCGGTCAGCCGGCGCAGCAGCTCGCACGCCTTGTACGCGGCGATGCCCCCGCTGACCCCCAGAACGACCTTCGGCTTGTCCACTGCGTCTCCCCGCACTCGGCTCCGTACGCGTTCGTACTCCCCCATGCTGCCTCACCGGTGCGCAGGCGGTCCGGTCGCCCCGGGCACACCACAGGCCCGACGGTCGGGCCGCCGGGCCTGGGGTGAAGGTGCGTCTCCTGCTTACTGCGCGGGGCCCTCGATGGCCTCGGAGGTGAGCAGGCCCGCGTTGATCTCGCGGAGCGCGATCGAGAGCGGCTTCTCGTGCACGTGGGTGTCGACGAGCGGACCGACGTACTCGAGGAGTCCCTCACCGAGCTGCGAGTAGTACGCGTTGATCTGGCGCGCGCGCTTGGCGGCGTAGATCACGAGGCTGTACTTCGAGTCGGTTGCTTCGAGGAGCTCATCAATCGGCGGGTTGATGATGCCCTCGGGCGTGGTGATGGAAGAGGACACTCTCTGCCTTCCGAAGGGGGTGAAGATCAAAGAAATCTTTGACAGTCAGGGGCTCGTGACCGGGCCCCGTGTCGTGCGTTCAGGCGCCGCCGGCACGGTGGCCGGAAGCCTCCAGCATCAAGGCTAGCAGCTCACGTGCCACGTCCTCGACGGAGGTGTTGACGAGCGTGGTGTCGAACTCGGCCTCGGCGGCCAGTTCGACCCTGGCCGCGGCCAGCCTGCGCTCGATCACCTCGGGCGCCTCGGTCCCCCGGCCGGTGAGCCGGCGCACCAGCTCCTCCCAGCTCGGCGGCGCGAGGAAGACCAGCTGGGCGTCGGCCATGGACTGGCGGACCAGCCGGGCGCCCTGGAGGTCGATCTCCAGCAGGACCGGCTCGCCGGCCTCCAGCCGCTCCTGCACGGCGCGGCGCGGCGTGCCGTAGCGGTTGCCGGCGAATTCGGCCCACTCCAGCAGCTCGCCGTTGGCGATCAGCTTGTCGAACTCCTCGTCGTCCACGAAGAAGTAGTGGACCCCGTTGCGTTCGCCGGGGCGGGGCTTGCGGGTCGTCGCCGACACCGAGAGCCACACCTCGGGGTGGACCTTGCGCATATGCGCGACGACCGTGCTCTTGCCGACCCCCGAGGGGCCGGAGAGCACGGTCAGCCGCGGACGTACGTCCGGGGGTACGGGGGACGTCCCCCGGGATGTTGCAGCCATGGAGCGATTATCCAGGTTCTCAGGAGTGCCTGAGAACGTCAGGCGGCGCTGCCGCCGAACTCGCGCTCCAGGGATGCGATCTGGTTGGAGCCGAGACCGCGGACGCGGCGGCTCTCGGAGATGCCGAGTCGCTCCATGATCTGCTTGGCGCGGACCTTGCCCACGCCGGGCAGGGACTCCAGCAGGGCGGAGACCTTCATCTTGCCGATGACGTCGTTCTCCTGACCGGACTTGATGACCTCGTGGAGGGAGGCGCCGGAGTGCTTGAGTCGATTCTTGACCTCGGCCCGCTCCCGGCGAGCCGCGGCGGCCTTTTCGAGCGCGGCTGCGCGCTGTTCAGGGGTAAGGGGCGGAAGAGCCACGCCTACGTCACCTCGGATGTCGTTCTGTCGGATACGGACCGGTGAGACGGCGGGACAGCCCTCTCACCAGGTGAGCCGCGAACAACCTGTGCTCGTTGGCCCTCGACGGAGACTAGCGGCCAAGGCCGCCCGAGTC
Organism: Streptomyces sp. NPDC001515; assembly: GCF_053597115.1. Lineage (NCBI taxonomy): Bacteria > Bacillati > Actinomycetota > Actinomycetes > Kitasatosporales > Streptomycetaceae > Streptomyces > Streptomyces sp. NPDC001515. The sequence goes on from NZ_JBSFHN010000037.1 coordinate 12,385, forward strand.
AGCGAGAACAGATGAAAAGTCCTGGTCAGCCTCTGCCGACCAGGACATTTCCGGCATAACACCTGAGATTTTTGGTCAGGATTCCGTCAACTCGTTGTTACGTGGCCGTGTCACGCATCCGTGACGGCCGCGCGGACCTCGTCCGCGAACCGTTCGGCGGCCCCGCGAAGCCCGGCGGCATCGGGCCCGTGACGCAGCACGCCCCGGCTCACGCTCGGCACCACATTGCGCACGGAGGCGCCGAAGACGCCGGGCAGATCCGCCGGCGTCGCGCCCTGGGCGCCGATGCCCGGCGCGAGCAGCGGGCCGTTGATCGAGAGATCGGCGCCCGCGTCCCCGAGGGTCGCCCCGACCACTGCGCCGACCGAGCCCAGCGGATCGGCCCCCGCGTTCTCCCCGGCCATGTGGTCGAGCATCACCTGGGCCAGCGAGCGGCCGTCGGCGGCGGTGGCCCGCTGCACCTCGGCACCCTCCGGGTTGGAGGTGAGCGCCAGGACGAAGACGCCCGATCCGGAGACCGCGGCCGCGTCCAGCGCCGGGCGCAGCGAGCCGAAGCCGAGGTACGGCGAGACGGTCACCGCGTCGGAGTAGAGCGGCGAGTCCTTGTCGAGGTAGGTCGCGGCGTAGGCGCCCATGGTGGAGCCGATGTCGCCGCGCTTGGCGTCCATGAGGACCAGCGCGCCCGCAGCCCTGGCCTCCTCGACGGCCTTCTCCAGGACGGCGATGCCGCGCGAGCCGAAGCGCTCGAAGAACGCGGACTGCGGCTTGAGGACGGCGACCCGGTCGGCCAGCGCCTCGACGACCGTACGGGTGAAGCGCTCCAGGCCCGCCACGTCGTCGGACAGCCCCCAGGCGCCGAGCAGGGAGGCATGCGGGTCGATGCCCACACAGAGCGGTCCGCGGGTGTCCATCGCGTGGCGCAGGCGCGCGCCGAAGGGTTCCTGGGTCATTTCACGGCCTTCCTGGTTCCGGCGCCGACCGCGTCGGCGAGGGTGGCGTACGGGGAGGCGGCCAGCCGTGCGGCGAGGCCCTTGTGGATCGCGCGGGCGTAGAACGGGCCCTCGTAGACGAAGGCGCTGTAGCCCTGGACGAGGGTGGCGCCGGCCAGGATGCGCTGCCAGGCGTCCTCGGCGTTCTCGACGCCTCCGACGCCGACCAGGGTGATCCGGTCCCCCACGCGGCGGTAGAGGCGGCTCAGGACCTCCAGGGAGCGTTCCTTGAGGGGTGCGCCGGACAGGCCGCCGGTCTCCTTCACCAGGGACGCCGGGGACCGCAGGCCCAGGCCGTCGCGGGCGATGGTGGTGTTGGTGGCGATGATGCCGTCCAGGCCCAGTTCCACGGCGAGGTCGGCGACCGCGTCCACGTCCTCGTCCGCGAGGTCCGGGGCGATCTTGACGAGCAGCGGGACGCGGCGGTGGGTGACGGTACGGTCGGCGGCCTCGCGCACGGCGGTGAGCAGCGGGCGCAGCGACTCGGTGGCCTGGAGGTTGCGCAGTCCGGGCGTGTTGGGCGAGGAGACGTTGACGACGAGGTAGTCGGCGTGGGCGGCCAGGCGTTCGGTGGAGGTCACGTAGTCGGCGGCGGCGTCGGCCTCGGGGACGATCTTGGTCTTGCCGATGTTGACGCCGACGGTCGTGCGGAAGACCGGGGTGCGGGCGGCCAGGCGGGCGGCCACGGCGGCCGAGCCCTCGTTGTTGAAGCCCATGCGGTTGATGAGCGCGCGGTCCGCGACCAGGCGGAACAGGCGCTTCTTCGGGTTGCCGGGCTGCGGCTCGCCGGTCACGGTGCCGATCTCGACGTGGTCGAAGCCGAGCATCGCCATGCCGTCGATCGCGACGGCGTTCTTGTCGAAGCCGGCGGCGAGGCCGAAGGGGCCGTGCATGCGCAGACCCAGGGCCTCGGTGCGCAGCTCCTTGTACCGGGGGGCGAGCGCGGCGGCCACGAAGGTGCGCAGGACGGGGATGCGGGCGGCGAGGCGGATCCAGCGGAAGGCCAGGTGGTGGGCGCGTTCCGGGTCCATCCGGGTGAAGACCAGGCGGAAGAAGAGCTTGTACATCGGGGGTGTCCTAGGTTCTCGCGAAGCGTCGGGGTTCTCGCGAAGAGGGGGACACCGTTTCCGGTGTCCCCCTCTGGGCTGCTAGTCGCGAGCCGCGGTCAGATGTTCCGCGTGTTCCTGGAGGGAGCGGACTCCGACGCCTCCGTGGTTGAGGGCGTCGATGCCCTGGACGGCCGCGGCGAGCGCCTGGACCGTGGTGAGGCAGGGCACCGACCGGGCGACGGCCGCGGTGCGGATCTCGTAGCCGTCGAGCCGGCCGCCGGTCCCGTACGGCGTGTTGACGATCAGGTCGACCTCGCCGTCGTGGATCAGCTGGACGATCGTCTTCTCGCCGTCCGGACCCTCGCCCTCGGACTGCTTGCGCACCACGCGGGCGTTGATGCCGTTGCGCTTGAGGACCTCGGCGGTGCCGGAGGTGGCCATCAGCTCGAAGCCGTGGGCGACCAGCTCGCGGGCCGGGAAGATCATCGAGCGCTTGTCGCGGTTGGCGACGGAGATGAAGGCGCGGCCCTTGGTGGGCAGCGGGCCGTACGCGCCGGCCTGCGACTTGGCGTACGCCGTGCCGAAGACCGAGTCGATGCCCATGACCTCACCGGTGGAGCGCATCTCCGGGCCGAGGACCGTGTCGACGCCGCGGCCGTGGATGTCGCGGAAGCGCGACCACGGCATGACGGCCTCCTTGACGGAGATCGGCGCGTCCAGGGGCAGGGTGCCGCCGTCGCCGTGGCGCGGCAGCAGGCCCTCGGCGCGCAGCTCGGCCACGGTGGCGCCGAGCGAGATGCGGGCGGCGGCCTTGGCGAGCGGGACGGCGGTCGCCTTCGAGGTGAAGGGGACGGTGCGCGAGGCGCGCGGGTTGGCCTCCAGCACGTAGAGGATGTCGCCGGAGAGGGCGAACTGGATGTTGATCAGCCCGCGGACGCCGACGCCCTTGGCGATGGCCTCGGTGGAGGCGCGCAGCCGCTTGATGTCGAAGCCGCCGAGGGTGATCGGGGGCAGCGCGCAGGCGGAGTCGCCGGAGTGGATGCCGGCCTCCTCGATGTGCTCCATGACGCCGCCGAGGTACAGCTCGGTGCCGTCGTAGAGCGCGTCGACGTCGATCTCGATGGCGTCGTCGAGGAAGCGGTCGACCAGGACCGGCCGGGTGGGGCTGATCTCGGTGGACTCGGAGATGTACGAGGCGAGCCGGGTCTCGTCGTACACGATCTCCATGCCCCGGCCGCCCAGCACGTAGGACGGGCGGACGAGGACCGGGTAGCCGATCTCGTCGGCGATGGCCTTGGCCTCGGCGAAGGTGGTGGCGGTGCCGTGCTTCGGGGCGGGCAGTCCGGCCTCGGCCAGGACCCGGCCGAAGGCGCCGCGGTCCTCGGCGGCGTGGATGGCCTCCGGGGAGGTGCCGACGACGGGCACGCCGTTGTCCTTGAGCGCCTGGGACAGGCCCAGCGGGGTCTGGCCGCCGAGCTGCACGATGACACCGGCGATCGGGCCCGCCAGGGACTCGGCGTGCACGATCTCCAGCACGTCCTCCAGGGTGAGCGGCTCGAAGTAGAGCCGGTCGGAGGTGTCGTAGTCGGTGGAGACCGTCTCCGGGTTGCAGTTGACCATCACGGTCTCGTAGCCGGCGTCGCTCAGGGCGAAGGAGGCGTGGACGCAGGAGTAGTCGAACTCGATGCCCTGGCCGATGCGGTTGGGGCCGGAGCCGAGGATGATCACCGCGGGCTTGGTGCGGGGCGCGACCTCGCTCTCCTCGTCGTAGGAGGAGTAGAAGTACGGCGTCTTCGCGGCGAACTCGGCGGCGCAGGTGTCGACCGTCTTGTAGACCGGGCGGATGCCGAGCGCGTGGCGGACCTCGCGGACGACGTCCTCGCGCAGTCCGCGGATGCCGGCGATCTGGGCGTCGGAGAAGCCGTGCCGCTTGGCCTCGGCCAGCAGCTCGGGGAGGAGCTTGTCGGCGGCGGCCAGCTCGTCGGCGGTCTCCTTGATCAGGAAGAGCTGGTCGACGAACCAGGGGTCGATCCTCGTGGCGTCGAAGACCTCTTCCTGGGTGGCGCCGGCCCGGATCGCCCGCATGACGGTGTTGATCCGGCCGTCGGTGGGGCGGACCGCCTCGGCCAGCAGCGCGGCCTTGTCACCGGGCTCGCCGGTGAAGTCGAACTGCGAGCCCTTCTTCTCCAGGGAGCGCAGCGCCTTCTGCAGCGCCTCGGTGAAGTTCCGGCCGATCGCCATGGCCTCGCCCACCGACTTCATGGTGGTGGTGAGGGTGGAGTCGGCGGAGGGGAACTTCTCGAAGGCGAAGCGGGGGGCCTTGACGACGACGTAGTCGAGGGTCGGCTCGAAGGAGGCCGGGGTCTTCTCGGTGATGTCGTTGGGGATCTCGTCGAGCGTGTATCCGACGGCCAGCTTGGCGGCGATCTTGGCGATCGGGAAGCCGGTGGCCTTGGAGGCGAGCGCCGAGGAGCGGGAGACGCGCGGGTTCATCTCGATGACGATGACCCGGCCGTCGGTGGGGTCGATCGCGAACTGGATGTTGCAGCCGCCGGTGTCGACGCCGACCTCGCGGATGATCGCGATGCCGATGTCGCGCAGCCGCTGGTACTCGCGGTCGGTGAGGGTCATCGCCGGGGCGACGGTGATCGAGTCACCGGTGTGGACGCCCATCGGGTCGAAGTTCTCGATGGAGCAGACGACCACGACGTTGTCGTTCGTGTCGCGCATCAGCTCCAGCTCGTACTCCTTCCAGCCGAGGATGGACTCCTCCAGGAGCACCTCGGTGGTCGGGGAGAGCGTGAGGCCCTGGCCGGCGATGCGGCGCAGCTCGTCCTCGTCGTGGGCGAAGCCGGAGCCGGCGCCGCCCATGGTGAAGGAGGGGCGGACGACGACGGGGTAGCCGCCGAGGGTGTCGACGCCCTTGAGGACGTCGTCCATGGAGTGGCAGATGACGGAGCGGGCGGACTCGCCGTATCCGATCTTCTCCTTGACGGCCTCGACGACACCCTTGAAGAGGTCGCGGTCCTCGCCCTTGTTGATGGCCTCGACGTTGGCGCCGATCAGCTCGACGCCGTACTTCTCCAGGACGCCGTTCTCGTGCATGGAGATCGCGGTGTTGAGCGCGGTCTGGCCGCCGAGGGTGGGCAGGAGGGCGTCGGGGCGCTCCTTGGCGATGATCTTCTCGACGAACTCGGGGGTGATCGGCTCGACGTACGTGGCGTCGGCGATCTCCGGGTCGGTCATGATCGTCGCCGGGTTGGAGTTGACCAGGATGACGCGCAGGCCCTCGGACTTGAGGACGCGGCAGGCCTGGGTGCCGGAGTAGTCGAACTCGGCGGCCTGTCCGATGACGATCGGACCGGAGCCGATGACCAGAACGGACTGGATGTCGGAGCGCTTAGGCACGCTGGTCCTCCATCAGGGAAACGAAGCGGTCGAAGAGGTACGCGGCGTCGTGCGGGCCCGCGGCCGCCTCGGGGTGGTACTGGACGCTGAAGGCCGGCCGGTCCAGGAGCCGCAGCCCCTCGACGACCTGGTCGTTCAGGCAGACGTGGGAGACCTCGGCGCGCCCGTAGGGGGTCTCGGAGACCCGGTCGAGCGGGGCGTCGACGGCGAAGCCGTGGTTGTGCGCGGTGACCTCGACCTTGCCGGTCGTGCGGTCCTGCACGGGCTGGTTGATGCCGCGGTGGCCGTACTTCAGCTTGTAGGTGCCGAAGCCGAGCGCGCGGCCCAGGATCTGGTTGCCGAAGCAGATGCCGAAGAGCGGGGTTCCCCGGTCGAGCACGGCGCGCATGACGGAGACCGGGTGGTCGGCGGTGGCCGGGTCGCCGGGGCCGTTGGAGAAGAAGACCCCGTCGGGGGCGACGGCGTAGACGTCCTCGACCGTGGCGGTGGCGGGCAGGACGTGCACCTCGATGCCGCGCTCGGCCATCCGGTGCGGGGTCATGCCCTTGATGCCGAGGTCGACGGCGGCGACGGTGAACTTCTTGGTGCCGATCGCGGGGACGACGTACGCCTCGTCGGTGGCGACCTCGGCGGAGAGGTCGGCGCCCTGCATCTCGGGGGCCTGGCGCACCTTGGCGAGGAGCGTGTTCTCGTCGGCGACGGCGTCGCCGGAGAAGATGCCGACGCGCATGGCGCCGCGCTCGCGCAGGTGGCGGGTGAGGGCACGGGTGTCGACGCCGCTGATGCCGACGACGCCCTGGCTCGCGAGCTCCTCGTGCAGGGAGCGGCGGGAGCGCCAGTTGGAGGGGATGCGGGCGGGGTCGCGGACGACGTAGCCGGAGACCCAGATCCGCTTCGACTCGGGGTCCTCGTCGTTCACGCCGGTGTTCCCGACGTGCGGGGCGGTCATGACGACGACCTGGCGGTGGTAGGAGGGGTCGGTCAGCGTCTCCTGGTAGCCGGTCATGCCGGTGGAGAACACCGCCTCGCCGAAGGTCTCCCCCACGGCCCCGTAGGCGCGGCCGCGGAAGGTGCGGCCGTCCTCCAGGACGAGTACGGCGGGAGCTTGGGCGGCTCCCCGGGTGGAGGTCGTCATCGTGCGGTGCCTTCCGTAGTGCTGGTGAGGTGGTTGACGGCGTCGATCCACGCGCTGTGGTCGGCCGAGTGGTCGGAGCGGAAGCCGGAGTCGATCAGCCGGTCGCCGAGCGCCCAGGTGATGACCAGCAGTCCGCCCTCGGGCAGGACCTTGCCCGCGATGGCCCGTTCGGTCCGGGCCTCGCGCAGGTCGGCGGCGGGGACGAAGAAGTCCGTCGCGCCGGGCCGTACGACGTCCAGGCCCTGCTCCGTGAGGGTCAGTTCGACCCGGCTGCGGGTGCCGAGGCCGTGGGCGACGATCCGGTCGAGCCACTGCCCGGCCGTGGTCGAGCCGTGGTAGCGGCCGGTCAGGGTGAGCAGCTTCCCGCCGTCGGCGTAGCCCTCGGGGGTGGTCGCGAGCGCGTCCAGGTCGGACTGGAGACTGGCCCGCCACTTCCATCCCTGGCGCATCAGCCAGTAGACGAAGGCGATGAAGACGATCAGGCCGATCACCCAGCTGATGCGGGCGGACCAGTCGGTCACGTCCGCCGACTTCTGCTCGGCGGCCAGGTGGTGCAGGTGGTGCAGGGGGCGGAGTGTTGTCACGCGAGCTTCCCGTCGACGACCGTGGCACGGCCCCGCAGGAAGGTGTGGGTCACTCGGCCCGGCAGCTCGCGTCCCGCGTAGGGGGTGTTGCGGCTGCGGGAGGCGAAGCCCGCGGGGTCCACGGCTCCACGGTATGCCGGATCGACCAGGGTGAGGTTGGCGGGCTCGCCCTGCGAGACGGGCCGGCCGTGTCCTTCGAGGCGGCCGATGGCGGCGGGGCGGAAGGACATCCGGTCCGCGACGCCCGCCCAGTCGATGAGCCCGGTCTCGACCATGGTCTGCTGGACGACGGAGAGCGCGGTCTCCAGGCCCACCATGCCCATGGCGGCCGCGGCCCACTCGCAGTCCTTGTCCTCGTGCGGGTGCGGGGCGTGGTCGGTGGCGACGCAGTCGATGGTGCCGTCGGCCAGCGCCTCGCGCAGCGCCATGACGTCGGCCTCGGTGCGCAGCGGCGGGTTCACCTTGTAGACCGGGTCGTAGGTGCGGACCAGCTCGTCGGTGAGGAGCAGGTGGTGCGGGGTGACCTCGGCGGTGACGTTCCAGCCCTTGGACTTGGCCCAGCGGACGATCTCCACGGAGCCGGCCGTCGAGAGGTGGCAGATGTGGACGCGGGAGCCGACGTGGGCGGCGAGCAGCACATCGCGGGCGATGATCGACTCCTCGGCGACGGCGGGCCAGCCGCCGAGGCCCAGCTCGGCCGAGACGACGCCCTCGTTCATCTGGGCGCCCTCGGTGAGGCGGGGCTCCTGGGCGTGCTGGGCGACGACGCCGTCGAAGGCCTTCACGTACTCCAGGGCGCGGCGCATGATCACCGCGTCGTCCACGCACTTGCCGTCGTCGGAGAAGACCTTCACTCCGGCGGCCGAATCGTGCATGGCGCCGAGTTCGGCGAGCTGCTTGCCCTCCAGGCCCACGGTGACGGCGCCGACGGGCTGCACGTCGCAGTAGCCGGACTCCCTGCCGAGCCGCCAGACCTGCTCGACGACGCCGGCGGTGTCGGCGACGGGGAAGGTGTTGGCCATGGCGTGCACGGCGGTGTAGCCGCCGACGGCCGCGGCCCGGGTGCCGGTGAGGACGGTCTCGGAGTCCTCGCGGCCGGGCTCGCGCAGGTGGGTGTGGAGGTCGACGAGGCCGGGGAGCAGGATCAGGCCCTCGGCCTCGATCACGGTGGCGTCGCCGGCGTCCAGGCCGGTGCCGACCGCCGCGACGGTCTCGCCGTCGATGAGGACGTCCTGCGGGTCGCCGCCGAGGATCCTCGCGCCGCGGATCAGGGTCTTGCTCATGGTTACTTGGTCTCCTCGGTACGGGCGGCGGGGGCGGTGGGGGCGGCCGGCTCGGCATGGCCGAGCAGCAGGTAGAGCACGGCCATGCGGATGGAGACGCCGTTGGCGACCTGTTCGACGGCCGTGCAGCGGCCGGAGTCGGCGACCTCGGCGGTGATCTCCATGCCGCGGACCATCGGTCCCGGGTGCATGACGACGGCGTGCTCGGGCATCTTCGCCATCCGCTCGCCGTCCAGGCCGTAGCGGCGGGAGTACTCGCGCTCGGTCGGGAAGTACGCGGCGTTCATCCGTTCGCGCTGCACACGCAGCATCATCACAGCGTCGGACTTCGGCAGCACCTCGTCGAGGCCGTAGCTGACCTCGCAGGGCCACTGCTCGACGCCGACGGGCACCAGGGTGGGCGGAGCCACCAGGGTGACGTGCGCGCCGAGGGTGTGGAGCAGATGGACGTTGGAGCGGGCGACGCGGCTGTGCAGGATGTCGCCGACGATGGTGATCCGGCGGCCTTCGAGGTCCTTGCCGAGTCCGGCGTCCGCCCCGACGAGCCTGCGGCGCATGGTGAAGGCGTCCAGCAGGGCCTGGGTGGGGTGCTCGTGGGTGCCGTCGCCCGCGTTGACGACCGCGCCGTCGATCCAGCCGGAGGTGGCCAGGCGGTACGGGGCGCCGGAGGCGCCGTGCCGGATGACGACGGCGTCGGCGCCCATCGCCTCCAGGGTCAGGGCGGTGTCCTTGAGCGATTCGCCCTTGGAGACCGAGGAGCCCTTGGCGGAGAAGTTGATGACGTCGGCGGACAGCCGCTTGGCGGCCGCCTCGAAGGAGATGCGGGTACGGGTCGAGTCCTCGAAGAAGAGGTTGACGACGGTACGGCCGCGCAGGGTCGGGAGCTTCTTGATCGGCCGGTCCGCGACCCTGGCCATCTCCTCGGCGGTGTCGAGGATCAGGACGGCGTCGTCGCGGGTGAGGTCGGCGGCCGAGATGAGGTGGCGCTTCATCTGGGTGTTCTCCGGGTTGTGGAGGATTCAGGCATGCGGGCGTGCGGAAGCCGCCGTACGGCGATCGGCCGTACGGAGGGCAGCTATCGCTCGACCGCCGGGGCGGACTGCTCGACCCCGAGCAGCACGGCGTCGCGGCCGTCCTCCTCGGCGAGCTGGACCTTGACCGTCTCCCGCAGCGACGTGGGGAGGTTCTTGCCGACGTAGTCGGCGCGGATCGGGAGTTCGCGGTGTCCGCGGTCGACGAGGACCGCGAGCTGCACCGCGCGGGGGCGGCCGATGTCGCCGAGCGCGTCGAGGGCGGCGCGGATCGTACGGCCGGAGAAGAGCACGTCGTCGACGAGGACGACCAGACGGCCCTCGATGCCCTCGCCGGGGATCTCGGTGCGGGCCAGGGCGCGCGCGGGGCGCAGCCGGAGGTCGTCGCGGTACATGGTGATGTCGAGCGAGCCGACCGGCATCTTTCGGCCGGTGATCTCTTCGAGCTTGTCGGCGAGCCGGCGGGCGAGGAAGACGCCCCGGGTCGGGATGCCGAGAAGCACCACGTCGTCGGCGCCCTTGGCGCGTTCGACGATCTCGTGGGCGATTCGGGTCAGTACGCGGGCGATGTCGGGGGCCTCGAGAACGGGGCGTGCCGCATTGCCGGTGGCGTCGTGCTGTGCGTCCATAAGAAACGGACCTCCTTCTCCGCCTCACGGGACGGACCTTAAAGGACGTCGAAATTGCGTCATCCACGTTACCAGGGCCCGAGCGGGGGCCCTGCCCCACCCCCCGGGAGGTGTCGGTCCGGACCATTCAGCTTGACGCACCCAAGTAACGCTGCGTAACCTCACAGTGAGTTACCAGCCACGCGGCGCAGCCGCGTAATGTTCCAGCGTCCGGGGAGCCTTATGTCCAGCGAATACGCAAAACAGCTCGGGGCCAAACTCCGTGCCATCCGCACCCAGCAGGGCCTCTCCCTCCACGGCGTGGAGGAGAAGTCGCAGGGCCGCTGGAAGGCCGTCGTGGTCGGCTCGTACGAGCGCGGTGACCGTGCCGTGACCGTGCAGCGCCTTGCCGAGCTGGCGGACTTCTACGGCGTTCCGGTGCAGGAGCTCCTGCCCGGCACCACGCCCGGCGGGGCCGCCGAGCCGCCGCCGAAGCTCGTGCTCCAGCTGGAGCGCCTGGCCCACGTCCCGCCGGAGAAGGCCGGGCCCCTCCAGCGCTACGCGGCGACGATCCAGAGCCAGCGCGGCGACTACAACGGCAAGGTCCTCTCGATCCGCCAGGACGATCTGCGCACCCTGGCCGTGATCTACGACCAGTCGCCGTCCGTGCTCACGGAGCAGCTGATCAGCTGGGGTGTCCTGGACGCCGACGCGCGCCGCGCGGTCGCCCACGACGAGGGCTGACCGCCCCCAGAAGAAACGTGCCGCCGGGTCGGCGGGGCCTCTCGGGCGCCCCGCCGGCCCGGCGTTGCGCTGTCCGGGCCCGGGAAGGCACCGGCACCGGGCGCGCGGGAACGTGCCGACCGGCCCACCGGCATCGGGCGCGAGGATGTGCCGAAGGGCCCACGGTCGCTCGACCGTGGGCCCTTCGTCGGCGAACGCCCCGGGGCTACTGCTCCCGGCGCAGGTTCGGCTTGAGCTCCTTGAAACGGGCCAGCAGGCCGTTCACGAAGGACGGGGAGTCGTCGGTGGAGAACTCCTTGGCGATCTGCACCGCCTCGTCGATCACCACCGCGTCCGGCGTCGCGTCCACCCAGATCAGCTCGTACGCGCCGAGCCGCAGGATGTTCCGGTCGACGACCGGCATGCGGTCGATCTCCCAGTCCACCGCGTAGGTGACGATCAGGTCGTCGATCCGGTCCGCGTACTGCGCGTACCCCTCGACGAGTTCCATCGTGTACTCGGTGACCGGCGGCTGGCGGGTGTCGGACCGCGAGTGGCGGATCCAGTCCGCGAGGACCGTCTGCACGGACTCACCGCGCTGGTCGGCCTCGAAGAGGATCTGGAAGGCTCGCTTGCGGGCCGTGTTCCGGGCAGCCACGGTTAGCTGTTCACCCGGCCGAGGTATTCGCCGGAGCGGGTGTCGACCTTGATCTTCTCACCGGTGGTGATGAAGAGCGGAACACCGATCTCGTAACCGGTCTCCAGCGTGGCGGGCTTGGTGCCGCCGGTGGAGCGGTCGCCCTGGACACCCGGGTCGGTGTGCTGGATGGTCAGCTCGACGGCGGCCGGCAGCTCGACGTAGAGCACCTCGCCCTCGTGCTGGGCGACGGTGGCGGTGAAGCCCTCGATCAGGAAGTTGGCGGCGTCGCCGACGGCCTTGCGCTCGACCATCAGCTGGTCGTAGGTGTCCATGTCCATGAAGACGAAGTACTCGCCGTCCATGTACGAGAACTGCATGTCGCGCTTGTCGACAGTGGCCGTCTCGACCTTCACGCCGGCGTTGAACGTCTTGTCGACGACCTTGCCGGAGAGCACGTTCTTGAGCTTGGTGCGCACGAAGGCGGGGCCCTTGCCGGGCTTGACGTGCTGGAACTCGACGACGGACCAGAGCTGGCCTCCGTCGAGCTTGAGCACCAGGCCGTTCTTGAGGTCGTTCGTGGAAGCCACGGTTGCGGAATCTCCTGGACTGAAGCTGGTGGAACGACCGAGGACACGCGCTAGAGCGCGAGCAGCTCCTTGGTCGTAATGGTGAGTAGCTCGGGTCCGCCGTCCGCCTCGGGGCGGACGACGAGCGTGTCATCGATCCGGACGCCGCCCCGGCCCGGGAGGTGGACCCCCGGTTCGACGGTGACCGGCACACAAGCGTCCAGTTTACCCATGGCCGCGGGTGCCAACTGCGGGTCCTCGTCGATTTCGAGCCCCACCCCGTGCCCGGTCGAGGGCGCGAGCCCCTCGCCGTGGCCCGCGGCCTCCAGCGGATGACGGGCCGCACGGTCCACGTCGCGATAGGCGGCGCCGGGCAGCAGCGCCTCGCGTCCGGCCCGCTGAGCGGCGAAAACCAGGTCGTAGAGCTCGATCTGCCAGTCCGCCGGCGCGGTGCCGATGACGAAGGTCCGGCCGACCTCGCAGCGGTATCCCCGGTAGCTCGCGCCCAGGCAGACGGAGAGGAAATCTCCTTCCTCCACCCGCCGGTCCGAGGGGCGGTGACGGCCGCGCCCGGAGTTGGGGCCGGTGGCGACGGAGGTCGCGAAGGCGGGGCCGTCGGCGCCGTGGTCCACCAGCCGGCGCTCCAGTTCCAGCGCCAGATGGCGTTCGGTGCGGCCGACCAGGATCGATTCGAGGAGTTCGCCCAGGGCCTGGTCGGCGATCTCGGCGGCGATCCGCAGACAGCCGATCTCCTCCTCGTCCTTCACGATGCGCTGCTGCTCCACGGTGGCGCCCAGATCGGCCAGGCGGAGCTTCGGGGCGACCGAGGCCATGGCCCGGTGCCGGGCGACCGTCAGATCGTGTTCCTCGACGGCCAGGGACTCCGCCCCGCCGGACGCGGCGAGATCGGCGGCGGCGACCACCGGATCGCCGCCGGCCACCGGCAGCACGTCCACCCGCAGCCCGTCGTCGGTGCGTCCGTCGGCAGGATCACCGGTCGGGGGGCGCGGGCAGAGCAGGACGTCCCGGTCGGTGCCGAGCAGCAGCACGGCACCCGGGGGCGCCCCGCCCGCCAGGTAGCGGACATTGGCGGGGCGGGAGACCAGGGCGGCCGCGGATCCGGCGGCCGCGCACCGGTCGCGGAGCAGCCCGCGTCGGACGGCGTGCACCTCTGACATGCGTCGAGCGTACGAGCGGATCGGCCGCCCCGCGCGGTCGGCGCATCCGACCGGGGGGCGGCGCGGAGGACCCGCGCCGGGTCAGGGGCCTTTCGTCACCAGGCCGGAGGACTGGCGATGGAGCGGGCCAGTATGTCGTCCAGGACGCGGGCGGTGGTCTCCACGTCGTACGTGGAGTTGTCGATGATCGGCAGGCCGGAGCCGTACCAGCCGGCCATCCGGCCGTGGATGCGGGCGACCTCCTCGTCGGAGAGGCGGCGGTTGCCTGAGCGGGCGGCGTTGCGCTCCAGGACGATCTCCAGGCCCGGCAGCAGGACGACGGGGAGCAGCCCGGGGCCCACATGGCGCTTCCAGCCGCCGAGGCCGACGACGGGGCGGTCGGGGAAGACCGCGTCGTCGAGGATGCACGAGATCCCGTTGGCCAGGAAGTTGCGCGCGGCGAATCCGCAGGTGCGGCGGGCCAGCCGGTACTGCGCCTCGGACTGGTCGTTCCATCCGGCCTGCGGATCGGCGAAGCCGGAGCAGACCCATTCGCGGACGTCGTCGAGGCTGACATGGGCGGTGGGCACCCGTCGGCGGCTGGCCCAGAGCCGGGCCACGGTGGTCTTCCCGGCGCCGGCCGGGCCGATCAGCAGCACGGCGAGGGTCGCGGCGCCGGTGCCGGGCTCGGCGGGCGGCGCGGGCAGCGCCACCGGGCCGCCGGGCGGCAGCTGGATGTGGCCGGTGGTCTCCCGGGAGACCGGGACCGGGGCGTGGTGCGGTGCGGGACCCGTCCAGCCCTGGCCCGGGTGGGCGGGGGGCGGCGGGAGCGGGGGGCCGGGGGGAGCGGCCGGGGGCGGGGCGGGCGGCCCGGCCGGCGGGCCCGGGTGTCCGGGGTGGCCGGGGTGCTGGTCCCGGGGCGGCCATCCGCCGGGGCCGTTTCCGGGTCCCTGGGGCGGCGGCAGCGGAGCCCCCACTGCGTGCTGCATCCGGTGGCACTCCGTCTCGTACAGGCAACTGGCGCTGGTGGAACGGCAACCGTACCGTCCCCGGCCGCCACTGGGGCAACGGCCGGGGGCGCTCCGGAGTGCCCCGTCGGCCACACGGCCTGCGGGGCGGGTGGTGCCTCAGTCCGTGAGTTCGTCCGCGAGCGCGCGCAGCGCGAGCCGGTAGGAACCGATGCCGAAACCGGCCACGGTTCCCGTGGCGACCGGTGCGACCACGGAGGTGTGGCGGAATTCCTCCCGTGCGTACGGGTTCGAGATGTGCACCTCGATGAGCGGGGCCGTGCGCTGGGAGGCCGCGTCCCGCATTCCGTACGAGTAGTGCGTGAAGGCACCCGGGTTGAGAACGACCGGAATTGAACCGTCCGCGGCCTCGTGGAGCCAGCGGATCAGCTCGCCCTCGTCGTTGGTCTCCCGGACGTCGACGTCGAAGCCCAGCTCCTTGCCGAGGGTGCGGCAGGTCTCGACGAGTCCGGTGTAGGAGGTGCTTCCGTAGACGTCGGGTTCGCGCGAGCCGAGGCGGCCGAGGTTCGGGCCGTTGAGGACGAGGACCCGGCGGGTCACGCCGACACCTCCCCGTAGGCGGCGAGCAGCACGGCGGGGTCGGGGCCCTCAAGGACGGTGGGCTTGCCCAGTCCGTCCAGGACGATGAAGCGCAGCAGGTCGCCGCGGGACTTCTTGTCGACCTTCATGGTCTCCAGCAGCTTGGGCCACTGGTCGCCGCGGTAGGTGAGGGGCAGCCCGACGGACTCCAGCACGGCGCGGTGCCGGTCGGCCGTGGCGTCGTCCAGACGTCCGGCCAGGCGGCCCAGTTCGGCGGCGAAGACCATGCCGACCGAGACGGCGGCGCCGTGGCGCCACTTGTAGCGCTCGTTCTTCTCGATGGCGTGGGCCAGGGTGTGGCCGTAGTTGAGGATCTCGCGCAGACCCGACTCCTTGAGGTCGCTGGAGACGACCTCGGCCTTGACCCGGATGGCGCGCTCGATGAGTTCGGAGGTGTGCGGTCCGGACGGGGAGCGGGCGCCCTCGGGGTCGGCCTCCACGAGGTCGAGGATGACCGGGTCGGAGATGAAGCCGGCCTTGATGACCTCGGCCATCCCGGAGACGTAGTCGTGGACCGGCAGCGAGTCCAGCGCGGCCAGGTCGCAGAGGACCCCGGCGGGCGGGTGGAAGGCGCCGACGAGGTTCTTGCCCTCGGCGGTGTTGATGCCGGTCTTGCCGCCGACGGCCGCGTCGACCATGCCGAGGACGGTGGTCGGTACGGCGATCCAGCGCACCCCGCGCAGCCAGGAGGCGGCGACGAAGCCGGCGACGTCGGTGGTGGCGCCGCCGCCGACGCCGACGATGACGTCGGTCCGGGTGAAGCCGGTCTGGCCCAGCGCCTTCCAGCAGTAGGCGGCGACCTCGACGGTCTTGGCCTCCTCGGCGTTGGGCAGCTGTACGGCGATGGCCTCGTAGCCCTGGTCCGCGAGGTCCTGGCGGACGGCCTCGCCGGTCTCCGCGAGCGCCTCGGGGTGCAGGACCGCGACGCGCTTGGCGCGGTCGCCGATGAGTCCGGGCAGCTCGCCGAGGAGCTGCCGGCCCACCAGGACCTCGTACGGGTCGGTCCCGGCGCTGCCGGCGATGTGGATGCGGGTGGGTGCCTCGGTCATCGTTGCGTTCTCCCGGCCGGACGGGGCGTCCGGCAGTTCCAGTGCGTCGAGGACCGCCTGGGCGACCTCGTCCGGTGTGTGCCCGTCGGTCGCCACGGAGGCGCGGGCCACCTCGGTGTAGAGGTGGCGGCGGGCCTCCATGAGTTCGCGCCACTGCCGGCGCGGGTTGACGGCGAGCAGCGGTCGCGCGGTGTTCAGCCCGACGCGCCTGACGGCCTCGTCCACGTCCATGGAGAGGTAGACGACGGGGCGGCCGGCGAGCAGGGCGCGCGTCGAGGCGTCGAGGACGGCGCCGCCGCCGAGCGCGAGGACGCCCTCGTGCCCGGCGATCGCGGCGCGCACGGCCTCCCGCTCCAGGGCGCGGAAATGCTCCTCGCCCTCGTCGATGAAGATGTCGGAGATCGGCTTGCCCGCCGTCGCGACGACATCCGCGTCGGTGTCCCGGTAGCCGGTGCCGAGGCGGGCGGCGAGGAGTTCGCCGACCGTGGACTTGCCGACGCCCATCGGCCCGACGAGGACGACCAGCGGACCGCTCATCGGATCTGGAGGTGGTCGAGGTACGACTGGACGTTGCGGTGGGTCTCCGCGACGCTGTCGCCGCCGAACTTCTCCGCGACCGCGTCCGCGAGGACGAGCGCGACCATGGCCTCCGCGACGATGCCCGCCGCGGGAACGGCACAGACATCGGAGCGCTGGTGGTGGGCCTTGGCGGGCTCGCCGGTCACCACGTCGACGGTGGCCAGGGCCCGGGGGACCGTCGCGATGGGCTTCATGGCGGCCCGGACGCGCAGCAGCTCGCCGGTGGTCAGTCCGCCCTCGGTGCCGCCGGAGCGGCCGGAGGCGCGCCTGATGCCGTCCTCGGTCACCAGGATCTCGTCGTGCGCCTGGGAGCCCGGCACCCGCGCGAGGTCGAAGCCGTCACCGACCTCGACGCCCTTGATGGCCTGGATGCCCATGAGGGCGGCGGCGAGGCGGGCGTCGAGCCGGCGGTCCCAGTGCACGTGCGAGCCGAGCCCGACGGGCACGCCGTAGGCCAGCACCTCGACGACGCCGCCGAGCGTGTCGCCGTCCTTGTGGGCCTGGTCGATCTCCGCGACCATCGCCTTGCTCGCGTCGGCGTCCAGGCAGCGCACCGGGTCGGCGTCGAGGCGCTCGACGTCGGAGGGCACGGGCACGACCCCGTACGGCGCCTTGGCGGCGGCCAGCTCCACGACGTGGCTGACGATCTCGATGCCGGCGGTCTCCTTGAGGTAGGAGCGGGCGACGGCGCCGAGGGCCACGCGGGCGGCGGTCTCACGGGCGCTGGCGCGCTCCAGGACCGGCCGGGCCTCGTCGAAGCCGTACTTCTGCATGCCGGCGAGGTCGGCGTGGCCGGGGCGCGGGCGGGTCAGGGGCGCGTTGCGGGCCTGTTCGGCCAGCACCTCGGGGTCGACGGGGTCGGCCGCCATGACCTGTTCCCACTTGGGCCACTCGGTGTTGCCGACCATCACGGCCACGGGCGAGCCCATGGTCAGTCCGTGCCGGACCCCGCCGAGGAAGGTGACCTCGTCCTTCTCGAACTTCATGCGCGCACCGCGGCCGTAACCGAGCCGCCGCCGGGCGAGCGCGTCCGCCACCATCTCCGTGGTGACCGGGACACCGGCGGGAAGACCCTCCAGCGTCGCCACCAGTGCGGGGCCGTGCGACTCTCCCGCGGTCAGCCAGCGCAACCTGCTCAACGGTGTGCTCCTCATGCTCGCGCCTGAAATCCAGCGGCGCGACCGGGTGCGCGGCCCTGGCCCGCCGCCCTCGATCCTCCCACGCCCGGCGCCCCGGGCCCGCCGCCGGTCCAGCAGACGGACGGTTCGGACGGCGGGCGGGAGGTCAGCGGGCGGCCAGCGCCCGCTCGCCCGCCTCGCGCATCACGGCCAGCGGCGCGGGCGCACGGCCGGTCATCCGCTCCACCTGGAGGACGGCCTGATGCACCAGGAGATCCAGACCTCCGACGACTGCGCCCTTCCGGGCGGTCCAGGCGGCGGCGAGTCCGGTCGGCCACGGCTCGTACAGCACGTCGAAGAGCGTCCCCGGGTTCTCCGGCACGGCGGCCGCCAGCGCGTCCGTCGCCCCGGCCGGTGTCGTCGCGACGACCAGGGGGGCGTGCAGCGCCTGTTCGGCCTCGGCCCAGTCGGCGATCCGGACGTCGGCGCCGAGCCGTTCGCCCCAGCCGCGCATCTCGTCGCCGCGCTCCCGGCTGCGGACGTACGCGGTGACCGGGCCGGCGCAGATCCGCGCGAGCGCGGCGAGCGCGGACGAGGCGGTGGCCCCGGCGCCGAGGATCGCGGCGGATTCGGCCTTCTCGACGCCGCGCTCGCGCAGGGCGGCGATCATGCCGGGGATGTCCGTGTTGTCGCCGACCCGTCGGCCGTCCTCGGCGAGGACCACCGTGTTCACGGCCTCGACCGAGGCGGCGGTCGCGCTGATCTCGTCCAGCAGCGGGATGATCGCCCGCTTCAGCGGCATGGTCAGCGAGAGCCCGGCCCAGGAACCGTCCAGCTCCGCGACGAACCCGGGCAGGGCCGCCTCGTCGATCTCGAAGCGGCCGTACGTCCAGCCGTCGAGGCCGAGAGCGGCGTAGGCCGCCCGGTGCAGGACCGGGGAGAGCGAGTGGGCGATCGGGGATCCGAGGACGGCTGCGCGGTGGCGCCCGTCAGTCGAGGCCATGCTGTTCCTTGAACTTCTCGTTGAGCTTCTCGTGCTCCGCCGCCGTCTTGGTGAACTGGGTCTTCTTGCCGTCGAGCGAGATGAAGAACATCCAGCCGTCCGCCGTGGGGCTGAGCGTCGCCCGCAGGGCCTCGTCGCCGGGGTTGCCGATCGGGCCGGGCGGAAGGCCCGCGTGGTAGTAGGTGTTGTACGGATCCGGGTTGGTCCGGATCTCGTTCGACCTGATCTTGATCTCGCTCTGGTTCTTGAGGTAGTTGAACGCGGAGTCGAACTCAAGCTTCCGGTTCGTCACGGTGTTGTCGGGCTTGAGGCGGTTGTAGACGACCTCGGCCATCTTGCGGAAGTCGTCGTGCGTCAGACCTTCCGCCTGCACCAGGCTCGCGACGGTGAGCACCTGCCAGGGGCCGTCCAGCTTGTACTTCTTGGCGGTCCCGGCCAGGTCGAGCTTGTCGTACTCCTCCTTGGAGCGCGTGACCATGCTCTTGAGGATCGCCTCCGGCTTGGTCTCCTTCGTCACCGGGTACGCGGCCGGGTAGAGGAAGCCCTCCAGCGGGTCCTTGATGTCGTCGTTCCTGCCCACCCAGTCCGGCAGTCCGAGGTCGGACTTCTTGGACTTGGCGACGCCCTTGGTCGTGCCGGCCTTCAGGCCCAGCTTCTTGTCGACCATCGCGTAGACGGCCACGTTGCGGGTGCCCTCGGGAATCACCAGCAGGTTCTGGCTCTTCGGGTCGACCATCATCTTCACGGCCTCGGCGGCCGACATCTGCTCGTGGAGCAGGTACACCCCGGCCTGGATCGACTTCCCCTTGGGGTTCTCGTTCTGGGCCGAGACGAAGGCGTCGACGCTCTTGACGACGCCGGCCTTCTTCAGGATGTTGCCGATGTCGTAGCCGTACGCGCCCTTGGGGATCTCGATCTCGACGGAGCCCGTACCGCTGCCCGAGTAGTCGGGGGCCGCGCCGAAGCGGTCCTTGTAGAAGGAGTAGCCGAAGTAGCCCACTCCCCCGAGTCCGCCGGCCAGGACGAGGGAGACCACCAGGCAGGCGCAGCCGCTGCGGCCCTTTTTCTTCTTCTTGCCCTTGCCCCGGCGCTCGCCGTCCCCGCCGCCCCGCCGGGAGTCCCGCGGGTGGTCGTCGTCCTCGTCGTCCTCGGGGCCGCTGTCGTCCGCGCCGGTGAAGAACGGGTGGGTCTCCTCGGGCTGGACGTCCGGGTCCCAGTCCTGGGTGCGGTCGGGGGCCTGCTCGGGAGCGGCCTCACGCCGACCGGGGGGCTGCGGCGGGGGGTACGCCTCGGGGGTGCCGTAGTAGTCGTTCGTCTCGCCGTAGCCGTACTGCGCGGGCTGCTGCCCGGTGTCGTACGGCATCGTGGCGGGCGTCTGTCCGGTGTCCCAGCCCCCGTTGTAGGCGGGGGCTCCGCCGTACGGGTCCTGCTGGCCGCCGCCGTACGGCTGCTGCTGCGGGTAGGACTGCTGCTGGCCGCCGTACGGATCCTGCTGGTGCTGCTGCGCGTACGGGTCCTGCTCGTGCTGCTGGGCGTACGGGTCCTGGGGGTGCTGCTGTGCGTACGGGTCCTGGGGGTGCTGCTGGGCGTAGGGGTCCTGAGGCGCGTAGGACGGGCCCCCGCCGTACTGGTTCTGGCCGGGGGCAGGCTGCTGTCCGCCTCCCCATCCCTGGTCCCCGTACAGGGGATCCTCGGGATGCCACGGTTCGGAGCCGGGGCCCCGGCCATACTCAGTCATCGATCCCCTTGAGCCGCGAGACGACGTTCCGTCTCATTTGCTGTGCGGTGTTTGTTCGACCACCGCCGCATCGCGCGGAACGTTACCGTATCGCGATCAGAGCACCACTTCGACGCCTTCTCCGGGAGGATTGCCCGAAGCCCGCTCGGACTCCAGAGCGTTCTGGAGGATCACCACAGCGGCAGCCTGGTCGATGACGGATCGGCCTTTTCTGGACTTCACGCCCGAGGCCCGCAGGCCCTGACTGGCCGTTACTGTGGTCATCCTCTCGTCCACCAATCGCACCGGAATGGGTGCGACCGCACGGGCGAGTACCTGCGCGAAGGCACGCACCTTGGCGGCGGCCGGCCCCTCGCCGCCGCCCAAGGAGCGGGGCAGGCCGACGACGACCTCGATCGGCTCGTACTCCGCGACGATCTGGCCGAGCCGCCGGTGGGCGGCCGGGACATCGCGTCCCGGCACGGTCTCCACCGGCGTCGCCAGGATCCCGTCGGGGTCGCACGAGGCGACCCCGATCCGGGCGTCCCCGACGTCGATCGCCAGCCGGCGACCGCGGCGCATCCGCTCCATGTCCGGTGTCACGCCGTCTCGGTGACGAGGCGTTCGACGGCGGCGACGGCGTCGCCGATCGCCTCCGGGTTCTGGCCGCCGCCCTGGGCGACGTCCGGCTTGCCGCCGCCCCCGCCGCCGAGGGTCTTGGCGGCGGTGCGGACCAGGTCGCCGGCCTTGAGGCCGCGCTCGCGGGCCGCCTCGTTGGTGGCGATGACGGTCAGCGGGCGCCCGTTGGCCGTGGTGAACAGGGCCACGACGGCCGGCCGGCCGCCCTGGATGCGGCCGCGGACGTCGAGGACGAGCTTGCGCAGATCGTCGGCGGAGGTGCCGTCCGGGACCTGGCCGGTGACCAGGGCGACGCCCCGGACGTCCTGGGCGGACTCGACCAGTCCGGCGGCGGCCGCCAGGACCTTCTCCGCGCGGAACTTCTCGATCTCCTTCTCGGCGTCCTTGAGCTTGCCGAGCATGCCGGCGATCTTCTCCGGAAGCTCCTCGGGACGGCCCTTCACCAGCTCCTGGAGCTGGGCGACGACCGTGTGCTCACGGGCCAGGAAGTTGTACGCGTCGACGCCGACGAGGGCCTCGATGCGGCGCACGCCCGAGCCGATGGACGATTCACCGAGCAGCTTCACCAGACCCAGCTGGGCGGTGTTGTGGACGTGGGTGCCGCCGCACAGCTCCTTGGAGAAGTCCCCGATGGTGACGACGCGGACCCGCTCGCCGTACTTCTCGCCGAACTCCGCGATGGCGCCCTGCTTCTTGGCCTCGTCGAGGGACATGACCTCGGCCTGGACGTCCAGCTCCCGGGAGAGCACGGCGTTGATCTTCTGCTCGACGTCGGTGAGGACCGTGCCGGGGACGGCGGCGGGCGAGCCGAAGTCGAAGCGGAAGCGGCCCGGGGAGTTCTCCGAACCGGCCTGGGCGGCCGTCGGACCGAGCGCGTCGCGCAGCGCCTGGTGCGTCAGGTGGGTGGCGCTGTGGGCGCGGGCGATGGCGCGGCGGCGGGTGGTGTCGATGGCGGCGAAGACCGGGGCCCCGACCGTCACCTCGCCGACCTGGACGACGCCCTTGTGGACGTGCACGCCGGGGACCGGCTTCTGGACGTCGCGGACCTCGATCACGGCGCCGGTGTCCAGCCGGATGCGGCCGGTGTCGGCGAGCTGGCCGCCGCCCTCGGCGTAGAACGGGGTGCGGTCCAGGACGACCTCGACCTCGTCGCCCTCGGTGGCGGCCGGGGAGGGGACGCCGTCCACGAGGAGGCCGACGATCGTCGACTCGCCCTCGGTGGTGCCGTAGCCGGTGAACTCGGTGGCGCCGGAGTTGTCCGCGACCTCGCGGTAGGCGGACAGGTCGGCGTGGCCGGTCTTCTTGGCGCGGGCGTCGGCCTTGGCCTTGTCGCGCTGCTCCTGCATCAGGCGGCGGAAGCCGTCCTCGTCCACGGACAGCCCCTGCTCGGCGGCCATCTCCAGGGTGAGGTCGATCGGGAAGCCCCAGGTGTCGTGGAGCAGGAACGCCTTGTCACCGGGGATGACCCGGCCGCCGGCGGCCTTGGTCTCGGTGACGGCGGTCTCCAGGATGTTGGTGCCGCCCTTGAGGGCCTTGAGGAAGGCGGCCTCCTCTGCGAGGGCGACGGTCTCGATGCGCTTGCGGTCGGTGATCAGCTCGGGGTACTGCTGCCCCATGGTGGTGATCACGACGTCGATCAGCTCGTTGACGACCGAGCCGGTGGCGCCCATCAGACGCATGTTGCGGATGGCGCGGCGCATGATGCGGCGCAGCACGTAGCCGCGGCCCTCGTTGCCGGGGGTGACGCCGTCACCGATCAGCATCACGGAGGTGCGGATGTGGTCGGCGACCACGCGCAGCGAGACGTCGGTGGACTCGGCGGCGCCGTAGCGCACCCCGGTCAGCTCGGTGGCCCGGTCCATGACGACGCGCAGGGTGTCGGTCTCGTACATGTTCTGGACGCCCTGCAGGATCATCGCGAGGCGTTCGAGGCCGAGACCGGTGTCGATGTTCTTGGAGGGCAGGTCGCCGAGGATCGGGAAGTCCTCCTTGCCGTCCCCCGCGCCGCGCTCGTACTGCATGAAGACCAGGTTCCAGATCTCCACGTACCGCTCGTCGTTGACGGCCGGGCCGCCCTCGACGCCGAATTCGGGGCCGCGGTCGTAGTTGATCTCGGAGCAGGGGCCGCAGGGGCCGGGGACGCCCATGGACCAGAAGTTGTCCTTCTTGCCCAGGCGCTGGATGCGCTCGGCCGGGACGCCGATCTTGTCGCGCCAGATGGCCTCGGCCTCGTCGTCGTCGAGGTAGACCGTGATCCAGAGGCGCTCGGGGTCCAGTCCGTAGCCGCCGTCCGCCACGGAGCTGGTCAGCAGCTCCCAGGCGTACGCGATGGCGCCTTCCTTGAAGTAGTCGCCGAAGGAGAAGTTCCCGCACATCTGGAAGAACGTGCCGTGCCGGGTGGTCTTGCCGACCTCCTCGATGTCCGGCGTGCGGACGCACTTCTGCACGCTGGTGACGCGCGGCGCGGGCGGCTTGACCTCACCGAGGAAGTACGGCTTGAAGGGCACCATGCCGGCCGGGACCAGCAGCAGAGTCGGATCGTCCGCGATGAGCGACGCCGAAGGGACAACGGTGTGACCGCGCTCCTCGTAGAAGCTCAGCCAGCGGCGGCGGATTTCAGCCGACTCCATCAGTGGTCCTCATTCCGGTTGTACGTGTTGGAGGTGCGTGGGGCAGGGGGGAGCGTGCGGCGGGGCCGGGGATCGGCCGCCTCCACGACGGTGTGGCGGCGCAGCGGCGGGTCGGCGTCGACGGGTGCGTCGAGTCCCAGCGCCTCGCCGAGTTCGGCTTCGCGCCGGGCCATGCCCTCGCGGACGTCCAGGGCGAAGTCCTTGAGCCGGTGGCCGGCGACGACCGCCCGGTCGGCGGCCTGGGCGGCCAGGCTCTCGGGGGTGAGCTGCTTGATCTTCCGGTTGACCTTGGTGGTGGCCCAGACCCCGGCGGCTGCGCCGGCGGTGAACCAGAACGTACGGCGGAACATCGCTGCGTCAGTCCTTCGATCCGCGGGCTTTGCGGGCGGCGCGCTTCCCGGCGCGGGCGGACGGCACGGTACGGCCGGTGATGACCGTGCGCCGGGAGGGTTCTCCCGGCGCGGTGCCGTCACGGCGGCCCAGGGCCCGCCGGACCCCGTAGCCGAAGGCCGCGACCTTGACGAGCGGGCCGCCGAACGTGGAGGCGACGGTGGTGGAGAGCGCCGAGGCGTTGGAGGTGACCTCCTGGACGTCCGTCGCGATCGCGTCGACCTTGTCGAGCTGGGTCTGCGCGGAGCGCACGGTCGCGGAGGCGTCGGCGAGCAGCGGGACGGCCTGTTCGGTCACGTCCGCCACGAGTCGGGTGGTCGCCCTGAGCGTCTGGGCGAGCCTCGCCAGCACGACGGCGAGGAACGAAACCAGGATCGCCCAGAAGACGGCCACCAGGATCCCGGCCACCTCACCACCGGACACAGTGCACCGCTCTCTGGTCGTGTCGTCTGTCTGTCTCTGTCTTGATCCCTGCTCTTCGGCTGCGGCCGTCTCGGCGGCCGGTTCACCGTGCCTTGAGCCTATCGCGCCGGGGCTCGCGCCCTGTACCGCATTCCCGCCCGGCGCGGAGGGTGTTCCGGCACCGTGATTGTACGGAGCGCTTTCGGGCCAGTACTCTGCGTGTTTCATGCGACGCCCTCAGCGCCCCGCCCCCTCCCCCGGCCCCGCCGGCTCCCCGGACGAGGCGAGCACCCCTGCCTCCGCGCACGAGACCTGTGCGTCCTGCCACCCGGGCAACCTCCCGGCGGAGCTGAGCGGGTTCGTGGGACGCCGGGACGAACTGGCCGAGGTGGCGCGGATGCTGGGGGGGTCGCGGCTCGTCACCGTCGTGGGGGTGGGCGGCGTGGGCAAGACGCGGCTGGTGACCCGGGCGGCGGCGCTGCTGGAGAAACGGTACTGCGACGGTGTCTGGCTGGTGGAGCTGTCCGCCGTCCACGATCCGGCGCTGCTGGAGCACGCGCTGGCCGCCGCCCTGGGCCTGACCGACCACACCACCCGGTCGCCGCGTGCCACCGTCCTCGCCCACTGCGCGGAGCGCCGGCTGCTGGTGGTGGTCGACGGCTACGAGCATCTGGTGGACGCCTGCGCGGAGCTGGTGCGGGAGCTGCTGCGGCGCTCGCCGGGGCTGCGGGTGCTGGCCGCCGGCCGGCTGCCGCTGGAGCTCGACGGGGAGGCGGTGTACCCGCTGGCGACGATGGGCGACGAGGACGCCCTGCGGCTCTTCGCCGAGCGGGCGGCGGCCGTGCGGCCGGGCTTCCGGCTGACGGACGGGACCCGGGACGCGGCCAGGGAGCTGTGCCGGCGGCTCGACGGGATCCCGCTCGCGCTGGAACTGGCGGCGGGACGGCTGCGCGCGCTCTCGGCAGAGGAAGTGCTCCAGCGTCTGGACGACCGCTTCCGGCTGCTCACCGGCGGAAGCCGGGGCGCCCTCGCCCGCCATCAGACGCTCCGTACGGCCATCGGCTGGAGCCATGAGCTGTGCGCGCCGGAGCAGCGGCTGCTGTGGGCCCGGCTCTCGGTCTTCGCGGGCTCCTTCGACCTGGAGGCCGTCGAGTACATCTGCAGCGGCCCCGACCTGCCGGCCGACTCCGTGCTGGACGTGCTCTCCGGTCTGCTGGCGCAGTCCGTCGTGCAGTGCGAGGACTCCCCCGCCGGCACCCGCTACCGGATGCTGGACACCATGCGGGAGTACGGCGCCGAGTGGCTGGCTGCGACGGGCGACACGGACCGGCTGCGCCGCCGCCACCGGGACTGGTTCCTGGGGCTCGCGACCTGGTGCGAGCTCGACTGGTTCAGCCCGCGGCAGGCCGAGGTGGCCGCGCGGGCGGAGAGCGAGCTGCCCAATCTGCGCCGGGCCATGGAGTGCTCCCTGGAGTGCCCCGAGGAGACGCATCTCGCGCAGTACCTGGCGGGCACGCTGTGGTTCCTCTGGGTGGGCTGCGGGCGCATCGCGGAGGGCCGGCACTGGCTGGACCACGTGCTGGCCGAGGAGTCCCCGTACGACTCCTCGCGGCTCAAGGCGCTGTGGGTGCTCGGCCATGTCGCGGTCCTCCAGGGCGATCCGGTCGCCGCGATCTCGGCGCTGACCGAGTGCCGCGAAGAGGCCGAGCGGACGGGCGACGCCGTGGCCGCCGCCTACGCGGTGCACCGCACCGGCTGCCTGGCCCTGGTCACGGACGACATGGAGCGCGCCCACACCCTGCTGAGGGACGCGCTCGACCGCTACCGGGACCTCGGCGAGCTGAACAGCAACGTCCTGATGGCCCGGATCGAGCTGGCCATGACGGTCGGCTTCCAGGGCGATCCGGAGAGCGCCGCCGAGATCTGCGAGGAGGTGCGGGAGATCTGCGAGGACCACGGCGAGCGCTGGGCACGCGGTTACGCGCTGTACGTGCTGGGGTTCACCTGCCTCCAGCAGGGTCTCCCCGCACACGCGCGCATGCTGCTCGGGCAGGCGCTGGCCAGCAGTCACGCCTTCCACGACCGGCTCGGCACCGTGCTCGCGGTGGAGCTGCTGGCCCTGGTCACGGCGGTGGAGGGGGACGCCGCCGAGGCGGCGCTGCTCCAGGGCGCGGCCGACCGGGTCTGGCCGTCGGTCGGGCTGCCGCTGTTCGGCTCGGTGCACTACGGCGGGCCCCGCGCCCGGTGCGCGGAGCTGTGCCGGGACGCGCTGGGCGAGGAGGCGTACGCCGGGCGGCTGCGGGCGGGCGGCCGGCTCGGGGTGGACGCGATGGTGGCCAGGGCGCTGGCGGGCCGGTCCGGGGAGCGGCTCGGCGCACGGCTCCCGTCCGGGGGAACGCGAAAGCCCGCCGCCTCCCCGGTCGGGGAGGGGCGGGCCTGAAACGCCGGTGTGAGCGGCTACGCCTGGATCAGCGGGCGTAGTACTCGACGACGAGCTGCTCGTCGCAGATCACCGGGATTTCCTTGCGGTTCGGGTCCCGGTCAAGGCGGAAGGCCAGGGCCTTCAGGTTCACCTGCAGGTAGCGCGGCGTCTCGCCGTCCGTGTCGTTGCCACCCTCACGGGCCACCTGGAAGGGGTACTTGTCGCGGCTGCGCTCGCGGACCATGACGATGTCGTCCGGGCGGACGCGGAACGACGGCTTGTCGACCTTGCCGCCGTTGACCTCGATGTGGCCGTGGACGACCATCTGGCGGGCCTGGTAGATCGTCTTGGCGATACCGGAACGCAGGACCAGCGCGTCGAGGCGACGCTCCAGCTCGACGACCAGCGCCTCGCCCGTCTTGCCCTCGGCCTTCTTGGCACGGTCGTAGGCGCGCACCATCTGGCGCTCGCTGATGTCGTACTGCGCGCGCAGACGCTGCTTCTCCAGCAGACGGACCTTGTAGTCCGAGTTCTGCTTGCGGCCACGGCCGTGCTCGCCCGGCGGGTAGGGGCGGGCCTCGAAGTACTTGACGGCCTTCGGCGTCAGCGCGATGCCGAGCGCGCGGCTCTTCTTGACCTTGGGACGCGACTGATTAGGCACGTTCTCCAGACCTCCGAAATAGGTTAGGTTAGGCTCACCTTACTCAAGGAGATCGCATGTCTCGCCCTGGGAACACCACACACGTCACGGACAGCACAGACAGCATCGACGCGCTCGATGGCGTCGAGATGACGGAGGACCGATCAGATCGTGGTCAGCCGCGTCCCAGCGGGCTTGAAAACACTCGGATGCCGTCAGCAGCCGAGCGCACACGAACTCTCGTACAGAGTACCTGCTCCGCGGTGCTGCTCGTCCCCGGGGCTGCGACGGCGGCCCCGGACCGCCCCGAACCGCTGTCCCGGACCATCGGTCCGGAAGGCGATCTCCTCCTGGAGTTCCCCACGTCGTCCCCGGTCGTGCGGGCCGTGACGGACCCCGGGGACGGGGAGCCGGCCGGCGTGCTGGAGATCACGGACGTCGCCCCGGTGGCCGTCCCGCACCGCGTCCGGGGCCGGGCCCGGATCTGCGGCCGACTCACCCCCGTCCCGGGTCTCGCGGGCCCCGGCCGGACGGTGCTCCGCCTGGAGACGGCCGAGGCCCACGTCGAGGATCTGTGGGGAGCGGAAGCCGTCACCCGCGAGGAGCTGCGGGACGCCGCCGCCGACCCGCTCGCCGCCCACGAGACGGCGTTGCTGCAGCATCTGCACGCGGCCCACGGCGACACCCTGGAAACCCTGTGCGCGCTGCTCGGCGAGCGCGGCGCCGGGTCCGGGGCGGCCGACGGGCCGGCGGTCGTGCCGCTCGCACTGGACCGGCTCGGTCTGCGCGTCCGCGTCCTCGCACCCGGCGGCACCTGCTTCGACGCGCGCTTCGAGTTCCCCGAGCCGGTGCGCGACGCGGCGGAACTGAGCCGCGCCCTGCACACCCTCTTCGAGGCGGCCGCGGCCTGAGACCGTCGCGGCGGCGCCCCGGCCCCGGTCAGGAGGCGTCCGCGTCGCCCGCCCCGTCCTCGCGGCCCAGCCGCTCACGGACCCGGTCGGCCACATCCGCGTACCGCGCCTCGGCGCCGTAGCGCGTGGGCCGGTAGTAGCGCTTGCCCAGCACGGCGTCGGGGGCGTACTGCTGGGCGGCGATCCCGCCCGGGACGTCGTGCGGGTAGACATAGCCCTGGGCGTGGCCGAGCTTGGCGGCGCCCTTGTAGTGGCCGTCGCGCAGATGCGCGGGCACCGGGCCGGCCAGCCCCTTGCGCACGTCCTCCCGGGCGGCGGAGATGGCCAGGGTGGCCGCGTTGGACTTCGGGGCGAGCGCCAGCGCGATGGTGGCGTGGCTGAGGGTGAGGGCCGCCTCGGGGAAACCGATCATCGCCACCGCCTGGGCCGCGGCGACCGCCGTCGGCAGCGCCGTGGGATCGGCGAGGCCGATGTCCTCGCTGGCCGAGATCATCAGCCGCCGGGCGATGAAGCGGGGGTCCTCCCCCGCCTCGATCATCCGGGCCAGATAGTGCAGCGCCGCGTCGACGTCGGAACCGCGGATCGACTTGATCAGCGCGCTCGCCACGTCGTAGTGCTGGTCGCCGTCCCGGTCGTACGTCACGGCGGCCCGGTCGACCGTCTCCTCCACCGTGGAGAGCGTGATCGTCTCCTCGTGCTTGGCCAGCGCGGCACCGGCGGCGGCCTCCAGGGCCGTCAGCGCCCGGCGCGCGTCGCCGCCGGCCACCCGCAGCAGATGCTCGCGGGCGTCCTCGTCCAGCGCCACCGCCCCGCCCAGTCCCCGCTCGTCGGTCAGGGCGCGGTCCATCAGTCCGCGCAGATCGTCGTCGGTGAGGGACTCCAGCGTCAGCAGCAGCGAGCGCGAGAGCAGCGGGGAGATGATCGAGAAGTACGGATTCTCGGTGGTCGCGGCGATCAGCGTGACCCAGCGGTTCTCCACCGCCGGGAGCAGGGAGTCCTGCTGCGCCTTGGAGAAGCGGTGGATCTCGTCGAGGAAGAGGACGGTCTCCTTGCCGTACCCCCCGGCGGCGCGCCGGGCGCCCTCGATCACGGCCCGTACTTCCTTGACGCCCGCGGTGATGGCGGAGAGCTCGACAAATCGTTTGTTCGTGGCCTTGCTGACCACGTACGCCAGGGTCGTCTTCCCGATCCCGGGAGGGCCCCAGAGGATCACGGACGAGGCCCCGGCCGGTCCTCCGCCGCCCTCGCCGACCAGACGGCGCAGGGGGGAGCCCGGCTTGAGCAGATGCTGCTGGCCGACGACCTCGTCCAGCGTACGCGGACGCATCCGCACAGCGAGGGGGCTGCTGGACGGGTCCTTCTCCTGGCGGTCTTCGGCGGCTGCGGTAAAGAGGTCGGGCTCCACGTCCGAAAGCCTAAGCCACCCCACTGACAACGCCGCCGGACCGGTGCGGGCCCGGCGGGCGGGAGGGGTCCGGTCAGCTGGTCCAGAAGTCCCACCAGCGGGTCAGGATCAGCATGCCGATGATGCCGACCCACAGGACCGGGGGCACCCAGTGGAACTCGGTGAGGCCGTTGCGGAGCCAGGCGGGCGCGGGGATGATCCGGTGCTTGATGTTGTGCACGGTGACGTAGCAGAACATGAAGATCGTGGCGACCCAGGCCAGGCAGCACCACAGGCAGAGCGAGTTGATGTTGTACAGCGACTGGTACTGCAGCCAGGTGCAGAAGCCGACGCCGAAGAGCATCCCGGCGTTCATGCCCAGCCAGTACCAGGCGCGGAAGCGGGCCCCGGCGAGCAGCGCGAGACCGATGCCGATGATCACCGGGTAGGTGGCCATGCCCAGCATCGGGTTGGGGAAGCCGAAGGCCGCCGCCTGCTCGCTCTTCATGATGTTGCCGCAGGCCACCACCGGGTTGAGACTGCACCCGGGCACGAAGGTGGGGTCCTCCGCGAGCTTCAGCTTGTCGATCGTGATGACCCAGGCGGCGAGGAGTCCGGCGGCGCCCGTGATCACCAGCAGCAGCGCCAGCGCGCGGCCGCCGCCGATGGTCCGCGTCCCGCGGTCCTCGTCCTGGTCGGAGGAGGGATGGTCAACCGCTGCAGTCGTCATATCGCCGTTCCGTCAGTGAGTGGCCTGCTGGGGCAGGGTCATTGTGCCGTACGGTTCCTCCGCTTCTCCGTTCGATGCGGATAAAGACGCGCACACGGCAAGGGCTCCGCCGGGTGCCGAACGCGGTGGTGACGGGGCGCCGTTGCCGCGACCGCCCGCCGACCGGGCCCGCCCGCGCTCCGGGTAAATCGCCCGGCAGGGTGAAAACGACCGGCGCCCCGTTGACATCGGGGTCAACGGGGCGCGGCGGTCGGGGCGTTGCGCGGGTCAGACGAGGCGGGCGCGGACCGTCTCGACGACATCGGACAGGGGAACGGCGGTCTGCTCGCCGGACTCCATGTCCTTGAGCTGCACGACGCCTTCGGCCAGATCGCGTTCACCGGCGACGATCGTGAACCGGGCCCCGGAGCGGTTGGCGCTCTTCATGGCACCCTTCAGGCCCCGGCCGCCGAACGCGAAGTCCGCGGCCACGCCCTCCCGGCGCAGCCGGGTGACGACGCCGAACAGCACCCGGCGGGCGTCCTCCCCGAGCGGGACGGCGAAGACGCTGGTGGTGGGGGGCAGTTCGAGCGCGACGCCCTCCGCCTCCAGGGCGAGCACCGTGCGGTCCACGCCGAGGGCCCAGCCGACCGAGGGCAGCGCGGGGCCGCCGATCATCTCGGAGAGCCCGTCGTACCGTCCGCCGCCGCCGACCGCGGACTGGGAGCCCAGCCCGTCGTGGACGAACTCGAAGGTGGTGCGGGTGTAGTAGTCCAGGCCGCGGACGAGCTTCTCGTCGTCCTCGAAGACGACGCCCGCCTCGCTGAGCAGGTCGCGGACCTGCTGGTGGTACGCCTTGCAGGCGTCGCAGAGGTAGTCGCGCAGCACCGGCGCGCCGGCCAGCTGCTTCTGGACCTCGGGGCGCTTGTCGTCGAGGACCCGCAGCGGGTTGATCTCGATGCGGCGCCGGGTCTCCTCGTCGAGGTCGAGATCGCGCAGGAAGGTCTGGAGCGCCTCGCGGTAGACCGGCCGGCACTCCCGGTCCCCCAGCGAGTTCAGCAGGATGCGGAACTCGCGCAGCCCGAGGGCGCGGTACGCCTGGTCCGCGAGGATGATCAGCTCGGCGTCGAGCACCGGGTCCTCGGCGCCGATCGCCTCGGCACCCACCTGCGAGAAGTGGCGGTAGCGGCCCTTCTGGGGGCGCTCGTAGCGGTAGTACGAGCCGGAGTACCAGAGCTTGACGGGCAGGTTGCCGGCCTTGTGGAGGTTGGCCTCCAGCGCGGCGCGGAGCACGGAGGCGGTGCCCTCGGGGCGCAGCGCCAGCTGGGAGCCGCCCTTGGTGGTGAGGGTGTACATCTCCTTGGTGACGATGTCGGTGGACTCACCGACGCCCCGGGAGAAGAGGGCGACGTCCTCGAAGCCGGGCGTCTCGATGTATCCGTAGCCGGAGTTCTTCAGCGGGGCGGCGATCGCCTCGCGCACCGCGAGGAACGTCGCGGAGTCGGGCGGGGTCAGGTCGTACGTGCCCTTGGGGGCCTTGAAGGTGCTCACGATGTCTCTCGTCACATTCCTCGTCGGGGCGCGGCCGCACCGCTGAGGTACGGGTTGGTGGCGCGTTCGCGTCCGATGGTGGTCTGGGGGCCGTGGCCGGACAGCACCACCGTCGAGTCGTCGAGCGGCAGGCACACACGGGCCAGCGACTCGATCAGCTCGACGGGGTCGCCGCCGGGCAGGTCGGTGCGTCCGACGGAGCCGGCGAAGAGCAGGTCGCCCGAGAAGAGGACCGGCGGAACGTCCGCGGCCTCGGGCATCCCGAACGTCACCGACCCCTTGGTATGGCCGGGCGCGTGCGAGACGCCGAACTCCATGCCCGCCAGCCGGAGCCGGGCGCCGTCGCTCAGCTCCTTGACGTCGTCCGGCTCGCCGATGGTCAGCTCGCCCATGAGCGGCATCCCGATGGAGCGGCCGAGGGCCTTCTCCGGGTCGCTCATCATGTACCGGTCCTCGGGGTGGATCCACGCCGGGACGTCGTGCGCCCCGCAGACGGGGACGACCGAGGCGACGTGGTCGATGTGGCCGTGCGTGAGGATCACCGCGACCGGCTTGAGCCGATGCTTCTTCAGCGCGTCCTCGACGCCGGGAGCCGCCTGGTGGCCCGGGTCGATGATCACGCACTCCTCGCCCGCGGCGGGGGCGACCAGGTAACAGTTGGTCCCCCAGGCCCCGGCCGGGAACCCGGCAATCAGCACGATCGTCCTTAATGGTCGTCCGACGAGAGGTCGGCTGCGAGGTCGCAGCAGTTCAGAGCCTACCGGCGCTCCTCATTCCACAGCCAACGCGTATACGGTACGGGGCAACGCAGGCCCGGTCACACGACGTACAAGGAGATCACCCGGTGGTCAGCAGCGATCAGCGGCGGCGGCAGCTCGCCAGGGAGAAGTTCGAGCGGCAGCAGCAGCGCCGTGAGGAGGCCCGTCGCAGGACGAGGCGGCTGACGGTCGTCATCACCTCCTCGGTGGCCGTGGTGGCGGTCATCGCGGGTGCCACGTACCTCGCCACCAGCGGCGACGACGACAAGAGCGACAAGGCGGCCGCGTCGGCGAGCACGAGCCCGTCCGCGGAGCCCTCGCCCTCGGCGAGCGAGAAGTCCGAGCCCGAACCGGCGATGAAGATCGACAAGAAGGCCTCGTACACGATGTCGCTCGCCACGAGCCAGGGCGACATCGCGTTCACCATGGACGCGGCCAAGACGCCGCACACGACCAACTCCTTCAAGTCGCTCGCGGACAAGAAGTTCTTCGACGGCACGAAGTGCCACCGGCTGACGACGGACGGCATCTTCGTCCTGCAGTGCGGCGACCCGAAGGGCGACGGCACCGGCGGTCCGGGCTACACGATCCCGGACGAGAATCTGACGGCCCTCGGCAAGGCGGGCGCCGACGGCACGGTGACGTACCCGGCGGGCACGGTGGCGATGGCCAACACCGGCCAGGCGCACACCGGCGGCAGCCAGTTCTTCCTCGTGTACAAGGACAGCAAGCTGCCGCCCACGTACACGCCGTTCGGGACGATGGACAAGGACTCCCTGAAGGTCGTCGAGACGATCGGCAAGGCGGGCGTGGACGGCGGCGCGGCCGACGGTGCGCCGAAGAAGGCCGTGAACATCTCGAAGGTCACCGTCGACAAGGGGTGAACCGGCGGGAACGCGCTCGGTGCGGCCGGATAATTTCGGCCGCGCTGAGTGCGGACAGCCGGGCGGCGCGTCGCCTAGATTGGCGTTGTGCAGGGCGGGCGCTGCCCGCCCCAGGAAACTGTGGACGATGCCAGGGGGGCGAACCCCTTCGCGGGCATCAGGTGGAGGAGGCGCTGTGAGCAGCGACCCGTGGGGCCGTGTCGACGAGACAGGCACCGTGTACGTGCGTACAGCCGACGGCGAGCAGGTCGTCGGATCGTGGCAGGCCGGTTCTCCGGAGGAGGCCCTGGCCTACTTCGAGCGCAAGTACGAGGGCATTGTGGTCGAGATCGGCCTCCTCGAACGGCGGGTGAAGACCACCGATCTGTCCGCGAAGGACGCGACCACCGCCATCGAGCATCTGCGCGCCCAGGTCGACGAGCACCACGCCGTCGGTGACCTGGACGCGCTGCGCAAGCGGCTGGACGCCCTGGTGGCGACGGTCGACTCGCGGCGTGAGGAGCGCAAGGCGCAGAAGGCGAAGCAGACCGACGAGGCCAAGCAGGCCAAGGAGGCGCTGGTCGCCGAGGCCGAGGAGCTGGCGCGCAGCGAGCAGTGGCGCGCGGCCGGCGAGCGGCTGCGGGCGCTCGTGGACACGTGGAAGGGCCTGCCCCGGCTCGACCGCAAGTCGGACGACGAGCTGTGGCACCGCTTCTCGCACGCCCGCTCGGCCTTCTCCAAGCGGCGCAAGGCCCACTTCGCCTCGCTGGACGCCCAGCGCGAGGAGGCCCGCAAGATCAAGGAGCGGCTGGTCGCCGAAGCCGAGTCGCTCTCCGGGTCCCGGGACTGGGGTGCCACGGCGGCCCGCTACCGCGACCTGATGACCGAGTGGAAGGCGGCGGGCCGCGCCCAGCGCGAGGCCGAGGACGATCTGTGGAACCGTTTCCGCGGTGCCCAGGACGTCTTCTTCGCCGCGCGCGGCGAGGTCTTCGCGGAGCGTGACGCGGAGCAGGGCGAGAACCTCAAGCTCAAGGAGGAGCTCGCCGCCGAGGCCGAGAAGCTGGTGCCGGTGACGGACCTGAAGGCGGCCCGTGCCGCGTTCCGGGGCCTGAACGAGCGCTGGGAGGCCATCGGCCATGTGCCGCGCGACGCCCGTCCGAAGGTCGAGGGGCGGATGCAGGCCGTGGAGCGGGCGCTCCAGGAGGCCGAGGAGGCGGAGTGGCGCCGGACCAACCCGGAGGCGCGGGCCCGTGCCGCGGGTCTGACCGGGCAGCTCCAGGCGGCCGTCGACAAGCTGCGTACGCAGATCGACACCGCGCGTGCCTCGGGCAACAACGCCCGTGCCGACAAGCTGGCCCGTGAGCTGGAGGGCCGGCAGGCGCTGCTGGACCAGGCGCTGAAGGGGCTCGAGGAGTTCGGCGGCTGACCGCCCGCTCCCCGCCACACGAGAGGGGCCCTTCCGCTTCGTGCGGAGGGGCCCCTCTCGTGTGGGTGCGGCGCCGGGTCTACGGCCTGCGGGCCGAGGTCACCCGGTACACGTCGTAGACGCCCTCCACGCCGCGTACGGCCTTCAGGACGTGGCCGAGGTGCTTGGGGTCGCCCATCTCGAAGGTGAAGCGCGAGGTGGCCACCCGGTCGCGGGAGGTCTGGACGGCCGCCGACAGGATGTTGACGTGCTGGTCGGACAGGACCCGGGTGACGTCCGAGAGAAGCCGGGAGCGGTCCAGCGCCTCGACCTGGATGGCGACCAGGAAGACGGAGGACTGGGTCGGGGCCCATTCGACGTCGAGGATCCGCTCCGGCTGCTGCGAGAGCGAGTCGACGTTGACGCAGTCGGCCCGGTGCACGGAGACGCCGCTGCCGCGCGTGACGAAGCCGATGATGGGGTCGCCCGGGACGGGGGTGCAGCAGCGGGCGAGCTTCACCCAGACGTCCTCGACGCCCTTGACCACGACGCCCGGATCGGCGTTGGAGCGGCGCTTGGCGCGGCTGCGGGAGGGCGGGGTGCTCTCCTCCAGGTCCTCGCTGGCCGCGTCCTCGCCGCCGAGGGCCTGGACCAGCTTCTGCACGACACCCGCGGCGGCCACATGGCCCTCGCCGATCGCCGCGTAGAGCGAGGAGATGTCGGGGTAGCGCATCTCGTGGGCGAGGGTGACCAGCGAGTCGCCGGTCAGGATGCGCTGGATCGGCAGGTTCTGCTTGCGCATGGCGCGCGCGATGGCGTCCTTGCCCTGCTCGATCGCCTCGTCCCGGCGCTCCTTGGAGAACCAGGCGCGGATCTTGTTGCGTGCCCTGGGCGACTTGACGAAGCCGAGCCAGTCGCGCGAGGGGCCCGCGCCGGCGGCCTTGGAGGTGAAGACCTCCACCAGGTCGCCGTTGTCGAGCGTGGACTCCAGCGGGACGAGCCGCCCGTTGACCCGTGCTCCTATCGTCCGATGGCCGACCTCCGTGTGGACGGCGTACGCGAAGTCGACCGGGGTCGCCCCGGCCGGAAGCGCTATGACGTCGCCCTTGGGCGTGAAGACGAAGACCTCGTTGCGCGAGAGGTCGAAGCGCAGCGACTCCAGGAACTCGCTGGGGTCCTCGGTCTCCTTCTGCCAGTCCAGGAGCTGGCGCAGCCACGCCATGTCGTTCACGGTGTCCTGGCCGCGCCCGGTGTTCTTGGGGACGTCGGTGCGCACTTTGGAGGCGCCGGCCACGGCCTCCTGCTTGTACTTCCAGTGCGCGGCGATGCCGTACTCGGCGCGGCGGTGCATGTCGAAGGTGCGGATCTGGAGTTCGACGGGCTTTCCGCTGGGACCGATCACCGTGGTGTGCAGCGACTGGTACATGTTGAACTTGGGCATCGCGATGTAGTCCTTGAACCGGCCGGGGACCGGATTCCATCGCGCGTGGACGGTGCCGAGCGCCGCGTAGCAGTCGCGGACGGTGTCGACGAGCACCCTGATGCCCACCAGGTCGTAGATCTCGGCGAAGTCCCGGCCCCGCACGATCATCTTCTGGTAGACGCTGTAGTAGTGCTTGGGCCGTCCGGTGACGGTCGCCTTGATGCGGGCGGCGCGCAGGTCGGCCTGGACCTCGTCGGTCACTATGGCGAGGTATTCGTCGCGCTTGGGCGCCCGCTCGGCGACGAGCCGGACGATCTCGTCGTACATCTTGGGATAGAGGATCGCGAAGGCGAGGTCCTCCAGCTCCCACTTGATGGTGTTCATGCCCAGGCGGTGGGCGAGGGGGGCGTAGATCTCCAGCGTCTCGCGGGCCTTCTTCTCCTGCTTCTCCCGCTTGAGGTAGCGCATGGTGCGCATGTTGTGGAGCCGGTCGGCCAGCTTGATGACCAGGACCCGGGGGTCCTTGGCCATGGCGACGACCATCTTGCGCACGGTCTCGGCCTGGGCGGCCTCGCCGAACTTGACCTTGTCGAGCTTGGTGACGCCGTCGACGAGCAGGGCGACCTGGTCGCCGAAGTCCTTGCGGAGGGTGTCCAGGCCGTATTCGGTGTCCTCGACGGTGTCGTGCAGCAGGCCCGCCATCAGAGTGGCCGGATCCATACCCAGCTCGGCGAGGATCGTCGTCACGGCGAGCGGATGGGTGATGTACGGGTCGCCGCTCTTGCGCTTCTGGCCGCGGTGCCAGCGTTCGGCGACCTGGTAGGCGCGCTCGATCTGGCGCAGCGTGGACGCCTCGGTCTTGGCGTCGTTGCCCCGGACGATACGCAGCAGCGGCTCCAGCACGGGGTTGTACGGGCTGGAGCGCTGGACGCCGAGGCGGGCGAGGCGGGCCCGGACACGGTTGGAGGAGCCGCCGGTGCGGGACGCCGAGCTCGCAGGGGCGGTCGGCGCGGGCTTCGCGGGCGGCTTGGGCGCGGTGGGGGCCGGGGAGGAGGGCGCGGCCGGCTGGCTGGGCGAGGCGGGCGCGGGCCCGTTCGCCTCGGCGGGGGCGGGGCCCGTGCCGGGCTGCGGTGCCGGGGGCTTCGGCTTCTCCGCGGGCGGCTGCTTCGCGGGCGTGGCTGAGGCCGCCGCGGGCTTGTCGGGCTGCGGGGCGGCGACTGGCTGGGCCTCGTCTGGCAAGAGCGCTCCTCGTGCGGATCCGGACACCCGGAAGGGCCATCGTATCGAGCCGACGGCCGGTCCTCCCCCGGGGACCGGGAGAGCCCTCACAACGCCGACGGGCACCCGGATTGTTCCCGGGTGCCCGTCGGCACGGCGCGTGGTGCGGTCAGACCGTGATCAGGGCCTCCAGCGGGGCACCCTTCAGGTCCGGGAGGAGGCGCTCGCGTCCGGCCAGGAAGCCCAGCTCCATGAGGACGCTGACGCCGGCGACCCGGGCCCCGGCCCGCCGGATCAGCTCCAGCGAGGCGGCGGCGGTGCCGCCGGTGGCCAGCACGTCGTCGATGACCATGACGTGGTCGTCGGCCGACAGGTCCTCCGCGTGGATCTCGATCTCCGCGGTGCCGTACTCAAGCTCGTACGCCTGGCTGAGCGTGGCGCCCGGCAGCTTCCCGGCCTTGCGGACGGGGACGAAGCCGAGGCCGGCGCGGACGGCGACCGGGGCGGCCAGGATGAAGCCGCGGGCCTCCAGGCCGACGATCTTCGTGGCGCCGTGCCGTACGCACAGCTCCGCGAGGGCGTCCGTGAGGGCCGTGAAGGCGACGGGGTCCGCGAGGAGCGGGGTGATGTCCTTGAACATCACGCCCGGCTTCGGGTAGTCCGCCACGTCCCGGATGCGGCTGAGGAGCAGCTCCCGGGTGCCCTCCGCGGTGCTGGTCATCGGCGCTTCCCTCCGGTCCGGCCGTGGCCCGTGGGGGGCTCCTGGCGCTGGCCGACGACCGCTCCGGCGGGCGCGGCGTCCTCGGGGGACTCGTCGTCCTGTCCGCCGTCGGGGGACTCGCCCTTGGCCGCGGCGGCGGCGCGCTTGGCGAGGACCCGCTTCTTCAGGGCCTTCATCTGCGGTTCGCGTTCCTTGAGGTCCGCGACGAGCGGGGTGGCGATGAAGATCGAGGAGTACGCACCGGCGGCGAGGCCGACGAAGAGTGCCAGCGAGATGTCGTTCAGCATGCCGGCGCCGAGGACGCCGCCACCGATGAAGAGCAGACCGGCCACCGGCAGCAGGGCGACGACGGTGGTGTTGATCGAGCGGACCAGCGTCCCGTTGATGGAACGGTTGGCGACGTCGCTGTACGTCCACCGGGTCTGCTTGGTGATCCCGTGCGTGCCCTCCTTGAGGCTGTCGAAGACGACGACCGTGTCGTAGAGGGAGTAACCGAGGATGGTCAGCAGACCGATGACCGTGCCCGGCGTGACCTCGAAGCCGACCAGGGCGTAGACCCCGACCGTGATGGTGATGTCGTGGATCAGCGCCGCGAGGGCCGCGATGGCCATGCGCCATTCGAAGGCGATCGCCAGGTAGATCACCACGAGGACCATGAAGACGCCGAGGCCGGTCCATGCCTTGTTGGCGATCTGCTCACCCCAGCTGGGGCCGACCAGATCGGCCGCGATCTTCTCGCTCGGGACGTCGAGGCCCTTGGAGAGCGCCGTCTTGATCTCGTCCGACTTGGCGGTGTCGACCTCGGTGATCTGGATGCGCAGCGTGCCGTTGCCCAGCTTCTGGACGATGGCCTGGTGGCCGGATGCCTCCGTGGCCAGGTCCTCGGCCTGGGCGACCGTGGCGGACGTCTTCGGGGTGGTGAAGACGGCGCCGCCCTTGAACTCGATGCCCATGTTCAGGCCGCTGACCGCCAGACCGAGGATGGCCGTGATGGTGATCAGGATCGAGACGCCGTACCAGATCTTCCGCTTGCCGATGAAGTCGTAGCCGACCTCGCCGCGGTAGAGACGGGCGCCGAGATTGCCGAGTCGCGACATCTCACGCCTCCTTCGGGTCGGTGGGGGCGTTGACACGGCGCGAGCGGCGCAGCGGGGGCTTGGCGCCGAGCCGCTTCGGGTCCAGTCCGGACCAGGGGTGGCCGCTGGCGAAGAACTTCTTCCGGGCCATGATCGTCATGACCGGCTTGGTGAAGAGGAACACCACGACCACGTCGAGCAGGGTGGTGAGACCCAGCGTGAACGCGAAGCCCTGGACCTTGCCGACGGTGACCACGAAGAGCACCGCGGCGGCGAGGAACGACACGAAGTCGGAGACGAGGATGGTGCGCCGGGCGCGCGGCCAGGCCCGCTCGACGGCGGGACGCAGCGTGCGGCCCTCGCGGATCTCGTCCCGGATGCGTTCGAAGTAGACGATGAACGAGTCCGCGGTGATACCGATGGCCACGATGGCTCCGCAGACCGCCGGCAGGTTCAGCGCGAAGCCGATGGCCGGGCCGAGGAGCGACATGATCGTGTAGGTCAGGATGCCGGAGGCCAGGAGGCTGAGCAGGGCGATGAACGCCAGTCCGCGGTAGTAGGCCACCAGGTAGACGACCACGAGGGCCAGGCCGATGGCACCGGCGATGAGGCCGGCCCGCAGCTGCTCGCCGCCGAGCGCGGCGGTGACGGTGGTGACGCTCTGCTCCTGGAAGGAGAGCGGCAGCGCACCGTAGGACAGGACGTTGGCCAGGTCCTCGGCGGACTGCTGGGTGAAGCTGCCGGAGATCTCGGCGTTGGCGCTCAGCGCCTCGCGCACGGACGGGGCCGAGACGACCTCGTTGTCGAGGGCGATCGCGAACTGGTTCTGCGGCGACTGCTGCTGGGCCAGCTTGCCCGTGGTCTTGTTGAACTTCTTGGCGCCGCCGCCGGTGAACTCCATCTGGACGATCCACTGGCCGGTCTGCTGGTTGATCGCGGCCTTGGCGCTGTCCACGTCGGTGCCGTCGACCTCGGCGGGACCGAGGATGTACTTGGCGCTGCCGTCCTGCTCACAGGCGACGACCGTGTCGGTGGCCTTGGAGCCGGCGGCGGCCTTGGAGCGGGACGCCTTGGTGGAGCAGTCCAGCGCCTCGAACTTCTTCTGCAGGTCGGCGGCGGCCGCCTGCTCCTCGGCGGAGGCCGTCGGGGTGGCGCTCGGCTGGGGGGTGGCGCTCGCCTTCGACGAGGCGGTGGCCGACGGCGACGGCGTGGAGTCGGCCTTCAGGGCGCCGGTGACGGCGCGGCCCTGAGTGGTGGCGCTCGCGCTCGGCTTCGCCGAGGAGCCGGAGGCCGTCTCCGAGGCGGAGGCGCTCGGCTTGGGCGACGGGCTGGCCTTGCCGGTGGACGAGGCGCTCGGCTCGGGGGTCGGC
This sequence comes from Streptomyces sp. NPDC001515, assembly GCF_053597115.1. Taxonomy (NCBI): domain Bacteria; kingdom Bacillati; phylum Actinomycetota; class Actinomycetes; order Kitasatosporales; family Streptomycetaceae; genus Streptomyces; species Streptomyces sp. NPDC001515. Next base: position 53,143 of record NZ_JBSFHN010000037.1, read on the forward strand.
GCTCCCGCGGCGACGGTCAGCACGGGCCGGAAGTAGAGCTTGGCCGTGGTGCCGACCTGCTCGCGGGCCTGGGCGGAGTTCGTACCCTTGGGGATGTTGACGATGATGTTGCGATCGCCCTGGGTCTGGACCTCGGCCTCGGAGACGCCAAGACCATTGACGCGGCGTTCCATGATCTGGACCGCGGTGTCCATGTTGGTCTTGTTGATCGCCGATTCCTGGCCCGGTTCGGCCTTCGCCTCCAGCGTGATGGACGTGCCACCCGCCAGGTCGATGCCGAGACGCGGCGTCGGCTGGTCCGCCAGGAACATCCCGCCGGTGAGCGCGACCATGGCGATCAGGATCAGGGCCAGGGAACGCCCCGGCCTCCCCTGACCACCGGCCTGGCGCCGGCCCTTCTTCGGTGCTGCCACCTTCTCGTTTCTCCCTGTCCAACCGCCCCGCGCCGGGTACGCGCCCGAGCGGCCACGAAGTTTAGTGGGGACCCGCCCCCGCAGAAGACCGCACGTCCCGGGGACGGCCCGACGCCTGTGGGCTCGGTGCCATCCCCGGATCGTGTGCTACTTCGCGTCGGGCTCGCCGTCGGCCTTGCCCTCGGGCTTCTCGTCGGCCTTGCCGTCGCTCTCCTCGGCGTCGGCCGCGTCGGAACCGGTCTTCTTGACCAGGTCCGTCTTGGCGTCGGCGGGGGCGTCGTCGGCCTCGGTCAGCGAGGAGGCGTCGTCCGGCACGACCGCGCCGTCGACGTCCAGCTCGTCCTCGTCGCCGTGGACGATGCGGTTGTACTCCGCGTCGTCGAGCACCGCGCCGATGGCGTTCTTCGCGTAGACGGCGTGGACGCCGGGGGCGACCTCAAGGAGAACCGTGTCGTCGTGAAGCTCCTTGACGGTGGCGTACATGCCCCCGATCGTGCGGACGCCGGTGCCGGGCTGCATGTCGTTGCGCATGGCCACGGCAGCCGCCTGCTTCTTCTTGGCGGACCGCGTCATCAGGAACATGGCCCCGATGAGCACGATGAAGGGGAGGAGAGTCACGGGATTCACGGGACGATTTTCCTTCGCACGACCGCACTCGAAAGCGGCCTGGTCTACGGGGGTGGGTACACCGACCTTTAAGGGCGGCATCGGCGGAGTCTAAGCGAGTCCGCATCGATGGAACAACGCCCGGCATGGCTCCGTGGTTCCTGTGCGGGTCAACCTGTGACGCATCACGCCCCGAACAGGCCCTGTTGTCCCTTTCCGCCGTGCTGCGGCGGCACCAGCCCCAGATGGGCCCAGGCGGCGGGGGTGGCGACCCGCCCGCGCGGCGTCCTGGCCAGCAGTCCTTCCCGTACGAGGAAGGGCTCCGCGACCTCCTCGACCGTCTCGCGCTCCTCCCCCACGGCGACCGCGAGGGTGGACAGGCCGACCGGGCCGCCGCCGAACAGCTTCAGCAGGGCCTCCAGGACCGATCGGTCCAGCCGGTCGAGCCCCCGGGCGTCCACCTCGTACACCGACAGGGCTGCCGAGGCGGTCTCCCGGTCGATCCGTCCGTCGGCCTTGACCTGGGCGTAGTCCCGGACGCGGCGCAGCAGACGGTTGGCGATCCGGGGGGTGCCCCGGGAGCGTCCGGCGATCTCCGCGGCGCCCTCGGCGTCGATGACGACGTCGAGGAGTCCGGCGGAGCGGTGAATCACCCGTTCCAGTTCGGCCGGGGCGTAGAACTCCATGTGTCCGGTGAAGCCGAAGCGGTCGCGCAGCGGGGGCGGCAGGAGTCCGGCCCGGGTGGTCGCGCCGACCAAGGTGAAGGGAGGCAGCTCCAGGGGGATGGCGGTGGCACCGGGGCCCTTGCCGACGATCACGTCGACGCGGAAGTCCTCCATGGCCATGTAGAGCATCTCCTCGGCCGGCCGCGACATGCGGTGGATCTCGTCGAGGAAGAGGACCTCGCCCTCCTGGAGGGAGGAGAGGATCGCCGCGAGGTCCCCGGCGTGCTGGATGGCGGGGCCCGAGGTGATCCGGATCGGGGCGCCCATCTCGGCCGCGATGATCATGGAGAGGGTGGTCTTGCCGAGGCCCGGGGCGCCGGAGAGCAGCACGTGGTCGGCGGTGGCGCCACGGGCGCGGGCCGCCTTGAGGACCAGGTCGAGCTGCTCGCGGACCTTCTCCTGGCCGACGAACTCGTCGAGGTCCCGGGGGCGCAGGGCCGCCTCGACCGCGGTGTCCTCGCCGTCCGCGCCGGCGGCGACGAGGCGCTCGTCGAGCAGTTCGCCGCTGTCGGGGCCGGTCTCGTCCCAGTTCATCTCGTCTGTTCCGCCTCGGAGGTCTCGGTGCCGGGGCCCGGGGGCCGGGGCCGGTGTCGGGGGTGGTGCCGGAGCCGCTCAGCGCGCCCGGTTGAGGGTCTGGAGGGCGGCGCGCAGCAGCTGCGGCACAGGCGGTGCGGCGCCTTCGGCCAGGGCGGCCTCCGCCCGGGGTGCCACGGCGGCGACGGCCTCGTCCGCCTCGCGGGTGGCGTAGCCGAGGCCGATCAGGGCAGCCTGGAGCTGGTCGCGCCAGGAGGCGGTGACGGCCGTGCCGATGCCCTGGGGGGCGTGGCCGGTGCCGACGGGTTCGCCGAGGCGGTCCTTGAGTTCGAGCAGCAGCTTCTGGGCGCCCTTCTTGCCGATGCCGGAGACGGCGGTGAGGGCCTTCTCGTCGCCGGTGGCCACGGCGAGGCGCAGGGCGTCGGGGGTGTGGGTGGCGAGCATGGCCTGGGCGAGCCGGGGCCCGACGCCGCTGGCGGTCTGGAGCAGTTCGAAGACCTGGCGTTCGTCGTCGTCGGCGAAGCCGTAGAGCGTCAGGGAGTCCTCGCGCACGACGAGGGAGGTGGCGAGTCGGGCCTCCTGGCCGACGCGCAGCGCGGCCAGGGTGTTCGGCGCGCACTGGACGGCCATGCCGATGCCGCCGACCTCGATGACGGCCGTGGTCGGGGCGAGCGCGGCGACGGGGCCGCTGACGAAGGCGATCATCGGGGGACCTTCCGGACGGGTGCTGCTGCGGTGCGCGGGACGCGCGGGGTGCGGCCGGCGGCGGCCGCCGCGTGCGCCTGCTGGAGGCGGTTGATCACGGGGGCCCGCCAGATGTGGCAGATGGCGAGGGCGAGGGCGTCCGCCGCGTCGGCGGGCTTCGGGGGTGCGTCCAGCCGCAGGAGCCGGGTGACCATGGTCCCGACCTGCGCCTTGTCCGCGCGTCCGTTGCCGCTGACGGCGGCCTTGACCTCACTGGGGGTGTGCAGGGCGACCGGGATGCCGCGGCGGGACGCGCAGAGCATGGCCACGGCGCTGGCCTGGGCGGTGCCCATCACGGTACGGACGTTGTGCTGGGCGAAGACCCGCTCGACCGCCACGAACTCGGGGCGGTGCTCGTCGAGCCATGCCTCGATGCCGCGCTCGATGGCCACCAGGCGGTGGCCCAGCTCCGCGTCGGCCGGGGTGCGCACGACGCCCACCCCGAGCATCGTCAGGGGCCGGCCGGCCATGCCCTCGACGACGCCGACCCCGCACCGGGTCAGCCCGGGGTCCACCCCGAGAACGCGCACGTCCGCCCCTCCCCGCCGATCGGTCAACTGTTCTGGAAGGCTATCGGCTCGCACTGACAATGCGACGGGCCGACGGGGTGTGTCCCCGTCGGCCCGTCGCAGGAACCGCGCCGGCCGCCCGGCGCCGGATCAGGCGTCGACCTTCTCCATGACCTCGTCGGAGACGTCGAAGTTGGCGAAGACGTTCTGCACGTCGTCGCTGTCCTCCAGCGCGTCGATCAGCTTGAAGATCTTGCGCGCGCCCTCCTCGTCCAGCTCGACCTGCATGGTCGGGACGAAGTTGGCCTCGGCCGAGTCGTAGTCGATGCCGGCCTCCTGGAGCGCGGTGCGGACCGCGATCATGTCGGTGGCCTCGCTGAGCACCTCGAAGGTGTCGCCGAGGTCGTTGACCTCCTCGGCACCCGCGTCGAGCACGGCGCCCAGCACGTCGTCCTCGGACAGCTCGCCCTTGGGGACGATCACGACGCCCTTGCGGTTGAACAGGTACGAGACCGAGCCCGGGTCGGCCATCGAACCGCCGTTGCGGGTCATGGCGACGCGCACGTCGGAGGCGGCGCGGTTGCGGTTGTCGGTGAGGCACTCGATGAGCACCGCGACACCGTTGGGGCCGTAGCCCTCGTACATGATCGTCTCGTAGTCGGCGCCACCGGCTTCGAGACCGGCGCCGCGCTTGACCGCCGAGTCGATGTTCTTGTTCGGGACCGAACTCTTCTTCGCCTTCTGGATGGCGTCGAAGAGGGTCGGGTTGCCCGACACATCGGCGCCGCCCGTGCGTGCGGCGACCTCGATGTTCTTGATCATCTTCGCGAAGAGCTTGCCGCGCTTGGCATCAATCACGGCCTTCTTGTGCTTCGTCGTAGCCCATTTAGAGTGGCCGGACATCTGCCTTCTCCTTCGCGTCACCAAATTCCGTACGAACCCGAGAGATCCTACCGGGATCGAATCAGGTGGCCGTGCGCACCATGTCCACGAAGTGGGCGTGTACCCGGTGGTCACCGGTCAGTTCCGGGTGGAACGACGTGGCGAGGGCGTTTCCCTGCCGTACCGCCACGATATGCCCACCGTACTCGGCCACGACCTCGGCGCGGGCGCCCACGGACTCCACCCAGGGGGCCCGGATGAAGACGCCCTCGACCGGCCCGCCGTCGATGCCGGCGACGTCCACGGCCGCCTCGAAGGACTCGTTCTGCCGCCCGAAAGCGTTACGGCGCACGATCATGTCGATGCCGCCGATGGTCTCCTGGCCCGAGCGCGGATCGAGGATCTTGTCGGCGAGCAGGATCAGCCCGGCGCAGGTGCCGTAGACCGGCATCCCGGCCGCCACCCGGTCGCGGAGGGGTTCGAGCATGCCGAACAGCGCGGCCAGCTTCGACATGGTGGTGGACTCGCCGCCGGGAACGACCAGGCCGTCGACCTCGGCGAGTTCCTCGGGACGCCGGACCGGCCTGGCCAGGGCATCCGCCGAGGCCAGGGCGATCAGGTGTTCCCGTACGTCGCCCTGGAGGGCCAGGACGCCGATCACAGGTGTGTCGCTCATGGTGGCTACCAGCCGCGGTTGGCGTAGCGCTCGGCCTCGGGCAGGGTGTCGCAGTTGATGCCGACCATGGCCTCGCCCAGGTTGCGGGAGGCGTCCGCGATGATCTTCGGGTCGTCGTAGAAGGTGGTGGCCTTGACGATCGCGGCGGCGCGCTTGGCCGGGTCGCCGGACTTGAAGATGCCGGAGCCGACGAAGACGCCCTCGGCGCCGAGCTGGCGCATCAGCGCGGCGTCGGCCGGGGTGGCGACACCGCCGGCGGAGAACAGCACGACGGGCAGCTTGCCCAGCTCGGCGACCTCCTTGACCAGCTCGTACGGGGCACGCAGCTCCTTGGCCGCGGCGTACAGCTCGTTGTTGTCGTAACCGCGCAGCCGGGCGATCTCGTTCTTGATCTGGCGCAGGTGGCGGACGGCCTCGACGACGTTGCCGGTGCCGGCCTCGCCCTTGGAGCGGATCATGGCCGCACCCTCGGCGATACGGCGCAGCGCCTCGCCCAGGTTGGTGGCACCGCAGACGAACGGGGTGGTGAAGGCGAACTTGTCGCTGTGGTTGACCTCGTCGGCCGGGGTCAGGACCTCGGACTCGTCGATGTAGTCGACACCGAGCGACTGGAGGACCTGGGCCTCGACGAAGTGGCCGATGCGGGACTTGGCCATGACGGGGATGGAGACGGCCTCGATGATCTCCTCGATCATGTTCGGGTCCGACATCCGGGCCACGCCGCCGTCCTTGCGGATGTCGGCGGGCACCCGCTCCAGGGCCATGACGGCCACGGCACCCGCGTCCTCGGCGATCTTCGCCTGCTCGGCGTCGACGACGTCCATGATCACGCCGCCCTTGAGCTGCTCGGCCATGCCGCGCTTGACGCGGGCGGTGCCGGTGGCCGGGGCGTCGGCGGACTGCGGGGTGCGGGGAAGCGTGGACACGGATCGACCTCACTACGGAAGAAGGGGGTGCCAGGAGTGGTCTGGCCTGCGGTCTGGCGCACTGCAGAGCAAACTCCCGGGCCCCGGTCCACAGCAAGGGCCAATGAGGGGCCGGTGGATCGTTTTGCCCCCGCCCCCCGGGCGGGGCCGGGTGCGGGCGGATCCCCTTCGTCCCGGCCCGGCTCAGCCGGCGGGCCGGTCCGCGAGGGCCACCGGCGGTTCGTCGTCCATCTCGAAGGCCAGGGGGAACGGGGCGTGCCCGGCCAGCCGGAACCAGCGCACCGTGCGGTGGCGGCGCAGGGCGCGCGCGGCCCGTACCGCGTCGTTGTGGAAGCGGCGCGCCATCGGGACCCTGCGCACCGCGGCCGCCAGTTCCGAGGCCGCCTCCTCGCCGCCGGGGACCTCCCTGACCGCCTCCACCTGGGCGCTCTCGCCGAACACGGCGCGCAGGGCGGTGCTCAGTTCGCTCTCGGCGACCTCGCGCTGCTCCTCCTCCGACTGCCGGGCGGCGTGCGCGGCCTCGTACAGCACGATGGAGGAGGCCGGGTCGAGGAGTCCCGAGGTGGCGAGTTCCTGGGTGACCGAGGCACGGCGCAGCAGTTGGGCGTCGAGGGCGGCGCGGGCCGCGTCGATCCGGGTGTGCAGGCGGTCGAGCCGGCCGGCGGTCCAGCTGAGGTACAGGCCGATCGCGACGAGGACGACGACGGCCCAGATGAGGGTTGCGGTCACGGGCGGCAAGGCTACCGGTGGGAGCACGCCCATCCGGGTCCCGGCGGCGCGCGAGCCGTCCGGACGGGGCCGTTTCGTCGGGACGTGGTCGGCACGTCGGAGCGGGGCCGGTTCGTCGCTACGCGGCCGTCACGTCGGAACGAGTCGGTTCCGTCGCGACGCTGCCGTGCGTCGGGACGGGAACGTGCCGACGTGACGCGACCGTACCGTCGGGACGGTACCGCCTCGTCGCGACGCAGCCGTACCCGGGACGGAACCGTATCGTCGAAACGAGTCCGGATCGTCGCGACGCAGCCGCACCCCGGACGAGACCGTACCGTCGCAACGAGACCGAACCGTCGCAACGCAGCCGCACCCCGACAGCACGGCGACTCCACCCGCACGCCCCGGCGGTCACCCCCGGAGCTGGCCGCCCGGTTCCCGGTCTCTGGCCAGCCCGAACCGCGCCCGGAGCCCGGTGCGTTCGTCGGTGGCCACCGAGGCGGCCCCGTCCGTGACCGTCTCGTAGACCGCGAGGATGTCCGCACCGACCGTCGACCAGTCGAAGCGCCGCACATGGGCGCTGCCGCGCTCGCGCAGGGCGGAGCGGCGCGCGGGGTCGTCCAGCAGCCGGACCGCGGCCGCGGCGAGCGCGTCCGCGTCCTCGTTGGCGAAAAGTTCCCCGGCCGCGCCCTGGTCCAGGACCTGCGCGAAGGCGTCCAGATCGCTGGCGAGGACGGGCGCTCCGGCGGACATGGCCTCGACGAGGATGATGCCGAAGCTCTCGCCACCGGTGTTGGGCGCGACGTACAGATCGACGCTGCGCAGCAGCCGTGCCTTGTCCTCGTCGCTCACCATGCCGAGGAACTCCACCCGCGAGCGCATCTCGCGGGGCAGCGAGGCGACGGCCTCCTCCTCGTCGCCCCGGCCGGCCACGAGCAGCCGGGTCTCCGGCCGGGCCGCCAGGATCGCGGGCAGCGCGCGCATCAGGACGGGCAGGCCCTTGCGGGGCTCGTCGATCCGCCCGATGAAGCCGAGCGTGGAGCCCTGCCACTCGGGCCGCGGCTCGGCCGACGCGAAGAAGTCGACGTCCACGCCGTTGGGGATGACGACCGCGTCGCCGCCCAGGTGCTCGACCAGCGTCCGGCGCGCGTACTCGCTGACGGCGATGCGCGCGCTGATCTTCTCCAGTGCCGGCTGGAGGATCGGGTACGCGGCGATCATGGCGCGCGACCGCGGATTGGAGGTGTGGAACGTGGCGACGATCGGCCCCTGGGCCGCCCAGCAGGTCAGCAGTCCCAGCGACGGCGAGGTCGGCTCGTGGATGTGCACGACGTCGAAGGTCCCGTCGTGCAGCCACCGCCGCACCCGGGCCGCCGACAGGAACCCGAAGTTCAGCCGGGCGACCGAGCCGTTGTACGGAACGGGCACGGCCCGGCCCGCCGAGACCACGTACGGAGGCAGCGGCGTCTCGTCGTCGGCCGGGGCCAGCACCGAGACCTGGTGGCCGAGACCGGTCAGATGCTCGGCCAGATCGCGGATGTGGAACTGCACACCGCCCGGTACGTCCCAGGAGTAGGGGCAGACGATGCCGATCTTCACGGCGGGGCCTTTCGTTCGGAGCAGGCCGGGTCGGGAACGCGGCGGGAAGCCGTCAGGCCCGGGGGTCGAGGTCGTCGAGCCAGAGGCGCTGAAGCATGTGCCAGTCCTCCGGGTGCTCGGCGATCCCCAGGGCGAAGGCGTCGGCCAGGGCCTGGGTCATCACGGACGTCCTGTGCGTACGGTCACCCTCCCCCGGCACCTCCACCGGCGGATGGATCCGCGCCTTCATCACCGGCGTGTCGTCGTACGAGAGCGTCACCGGCAGCAGCAGCGCGCCCGTCTGCTGGGCCAGCAGGGCCGGGCCGGCGGGCATCCGCGCGGTGGCACCGAAGAACGACACCTCCACGCCCGACGCCGACAGATCGCGGTCCGCGACCAGGCAGACCAGCCCGCCCGTCCGCAGCCGCCGGGCCAGCGTCCCGAACGCGGCCCCGCCGTTGTGCGGCAGGACCTCCATGCCGAGCCCCTCGCGGTAGGCCACGAACCGGTCGTACAGCGACTCCGGCTTCAGCCGCTCGGCGACCGTGGTGAACGGCACCTTCAGGTCCGTGGTCACCCACGCCCCGGCGAGGTCCCAGTTGCCCAGGTGCGGCAGGGCGAGGATCACGCCGCGTCCGCTGTCGAGACCGTCCGTCAGCCGGTGCGCGTCCGTCACGTCGATGGACGCCTTGATCCGCGCCGGACTCCAGGAGGGCAGCCGGAACGACTCCATCCAGTACCGCATGTAGGAGCGCATCCCGGCCCGGGACAACTCCTTGAGCCGCGCCGGATCCGCGTCCGGCACCACCCGTGCCAGATTCGACTCCAGCCGCAGCACGCTCTTGCCGCGCCGCCGCCACACCTGGTCCGCCAGGGTCCGGAACAGCCCGCGCGCCACCGGCTCGGGCAGGGTGCGGACCGCGGCCCAGCCCAGCCCGTACAGCCCGTCGCTCACACGCTCCGCGAGACGGGGGGCACCGCTCACTGCGCGGCCTCGCTCCCCCGGTCCACGGCCGCGGCGGCGTCGGCCTCCGCGGACTCGCGACGCACCGTCACGACCCGCTGGATCAGCGTCACCAGACTGCCCGCGGCGACGATCCACAGCGCGATCGGCAGCAGCACCTGGATCCCGGGCACGCCGAATGTGTGCAGACCCGCGAATCCGGCCGCGACCAGCGAGATCACCAGCCGCTCGGCCCGCTCCACCAGCCCGTTGACCGCGACCGGCAGCCCGATCGACTCACCGCGCGCCTTGGTGTAGGAGACGACCTGGCCGCTCGCCAGACAGAAGATCGAGACCGCGCACAGCACGTTGTCGTCCCCGCTGCCCGCGTACCAGAGGGCGAAGCCGGCGAAGATCGCCCCGTCCGCCACCCGGTCCAGCGTCGAGTCCAGGAACGCGCCCCAGCGGCTGGAGATCCCCGCCTGTCGCGCCATGTTCCCGTCGACCAGGTCGGAGAAGACGAAGATCGTGATGACGATCGTGCCCCAGAAGAACTCCCCCATCGGGAAGAAGACCAGCGCACCTGCCATCACCCCGGCCGTGCCGATCAGGGTGACCGTGTCCGGGCTGACTCCGAGACGGAGCAGCAGGGCGGCGAACGGCGTGAGGACACGCGTGAAAAAGGCACGCGCGTACTTGTTCAGCATGGCCTTCCCGAGGGTCGGTGGGCCGGATGGCCCCGTCGGCCACCGGCTGAAGGGTGCTGAAGGCCCCGGCCGGATCGGGCGGCGGTGTCCGGTGCGTGCGCACGCGGAGCTCCGGAGCGTCCTCGCGGCGAGCCGACGACGCATCGGCGGCGACGCGGACACGGGTGCCGGGCGCAGCGAGCCCGGCCGGGGCCTTCAGCACCCTCGTCGCCCATCGTAGTCACGCCCGTCGCCCGGCACCGTCCGGGCACCCCGAGCGGTGGCGTGCGCGGACGTACGGCGTATGGACGCGCCCGGTACGGAGTGGAAAGCTCGGAACTACCGCGGGCGTCGCCGCAGCCGCCGCGGGCGGCTCCCCGTGCCCGTGCCACCACTCCCCGTCCCGCGCCGCGGGAACACCCCGGCGCCACCACCCGGGAGGCACCCGCCATGGGCGACAGGACGCACACCCCCGCCGGAGCCGCCGCCAGGGCACTGACGGCCGACCGCCCCGCCGCGATCCGCAACGTGGTGCTGGTCGGCCACAGCGGATCCGGCAAGACCACCCTCGTCGAGGCGCTGGCCCAGACCACCGGAGCCGTCAACCGGGCCGGCCGCGTCGAGGACGGCACCACGCTCTCCGACCACGACGGCGTCGAACAGCGCGGACACCGCTCCGTCTCGCTCTCCCTCGTCCCCGTCACCTGGGGCGGTTGCACGATCAACCTGCTGGACACCCCCGGCTACGCCGACTTCGTCGGAGAACTCAGGGCCGGACTGCGCGCCGCGGACGCCGCCCTCTTCGTCGTCTCGGCCGCCCAGGAGGCCGAGGACGTGGACGGCACCACCCGGGCCGTCTGGGAGGAGTGCGCCGCGGTCGGCATGCCGCGCGCCATCGTCGTCACCCACCTCGACACGGCCCGCACCCCGTTCGACGCGATGACCCGGGTCTGCGCCGAACTCTTCGGCGGCGACGACCCCGACGCCGTACTCCCCCTGTACCTGCCGGTCCACGGCCCCCGCTCCGCCGACGGACACGCGCCGCTGACCGGCCTCATGGGACTGCTCACCCAGCGGATCCTCGACTACTCCGAGGGCGAACGCAGGGAACACCCGCCGACGCCGCCCGAACGGGAGCGTCTGGCCGAGGCCCGCGACCGCCTCATCGAGGGGATCATCGCCGAGAGCGAGGACGAGACCCTGATGGACCGCTACCTCGCCGGGGACCCCATCGACGTCAGGACCCTCGTCGCCGACCTCGAACGCGCCGTGGCACGCGGCACCTTCCACCCCGTCCTCACTGCCGCCCCCGCCACCGGCGGCGCCCGCCAGGGCCTCGGCACCGTCGAACTGCTCGATCTGATCACCGGCGGCTTCCCCACCCCGCTCGAACGCCCGCTGCCCGCGGTCGGCACCCCGGACGGCGCCCCGCTGCCCGCCCTGGCGTGCGACCCCGACGGCCCGCTCGCCGCCGAGGTCGTCAAGACCTCGCCCGACCCGTACGTGGGCCGGCTCTCCCTCGTCCGCGTCTTCTCCGGCATCCTGCGCCCCGACGACACCGTGCACCTCTCCGGCCACGGCCTCGACGACCCCGCCCGCGAGGAGCGCCCCCTCCACGAGGCCGAGGTCCGGATCGGCGCCCTCTCCTCCCCCTTCGGCACACAGCAGCACCCGCTCACCGCCTGCGTCGCGGGAAACCTCGCCTGCGTCGCCCGGCTGGACACCGCCGAGACCGGCGACACCCTCTCCGACCCGGCCCACCCGCTGCTGCTGCGCCCCTGGGCCACCCCCGACCCGCTCCTTCCGCTCGCCATCGAGGCCCACGGCAGGGCCGACGAGGACAAGCTCTCCCACGCCCTGGCGCGCCTCGTCGCCGAGGACCCCACCCTGCGACTGGAACAGAACCCGGACACCCGCCAGGTCGTCCTGTGGTGCCTCGGGGAGGCCCACCGCGACGTGGCCCTGGACCGGCTCCGCACCCGCCACGGCGTCCGGGTCGACGCCGTCCCGCACCGCGTCGCCCTCCGCGAGACCTTCGAAGGACCGGCCGGCGGACGGGGCCGTCACGTCAAACAGTCCGGCGGCCACGGCCAGTACGCCGTCTGCGAGATCGACGTCGAACCCCTGCCCGCCGGCTCCGGCATCGAGTTCGTCGACCGGATCGTCGGCGGCTCCGTGCCCCGGCAGTACATCCCCTCCGTCGAGAAGGGCGTCCGCGCGCAGGCCGCCCGCGGCCTCGCCACCGGCCACCCGCTCGTCGACGTCCGCGTCACCCTGCGGGACGGCAAGGCCCACTCCGTGGACTCCTCCGACGCCGCCTTCCAGACCGCCGGGGCCCTCGCCCTGCGCGAGGCCGCGCGCGGAGCCCGCATCCGGCTCCTGGAACCGGTGGCCGAAATCCGCGTCCTCGTCCCCGACGACTATGTGGGCCCGGTCATGAGCGACCTCTCGGGCCGCCGGGGCCGCGTCACCGGCACCGAGCAGACCGCGCCCGGCCGCACCCTCGTCCGCGCCGAGGTCCCCGAACGGGAGATCGGCCGCTACGCCGTCGACCTGCGCTCCCTCACCCACGGCACCGGCCGGTTCGACCGCGCCTACGCCCGCCACGAACCCGTGCCCCCGCACCTCGCCGAACGCCTCGGCGGCTCATCGGAGACCGACGCGGAACGCCCGTAGCGGAGCGGTTTGTTCCTCGTTGTCCACAGGGCCGGACGACGCCCCTATCCGGACGATACGCTGGGGTCCCAGCTCAGAAGGTGTGCCGGGCACGGCAGTTGGGAAACAGCCGCAGGAGCGGTTCCTCGGTGGCGAGTGGGGGCGACAGTGAGCAACGGATTCGATTTCTCTCCCGGAGCGCAGATTCCGCTCCAGGGCGCGGCGGGGGCGGCGGTGGCGACCAACGCCCTCGCCTCCGCGGCGTACCGCGACAGCCCGGTGGAGGAGATCCTCAAGGCCAACAACGAATGGCACAAGTCCGAAGTGAAGGAAGGGCGCTCCAAGCTCTTCAAGTCCGACTACTTCAAACCCAACCTCGGTGAGGCGTTCTCCCGGGCCGTCCAGGAACGCATGCTGGGCGGCGCCCGCAAGGCCCTCATCCAGTCCTTCGGCACCGACCCCCAGACCGTCGTCGAGCACTGTCTGTCCGCATCCCGGCTCCGCAAGGCCCGCGACACCAAGCTCACCGCCGTCACCGCCCTGTTCGGCTTCCTCTTCCTGCCCGGCATGCTCCTGTGGATCATCGCCTTCCGGCTCCGCGACGCCCTCGCCAAGACCAAGGACAAGGCCCTCTCCACGCTCGGCAACGCACTGCTGCCGATCCTCGGCATCGCCGCCCTGTACTTCCTGATCACCATGCCCCTGAGCGGATTCCTCGCGCTCTACCTGCGGGCCATGGTCATCGCCCCCGTCGTCGGCTGGACCATCGCCCGGCGCATCGCCGAGAAGTCCGCCCAGGACATGCGGGCCCGCTGGGAGGGACTCCTCTCCGGCGGGGGCGTCGTCGCGAAGATCCCCGAAGCCGTCCCGAAGAACCCCAGCGAGACCGCCCGCGAGGCGCTCCGCCAGGGCCTGGAGAAGCTCTCGGCCGAGCAGCAGTCCAACTCCGTCTTCTACGCCGGCCCCAAGGGCATCCTCGGCATGGGGACCCGCTGGGGCAGCTGGCAGCTCGCCGAGGACCTCAAGCCCAAGGAACCGGGCAAGGAGTTCCACCAGTTCCGCAGCTGGGACCTGATCCGCGTCATGCACGACCAGCTCAAGATGCTGGAGCGCGGCCCGCTGAACACCGGGGGATTCCCCACCCCGACCGTCACCCACTGGATCGTCTCCCCCGTCGGCGAGAACGCCGACTCGGTCTCCCGCCCCGAGGGCGAGGACGTCGCCACCTTCCAGGTCAAGCCCCACGAGATACAGCGCATCTGCAACCACCAGCAGTTCGGCGGCGGCGACCGCCACTACCTGGGCGTGCAGTTCACCCTCTGGGACGGCCAGCTCGTCATCACCATGATGATCACCGTCACGGTCCTCTACGAGACCCTGCGCATCGAGGTCACCGGGCACGCCCTCGGCCCCGTCCACTCCCTCTTCACCAGCAAGCCCTCGGCCAAGACCAGGACCGTCAACAAGACCGTCCGCTTCTGGGAGACCCGGGACATCACGCTGGCCCTCGTCGATGCCTCGGAGGTCGTGCGCCTGGCCCTGCGCGCCCCCCTCACCTGGTATCCGCCGCTCCTCGACTACCTCGGCGGCAAGATCGCCCTGCCCGAACCCTTCGGGCTGCGGCACGCCTGGGCCGAGCAGCCGTGGCGGCACCGCTTCATGGCCGACGACGCCATGCGCACCGCCACCCCCGTCCTGCGCGTCGTGCACAACGCCGCCATCAAGGTCCTCGACGAGAACGGCGTCGACACCGAGAACTTCGGCAACCGCTCGACGGTACTGAGCGGCCTCATCCAGGACCCCAGCCCCCGCAAGGCCGACCTCTACGACGCCTGACCTCGCCGCACACAGCCGCGGGGCGCCCGGACCACCCGGACGCCCCGCACCACGCGTCGAACCGCTCAGGCCGCCGGCCAGGCCGCCGCCAGCATCGACCGGGTGTCCGCCAGCAACTGCGGCAGCACCTTCGTGTGCCCCACCACCGGCATGAAATTGGTGTCCCCGCCCCAGCGCGGCACCAGATGCTGGTGCAGATGCGCCGCGATCCCGGCACCGGCCACCGCGCCCTGGTTCATCCCGATGTTGAACCCGTGCGCCCCGGAGGCCGCCCGCAGCGCCGTCATGGCCCGCTTCGTGAAATCGGCCAGCTCCACGGTCTCCGGACCGTCCAGCTCCGTGTAGTCCGCGACGTGGCGGTACGGCACGACCATCAGGTGCCCGCCGTTGTACGGATACAGATTGAGCACGGCGTAGACCTTCTCACCGCGCGCCACGACGAGCCCGTCCTCGTCCGACTTCGAGGGGATCTCGCAGAACGGACAGCCGTCCCCGGCCTCCGGACCGGTCGGCTTGTTCTCACCCTGGATGTACGCCATCCGGTGGGGCGTCCACAGGCGCTGGAACGCGTCGGGCGCTCCCACTCCGATCTGCTGCTCCGGCTCACTCGTCATGCCGATCAGCATATGGCGTCCCCCGGGCGCAGCGTGTCGCCGGGGCCGAACCCGTACGGCCGGCGCGATGCTGGGCCGATGAGCGACCGCACCCCGGACCGGCCCCCACCCGCTCTGACCCAGTGGGAACAGCGCACCGAGGTTCCGCTCCTCGCCGCCTCCCTGCTCTTCCTCCTCGGCTACGCGGTGCGCGTCCTCGCCCCGCGCGACGCCCAGCCCTGGCACGACATCTCCCTCGCCCTCGTCGGCGCGGCCTGGCTCCTCTTCGCCGCCGACTACGCGGTCCGCGTCCGCCTCAGCGGCCTCGGCCACCGGTTCGTCCGGGTCCACTGGCTCGACACCCTGGTCCTCCTGCTGCCCCTGTTGCGCCCGCTGCGGCTGGTCAAGGTCTACACGGCGGTCCAGAAACGCCACGACACCCCGCGTCTCGGGCTGTACGCCCGGGTGATGTCGTACGCGGGCCTCGCGGCCCTGCTGCTGGGTTTCTCCGCCGCGCTGGCCGTCTACAACCGCGAGCACGACGCCCCGGGCGCCTCGATCCGGACCTTCGGCGACGCGGTCTGGTGGGCCTGCGCCACACTCACCACGGTGGGGTACGGGGACGCGGTGCCGGTGACGCCGGCCGGCCGGACCGTGGCGGCGTTCCTGATGGCCTGCGGCCTGGCGCTGCTGGGGGCGGTGACGGGTTCGTTCTCGTCGTGGCTGATCCAGGTGTTCCGCAGGGAGGACGAGAAGGGGCCCCCGGGGAGCGGGTAGCTCTCCGGGGGCCCCTGCCGGGCTCGGCTCAGACCTGGACGCGGTCCTCGACGGCCTTGGCGATCTTGGCGAGGGCGTCCTCGACCGGGACGCCGTTCTCCTGCGATCCGTCGCGGTAGCGGAAGGAGACGGCGCCGTTGGCCATGTCCTCGTCGCCAGCGATGATCATGAAGGGAACCTTGGCCTTCTGCTGGTTCCGGATCTTCTTCTGCATGCGGTCCGAGGAGGCGTCCACGTCGACCCGCAGCCCGAGCTTGCGGGCCTTGGCCGCGAACTCCTGGAGGTACGGGATGTGGGTGTCGCCGATCGGGATGCCGACCGCCTGGACCGGGGCCAGCCAGACCGGGAAGGCGCCCGCGTAGTGCTCCAGGAGCACCGCGAAGAAGCGCTCGATGGAACCGAACAGGGCGCGGTGGATCATGACCGGGCGCTGCTTGGAACCGTCCGGGCCGGTGTACTCCAGGTCGAAGCGCTCCGGCAGGTTGAAGTCGAGCTGCACGGTCGACATCTGCCAGGTCCGGCCGATGGCGTCCTTGCACTGCACGGAGATCTTCGGGCCGTAGAACGCGGCGCCGCCCGGGTCCGGGACCAGCGGCAGCCCCTGCTTCTCGGCGACCTGGCGCAGCGTCTCGGTGGCCTCCTCCCAGATCTCGTCGGAGCCGACGAACTTCTCCGGGTCCTTGGTGGACAGCTCAAGGTAGAAGTCGGTGAGGCCGTAGTCGCGGAGCAGGTTCAGGACGAAGGTGAGCGTGCGGTCCAGCTCGTCCGCCATCTGCTCCTTGGTGCAGTAGATGTGCGCGTCGTCCTGCGTGAAGCCGCGCGAGCGGGTCAGGCCGTGCACCACGCCCGACTTCTCGTACCTGTAGACCGTGCCGAACTCGAAGAGGCGCAGCGGCAGTTCGCGGTACGAGCGGCCGCGCGCGTCGAAGATCAGGTTGTGCATCGGGCAGTTCATCGGCTTGAGGTAGTAGTCCACCCCGTCGTCGAGCTGCATGGGCGGGTACATGCCGTCGGCGTACCAGTCCAGGTGGCCGGACTTCTCGAAGAGCTTGCCCTTGGTGGCGTGCGGCGAGTAGACGAACTCGTAGCCCTCCTCCTCGTGGCGGCGGCGCGAGTAGTCCTCCATGGCCCGGCGGATGATGCCGCCCTTGGGGTGGAAGACGGCGAGGCCGGGGCCGATCTCGTCCGGGAAGGAGAAGAGGTCCAGCTCGGCGCCCAGGCGGCGGTGGTCGCGCTTGGCGGCCTCCTCCAGGAACTCCAGGTGCGCCTTCAGCTCTTCCTTGGTCGGCCAGGCGGTGCCGTAGATGCGCTGGAGCATCGGGTTCTTCTCGCTGCCCCGCCAGTACGCGGCGGCGTTCCGCATCAGCTTGAAGGCCGGGATGAACCGGGTGGTGGGCAGGTGCGGACCCCGGCAGAGGTCCTTCCAGCACAGCTCGCCGCTCTTCGGGTCGAGGTTGTCGTAGATGGTCAGCTCGCCACCGCCGACCTCGACGTCCGCGCCGTCGTCCGAGGAGGCGGAGCCCTTGATGCCGATGAGCTCCAGCTTGTACGGCTCGTCGGCCAGCTCCTCGCGGGCGGCCTCGTCCGTCACGACACGGCGGGAGAACTTCTGGCCGCGCTTCTGGATCTCCTGCATCTTCTTCTCGATGGCCTTGAGATCCTCGGGCGTGAACGGCTTCTCGACGTCGAAGTCGTAGTAGAAGCCGTCCTTGACCGGCGGGCCGATGCCCAGCTTGGCCTCGGGGAAGAGCTGCTGCACGGCCTGGGCCATCACATGCGCGGTGGAGTGGCGCAGGATGTTGAGGCCGTCCTCGGAGGAGATCTCGACGGGCTCGACGACCTCGCCGTCGGCGACGGCGTACGCGAGGTCCTTCAGCTCGCCGGCGACCCGCGCGGCGACGACGGTGCGCTCGCCGGCGAAGAGCTCGGCTGCCGTCGTGCCCGTCGTCACCACGCGCTCTTCCCGCTCGGAATCGCGTTGGATGGTCACACGGACGTCTGACACCGGTCTCTCCTGACTCAGGGGGGCGCACTCGCATTCCTCCAGCGCGTGCAGAAGGAATCGTACCGAGCCGAGGGCCCCCTGTGCGAAAGGGCCGGGTACGAGCGCGCTCGGCCGTCCTACTCCCCCGCGCACGCCTCCTCGAAGACATCGACGTTCTCCTGGAGCGTTTTCGTCAGCCGGTCGCGTTCCTCCTCGTCGACCTGGACCGGAACGACCTCCGAGGTCCCGGTCAGCCGGCGGAATCCGCCCCGGCTCTGCAGGCGTCCCTCCACGCGCACGGGCAGCCCGACGAGGTGGGCCTGGCCCGCGATCCGGTACGCCTCCTCGTCGAGTTCCAGCCGGACGTGGGGCACCTCGGCGCCGGCGAGCACCCGCAGGCGTACGGTGCCCGGTCCGCGCGGTCCGGCGCGGCGCAGCCGGACGACGGTGCCGGTGATCCGGACCGGGACGGAGGGCTCGTCCCGGAGGTAGCGGGCGCCGGCCCGGCGCAGGGCGGGCAGGTCGCCCGGGGAGAACTCGACGGGCTCGGGCCGCGCCGGGCAGCCCTCGGGGGCACCGGCGACCGGTGCCCAGTCCAGCGCGATCCCGGCGCCCTCGGATCCCCGGACGAGGGCGACGAGGGCCTCGGTCAGTTCGCGGCTGACGCCCGCCTCCACGGCCGTGTCGAAGGCGTCCATGGTGCCGGTGGCGCGCTGGTAGTCGACGGCCTCGCGGGCGGCGTGCAGGGCGTGGTGCAGGCGGGCGGCCAGCGGTCTGCCCGTCTCGACGGGGAGGTAGGTGGTGAGGTCGCGGCCGCCGGGGGCGGGGCCGATCAGGACGGGGTCGAGGGCGGTGAGGGCGCGGCGGCGGTGGCGGGCACCGTGATAGCCGGCCCGGTCCCGGACGGCGAGGGCGCCGGCCAGCAGGATCTGCCGGGCGGCGGTGTGGAGCCGTTCCGCGTGGGTCCAGCCGGTGGCTCCGGCGGTGCCCGCCGGGGGTTCGGGGACCTCGCGCCACCAGCGGATCGCGTCGCTGGGCACGGCGAGGGAGACGAGGACGTGGCGGGCGGAGGGAGCGGCGCTGCGGGCGAGGGCGGTGAGGGCTTCGGTGAGCAGGTCCTCACTGTCGGGGAAGGCGGTGGTGTCGGGGAGGAGGAGGCTGGTGGGGCCGCCCGGCGCGGCGGGCGGCCCGGGCGGGGTCCAGCGGCTGTAGCGGCCGGCGGCTCCGCCCCGGCGCCGCCAGCCGTGCCGGGCGAGCAGGGCGCCGAGCACGGCGGGGTCGACGCGAGCGGGGTCGGGCAGGCCGCCGGTGCCGGGGGCCGGATCGTCCGGGTGGGAGCGCGGGTGCGTGGGGAACGCCTCGGCGGCGGGTTCGTCCATAGACCGGTGCATCAGGGTCTCCCTCCCGCCCCGACCCGGGTCATGATCTCGCAGAGGGCGCGGTCGTCGAAGACCCGTGAGGTCGGGATCCGTACGGTGGTGCGGTGGCGGCCGGTCACGGGGTGGCCGGCCAGGTTGGTCCAGTAGCAGCAGTGGCGCAGGGCGAGGTGGTCGGGTCCGGCGCTCAGCCAGTCGTCCTGGCTGCGGGGCACGATCATCACGACGAGGATCTTGTGCACGGACACGGGGGTCCTGGCGAGTTTCACCAGGTGGGCGTTGTCGAGGGTGAAGGCGAAGGTGGGTCCGGGCGGGCGGGGCGGTATCTGGTAGGTGCACTTCAGCTGGACCTTGATGGTCACCTCGTCGTCGACGGTGTGGCCGGGGGCTCCGTGGCTGACGTGCCAGTCGATGCCGTTGTCGGGGAAGGGCTGCGACAGGGAGCACCCCGCCGCGGCCGCCACCGCGTGCAGATAGCCCACCTGGAGGGTCTCCATGCAGGCGGTGGTGGCGAGTGTGCCGCGCGGGGACGGGGTGGTCCGCCGGGACAGCAGCCCACCCGGTTCGGGCTGCGCGAGTGCCATGGCTCCGTATGCCTTCCGGGCCGTGCCGAAGGGTGTGGGGGCCTGGTGATCTGTCAACTTCCGCCCCCGTCACCTGTGTTGTCACCGCAGGGAACGGGCCGCAAACGGCGTATCAGGCAAAGGGCGCGGGTATCACCGAACCGGGCGGAGGGATCGCCCCATCTGCCGTGCGGGTGCGAGGAGTTCGGGGATGACTCATTGGTTCGAGGGGCCGTTGGCCGCTTTCGACACGGAGACGACGGGTGTGGACGTCGAGGAGGACCGGATCGTTTCGGGTGCCCTGGTCGTCCAGGACGGTGCGGGCGGGCGGATGCGCGTGACCCGCTGGCTGGTGAATCCGGGGATTCCGGTGCCCGCGGGGGCGACGGAGATCCACGGGCTGACCGATGACCATCTCCAGCGCAACGGGCGGTGGCCGGCACCGGTGATGGAGGAGATGGGGCGGGCGCTGGCCGAGCAGTGCGCGGCGGGGCGGCCGCTGGTGGTGATGAACGCGCCGTTCGATCTGACGCTGCTGGACCGGGAGCTGCGCCGGCACCGGGCCTCCTCGCTCGCCGCCTATCTGGAGAACGCCCCGCTGTGCGTGCTGGATCCGCGGGTGCTGGACAAGCATCTGGACCGCTACCGCAAGGGGCGGCGCACGCTGACGGATCTGTGCGAGCTGTACGGGGTCACGCTGGACGGGGCGCACGACGCGGCGGCCGACGCGGCGGCGGCGCTGGAGCTGGTGCGGGCGGTGGGGCGGCGGTTCGCGTCCCGGCTGGAGCGGCTGACCCCGGCGGAGCTGCACACGCTCCAGGCGGTGTGGCACGCGGCGCAGGCGCGGGGGTTGCAGGCGTGGTTCGCGAAGAGCGGGACGCCGGAGACGGTGGATCCGGCGTGGCCGCTGCGTCCGGAACTGCGCGCCGCCGCCTGAGCGGGGAGGGCGGGGCGGAGGGGCGGACACGCGAGAGGCCGGTCCGTCGATGGTGCTGACGGACCGGCCTCTTCCCGGGGTGGGCGATACTGGGTTCGAACCAGTGACCTCTTCGGTGTGAACGAAGCGCTCTCCCACTGAGCTAATCGCCCGGGAACGGGTTGAACCATACAGGGCTCGGCGGGTGTGGTTCAAACCGCTTGTCGCGCGCCGGGGGCGGGCGTACTCAGGCGGGCATCTGAGTATCCGCGCGCATGTTCGTACGACGTGGCGCGCGCCACACTCGCGTCCATGGAACATGTGCCGCCGCCCGCCGAGGAACTGGCGCTCCTCGACCGTGAGCTCGCGCGGCTGGATCTGCGCCGCGCCCAGTTGCTGACCCGTCGTGCCTGGCTGGTGAGCGTCCTCCAGGCACCGCGTCCGGTGCCGGCCCCGCCGGTGGCGGCGCCCGTCGCGGGATCGTTCGGGCCGCCGTTCGCCCCGCCCGCCGCGCCGGGCCGTCCGGAGGCCGGGGGGAAGGGGGCGCAGAATCTGCTTCTGACGCTCGGGGGGCTGCTGCTGACGGTCGCCGCGATCGCGTTCACCCTGGTGAGCTGGGGTCACCTGGGGATCGGCGGGCGGTCGGCGGTGCTGGCCACCGTCACGGCCGCGGCGCTCGTGGCGCCGGCTCCTCTGCTGCGCCGGGGGCTGTCTTCGACGGCGGAGTCGCTGGGCGCGCTGGCCGCCGTGCTGATGGTGCTGGACGCCTACGCGCTGCGCCGGGTGGCGCTGGCGGACACGGACGCGCTCGCCTACACGGCGGTGGCGTCGGCGGTGCTGGCGGTGGTGTGGGCGACGTACGGGCTGCTGCTCGGCCGGTTGCGGCTGCCGTTGCCGCTGGCGGTGGTGACCGCGCAACTGCCGCTGGTGCTTTGGGCGTCGGCCGAGGGGGCGGCTCCGGTGGTGTTCGCCGGGGCGCTGCTGGCGACGGCGGCACTGGACTGCGCCGTCGCGGTGCGGTTCACGGGGCTCGCGGTGCGGGTCACGGCCTGCGTCGGGCTCTGGGTGTCCGGTGGGGCGGGGCTGCTGGTGGCCCTGGGCGAGTCGCTGGAGGCGGCGCGTCCGGCGGAGGCCGTGGTGCCGGGGGCACTGTTGCTGGCGGGGGCCGCGATCGCGCTGGCGGGGGCCCGGCGGGCCTCGTCGGGGCTCGCGACGGCGGCGGGTGCCGTGGCCGGTCTGGCGGCGGTGGCCGCGGTCGGCGGGGCGCTGACCACGACGCTGTCGGGCGGCTGGGCGGTGCCCGTGTACCTGGTGTGCGGCGGGCTGGTGCTGCTGGGCGTACGGGCTCCGCTGGGGCGTCCGGAGCGGCAGGGGCTGGCCGGGGCCTCGGGCGTGGTGGCGCTGGGGGCGGTGCTCTTCTCGGCGACGCCGGTCGCGGTCGTGCTGGTGGGGCCGGTGGCGCAGTTGGGGCGCCTGTGGTCGGGGGCTCCGGACGGCGGGATCCGGCAGGCGCTGGGGGCGTCGGAGCTGCCGTGGGACGAAATGGCCTCGTCCCCGGTGGTGCTGCTGATGGTGGCGGCGGTGCTGGGAGCGGCCCGGCTGCGGTGGGACTCCGTGGTGCGGTGGGCGGAGCCGGTGCGGGGCCTCGGCGCCTCGGGGCGGGGCGCCGCCGGGGCGTGGGCCCTGGTGCTGGGCTGGGCGGGGCTGACGGTGTCGGCACCCGCGCTGGACGCGTCGTACGCGGTGGCGGTCGCGGTGCAGTCGGTGCTGGTGGTGGCGTTGGCGGCGCTCACGGTCGGGGCGCTGCGCAGGGGGGCGGCCGGGGCAGCCGTGGCGGCGTCGGTGTGCGGGGCGTTCGGTGCGGTGGGGGCGGCCCTGCTGTCGCTGTGCTCGGAGCCGGCGACGTACGCCGTGTTCGCGCTGCTGACGGCGGTGTGCGCCGCTGTGGCGGCGGCGCTGGACGGTCCGGTGCGGGTGGCGCGTCCTGCGGCGTGGTCCGGGGTGCGGTCGGTGGCGGCGTGCGCGGCGGTGGCCGGGGCTGCGGTGCTCGCCGTGGCCTGCGGGGCGTCGCTGGAGCTGGAGCCGCACGAGGCGGCGCCGCTGCTGCTGGTCGTGACCGCCGGGACGGCGGTGCTGGGCGCGGTGCTGAAGGGGCGCGCGGTGGGGCTGCCGGTGGAGGCGTCGGGGGTGCCCGTGGGTGCGGCCTCGGTGGTGATGGCCGTGGGCGATCTGCCGTTCCTCGCGCTGGTGCTGGCTCTGTGCGGGGCGGTGGCGGCCGGCACGGCGCTGCGCCCGGAGCGGCGTCCGGTGGCCGGGTACGTGGCGACGGTGCTGTTCGTGCTGGCGTCGTGGGTGCGGTTGTCGGCGTCCGGGGTGGCCTCGCCGGAGGCGTACACCCTGCCGGTGTCGGTTCCGGTGCTGGTGATCGGGTGGCTGCGCAGGCGGCGTGACCCGGCGGCGTCCTCGTGGACGGCGTACGGGGCCGGGCTCGCGGTGTCGCTGGTGCCCTCGCTCCTGGCGGCCCTCGGCGACACGGGCTGGACGCGTCCGCTGCTGCTCGGGGTGGCGGCGCTGGTGATCACGCTGCTGGGGGCGCGGCTGCGGCTCCAGGCGCTGCTGGTACTGGGCGGCGCGGTGCTGGCGCTGGACGCGCTGCACGAACTGGCGCCGTACGTCGTGCAGGTGATGGGGGCGATGCCGCGCTGGGTGGTGCCGGCGCTGGCCGGGGTGGTGCTGCTGGCGGTCGGGGCGACGTACGAGAAGCGGCTGCGGGACGCGCGGCGGCTGCGGGACGCCCTGGGGCGGATGCGCTGAGGCACCGTCCCCGCACGGGGGCGCCCCGCGGCCTGATCCGGCCGCGGGGCGCCCCCGTGTCCGTTCAGGAGGGCATGCGGTCGCCGACGAGCGCGAGGTTCTCGATGGCGGCGAGCCCGTAGAGGGCGGTGTCGTTGGTGTAGACCCAGTTGGCCTCGCTGCCGGCGACGGTGGTGACCGGGCCGCTCACCTTCTCGGTCTTCCAGGGGGCGGATTCCTGGTAGCCGTCGCTCTTGTAGAACTTCTCCCAGGCGCGGGCGGCCAGCTTCGCGTCGCCGGTCTGCACGGCGGCGTAGGCGTCCATGCGGGAGTGACCCTGGAAGAGGAGCAGGGTGCCGAAGTTGGAGCCGTAGCGGGCGGCCTGCTCGGTCTTGGAGGCGTTGAAGTAGCGGCAGTAGTCGAGGTAGGCCTCCTTGAACTTCGGCATGTCGACGAGGTCGATGAGTTCGGCGCAGAGTTCGTTGAGCCCGAAGACGCCGGAGAGGTGGGAGACGCTGACGACGGGTTCGGTGGCGACGGCGAACTTCCCGGTGTCCAGGTCGTAGAGGCCGCTGCCCTGGACGAAGCCGTTGGGCTGGGCGGCGATGGTCTCCATGGTGCCGAGCACGCGCGCGCGGGCCTTCTCGGCCTGCGGGCCGCCGCGCTCCCATTCGGTCAGCCAGGCGGAGACGAGGCCGCTCCAGTCGGTGCCGAAGCCGATGGACAGGGCGTGCCGGTCGGGGGTGTAGGGCTCGGTGCGGATCTTGCGGAGGGGGTCGAGGCCGAGGAAGGTCTCGTCGGAGTCGACGTTGGCGCGCATCAGGTCGCCGACGCGTTCGTCGGCGGTGAGGTAGTAGTAGAAGCGCCGGTAGGTGGTGTTGGCGATGCGCTGCTGCTTGGCGCTGTCGGCGTAGTGCTGGACGCCGTGGCGGGTGCCGAGGCCGGCCCACTCGCCCAGGTGGTAGACGTCGACCTCGCCGGTGTGGCGGGTCATGGCCTCGGCGAAGCGGAAGATGTCGGCGCGGCCGGAGCGCATGTAGGCGTACCAGAGCCAGAGGTCGGGCGAGAGTTCGGAGTTGTCCCAGGCGTAGCCGCCGACGTCGTAGCGCCACTGGTGCCGTGCCGGGTCGTAGGAGTGCATGATGTCGCCGTAGTCCCAGAAGCCGTACCAGCGGCGCATCTCGACCTGGTCCCGGTAGTAGGTGAAGAGGAAGTCCAGGTGGTCCTCGATCTTCGCCTTGGCGGGGGTGGAGCGGTCGACCGGGGAGAAGAGCCCGCCGAAGACGCCCGCGCCGACGAGCTGGGAGGGCGGCGCGACGAGCTGCGGGAGGGTGCGTACGGTACGGGACTGCTGGGCGAGCGCCTCGGCGCTCGGGGTGGACTCGTTGGCCCAGAAGACGAGCTCGCTGGTGCGGGCGATGCCGTACGGGGTGCCGAAGCCGGGCTCGTAGTCCTCGTAGGTGATGTTGAGCCCTTCGAGCTGTTCGGCGAAGGTGTCCTGGCCGAGGCCGTCGTGGTAGAAGCGCAGGTCCATCGGTTCGGCCTCGGGCGACCAGAGCCAGAGGGTGATCTCGGCGGCGGAGGTGTCGGCGCCGCGGATGTCGAGCTGGGCGGGGAACTTCTCCCAGAAGTCGCGCAGTCCGAAGGAGAGCCCGCCGCTGGGTCCGCCGACGTAGCCGAAGCCGGAGGCGCGCCGGCCGCCGCCCGCGGCGATCCAGCCGTGGCCCTTCTTGGTGCGCTTGCGCAGCGAGAAGCCGTCGGCGGAGAGCTGGCTGAGGGTGTAGTCGCCCCAGGTGGGGATGAGCGGGAGGCGGGTGGTGACGCGCTGGTCCCAGGTGGCGGGGTCGGGGAGCTTGGTCCCCTCGAACTGGGCGGCCTGGACGGCGGCGCCGGGGTCGCGGCGCAGTCCGGTGATGCCCTTAACGGCCTCGCGGAGCATGCCCGTGTCCTCGCCGCCGATGCGGATGTGGCGGTCGTAGGTCTCGTCGCGCATCGGGACGGTGAAGCGGACGCCGAGGCCCCGGATGAAGTCGCCCTTGGTCTTTCCGGGTTCCTGGGTGCCGTCGAAGGTGATGGTGTGCATCATGCGGAACGAGTCGGCGCCCGCGTAGAAGTAGAGCCGGACGGAGAAGGGCAGCCAGGCCCGGTTGCCGTGGCGGTGCTTGCCGTCGATGCGGACGACGGCGCGGACGGGGCCGCTCTGCTCGACCTCGGCCTTGGCGACGGCGCTCTCGAAGCGTTCGTACTTCTCCTGACCCTGGTCGCCGTCGGTGAGTTCGCCCTGGCGGATCAGGACGAGGCGGCCGTCCTTGGCGATCTCGGTGGAGCCGCGCCGGACGGAGGTGATGAGCGAGGTGCCGGACTTGCCGATCTTCGCGGTGATGACGCCGGTGGAGACGGTGATGGTGCCGCCGGTGTTCTTGACGGTGATGCGGTGGGCGGCGGTGGCGGGTTCGCCGGTGGTGAGGGTGAACTTCCTGCCGCGGGCCGCCTCGGGTCCCACGGCGTGGGCGGTCCACTTCAGCGAGCCGTCGGGCCAGGTGGCGGTGGCCCAGGTCTGGACGGGCACGTCCTTGCCGTCGGTGGTGGTGAGGGCGAACTTCTGGCCGGCCGGGACGCGTCCCCTGGCCCAGGGGACGCCGAAGGTGGAGCCGGGCGCGGCGCCGAGCCCGCCCTCCTCCAGCCAGCCGATCTCCACGGGCTCCTGGCCAGTGGCGCCGGTGGCGGCCGCTGCCTGCTGGGAGGTGTCGGCCAGCGCCCAGGAGAGGGTGGTGGCCGCCGAGGCGACGGCGGCGGCCTTGAGCACGGTGCGGCGGGGGATCGGGGACATCACGACTCCAATGCGTGGGCGAAATGGGCATGACGGAGCGCACGCTGACGCGTGGTGGTGCGTGTGGGGTCCGGGGGCCGGGCGGCCCGTGGTTCAGCGGCGGTCGGCGGCGACGGCGGCCGCGGCGAGGCAGCCGAGCGCGGGGGCGGCCAGCGGCGGGATCTGCCAGGCGGCCAGGGCCAGGGCGACGAAGCCGCCGACCAGGAGCAGGGAGCCGGCCGGGTCGGTGAGGGTGCGGCGGCCCGCGGTCCGCGCGGTGCGCGCCCAGGGGGTGCCGGGGCGCCAGGCGGCGGCCGTGCGCAGTCCCCAGACGGCGACGGCGGGCAGGCCGAGCAGGCTGACGAGCAGCAGGGGCCGGCCGCCCGGCAGCAGGCCGGAGCGGGCGACCTGGGCGTCGAAGGCGAGCAGCGCGAGCGCCGCCCACCAGAGCAGGGAGAACCGCAGACCGGTGCGGACGGCCTCCCGGACATCGGTGGCGAACGCCCGCACCCCGCTCGCCTCGCCGGCCAGATGGCGGCTCAGGTGGCGGCTCCCCGCGGCGAAGGCCGCGGGGAACGTGACCAGCGGCAGGGAGGCGACGGTGATCCATACGCCGGTGAGCAGGCATTCGGCGAAGACGCCGAATCGTTCCCGTACGAAGGAGGTCCTGGGCGCGGTGCGGGTGGTGGTCGCCACGGGGTGTTCAGCCCTTCAGGCCGGAGGTGGCCATGCCGTCGATGAGGTAGCGCTGGAAGGCCAGGAAGAACGCGAGTACGGGCAGCAGGGCCACCAGGGACATCGCGATCATGCCGCCGTAGTCGGCGACGGCGTCCTGGTCGATGAACATCCGCAGGCCCATCGAGACGGTGTACTTGTCCGGCTCGTTGAGGTACAGCAGGGGGCCCATGAAGTCGTTCCAGGACTGGATGAAGGTGAAGATGGCGCTGGTGATGAGCGCGGGCCGGCAGAGCGGCATCACGATCGACCAGTAGATCCTCAGGTGTCCGCAGCCGTCGAGCCGGGCGGCCTCGTCGAGCTCCTTGGGCAGTCCGCGCATGAACTGGACCATCAGGAAGACGAAGAAGGCGTCGGTGGCGAGGTACTTGCCGATGAGCAGCGGGGTGAAGGTGTTGATCAGTTCCAGCTTCTGGAACATGACGTACTGCGGAATGATCAGTACGTGGTACGGGAGCAGCAGCGTCCCGATCATCACGGCGAACATGATGTTGCGCCCGGCGAAGCGGACCTTGGTGAAGGCGTAGGCGGTCAGCGAGCAGGACAGGACGACGCCGATCACCGAGCCGACCGAGACATAGGCCGAGTTGAGGAAGAACCTCCAGATCGGGATGTCCGCGATGCCGTCGGCGAGCCGCCGGTAGTTGTCGGTGATGGGGTCGGTCGGGAAGAGGTTCAGCGCGCCGACGATGTCGCCGCTCGGCTTGAACGAGGCACCGATCGTCCACACCACGGGGTAGAGCACGACCACGAGGAGGGCGAGCGCGCCGATGTGCCAGGCCAGTGAGCCGGGAAGGCGGCGGCGCGGGGACGTGGTGGTGGTGTCCATCGGGGTCATCGGCCCCCCTCCTCGTAGTGCACCCAGCGCTTCTGGGACCAGAACAGCACAGCGGTGACCAGGCCGACGGCGACGAGCAGCAGCCATGCCATGGCGGAGGCGAAGCCCATGCGGCTGTTCGCGAAGCCCTGGTCGTAGAGGTAGCAGGTGTAGACGAGCGTCGCGTCGGCGGGGCCGCAGCTGCCGTTGCTGACGATGTAGGCGGAGCCGAAGATCTGGAAGGAGTGGATGGTCTCCAGCAGGACGTTGAAGAACAGCACCGGCGAGATCATCGGCAGGGTGATGGACCAGAACCTCCGCCAGGGGCCGGCGCCGTCGACCTCGGCGGCCTCGTAGAGCTCCCGGGGGACCTGCTTGAGACCGGCCAGGAAGATGACCATGGGGGCGCCGAACTGCCAGACCGTGAGGGCCACCAGCGCGTAGATGATCATGTGCGGGTCGCCGATCCAGCCGCCGGCGTCGATGCCGAACAGCTGCTGGCCCCGGTCGACGACGGCGTCGTCGGAGAACAGGGCGCGCCAGACGATGGCGGCGGAGACGCTCGCGCCGATGAGCGAGGGGGCGTAGAAGGCCGCCCGGTAGAAGGACTGGCCCCAGCGCTTCTGGGCCAGCAGCATGGCCACGGCGAGCGCGGCGGCCAGCTTGATCGGGGTGCCGATCACCACGTACCAGGAGGTCACCTTGACCGACTGGCGCCAGCGCGGGTCGGCGAACATGTCGGTGAAGTTCTGGAGGCCGACCCACTTGGGGGCGTCGAACAGGTTGTAGTCGGTGAACGCGAGGTACAGCGAGAACACCATGGGTCCGGCGATCAGGAACAGGAAGCCCGCGATCCAGGGCGACATGAAGAGATAGCCGGTCAGATTCTCGCGGTGGCCCCGCGGTTGCGGAGCGGGGCGGGTCTTGCGTCCCGGGCCGCTCCGCGCCGCGGCGGCGGGGTCCGTGGCGTGGACCGGGCCGCTCGCGGTCGTCTGGATGTGAGTCACCGCGTGTCCTCTCAGTTCGAGGCGAGGGCGGTCTTCGCCTCGGAGAAGAACTGCTTCACGGAGTCCTCCGGCGAGGCCTTGCCCAGGGACATGTCGGTCGCGATGCGCAGGAAGGCCGCCTCGACGACGTCGGCGCCGGCCGGGTGCGGGGTGATGGGCTCCAGCACCCCGGCCTTGGCGATCTCGGTCTCGTACGCGCCGATGGCCTTGCTGGGGGCGTCGGTGGGCTGGAAGGCCTCGAACTGGGCGGTGGTGGCGGGGACGCCGCGGTCGTAGCCCATGATGCGGGCGACGGCGGGGTCGTGGGTCATGAAGCTGATGAAGGTGGCGACCTCGGCGGGGTGCTTGGTGCGGGCCGTGCCGCTGAGCATCAGCGAGCCGAGGTACTGCCCGGTCTTCTTGCCGTCGGTGCTGGGTATGGGGGCGAGGCTGTAGCTGCTCTTGCCCTCGGCGCTGTAGCGGACGGAGAAGTTGTCCCAGGTGAACTCGCCGGCGGAGAGGCCCTTGGCGAGGGCGGAGGCGGGCTTGATCTGCTCGGCCTTCTTGGGGTCGGCGTAGACGCCGGACTTCACCCGGGCCAGCGCCTCGGTCCAGTACGGCAGCAGCTCCGCCTCGCCGAAGCCCATGCCGTCGGCGGTGAAGAACGCCTTCCCGTTCTGGCGGAGCACCAGGTCGTAGAGGTACATGACGCCGTGCGGGCCGGAGTCGCCGGCGACGCCCTGGCCGGACTTGATCTTCTGGAGGCCGGCGTACCAGTCGTCCCAGGTCCAGCCGAGGCCGTGGTCGACGCCGGCCTTCTCGAAGACCTTCTCGTCGATGACGAGGGCCATCGAGTTGCTGCCGACGGGGACACCGAGGAGCTTGCCGTCGATCTCGGCGAACTTCTCCAGGCCGGCCCGGAAGCCCTCCAGCTGGAGGTTGCCCTTCTTCGCCTGGGGGCTGAGGTCGAGCAGGACGTTCTTCGCCTCGTACTTGCGCAGGAAGGTCACCGCGTTCTGGATGACGTCCGGCGGGTTGCCGCCGGCCGCCTGGGTGTTGAACTTCTTCCAGAAGTCCGGGTACTGCTGGAAGTCGGTCTTCACCTTGATCTTGGGGTGCTTCTTCTCGAAGAGCCTGACGCACTCCTGGACCTTCTTCGCCCGGTCGTCGGCGCCCCACCAGGCATGCCGGATGGTGACCGGCCCGTTGGACCCGCCGCCCGAGCCGCAGCCGGCGGCGGTGAGCCCGAGCCCGGCGGCCGAGAAGCCCGCGAGCTTCAGCATCTGCCGCCGGTCCATGCCCTGGTTCCGAGACCCTCGGCTGATCCCGCACCCGCCGCCCCGGCCACTGGTCCGGCCCGGTCCCGGCCATTCGGGGCGGCGGGCAGGAGAACGCTTGCTTCGAGCGG
>NZ_JBSFHN010000038.1:0-81454 GCF_053597115.1 Streptomyces sp. NPDC001515
AGGAGGGTGTCCGCGCGGATCGCGAGGCGCAGATCGTACGGGGAGGCGGCGGCCTGCTCCCAGGCCAGGCGGGCCGCCGCGGTGAGGTCGGGGGCAGTCGTGCACGATGCCTTCCTCCAGTTCCTGCCCGCGCAGCAGGAACCAGGCGGCGACCGCCGTGGCGAGGAGGACGGCGGCGCCGACCGCCGAGGCCGTGCCCAGTCCGTCGACGAACGCCTCCTGGGCGGAGGAGACCAGGGTCTGCGCCTCGTGGGCGGGCAGCGCCTCGGCCGATTCGACCGCGCCGCCCAGTGATTCGTGGGCCGCGTCCGCGATGGCGGGCGGGGTTCCGGCGGGGGCGGTGAACCCGGCGTAGACACCGGTGACGATGGAGCCGAGCAGGGCGATGCCGAGGGCGGCGCCCAGTTCGTAGGCCGTCTCGGAGACCGCGGACGCGGAGCCGGCGTGCTCCTTGGGGACGCTGGAGAGGATCACGTCGGAGGTGACGGTGAAGGCGAAGCCGGCGCCCACGCCGACGACGAGCAGGAGCGCGCCGATGAGCGGGTAGGCGGTGTCCTTGTGGACGGCGGCGACGGCGGCCAGGGCGAGACCGATGGCGGCGAGGCCCCCGGAGACCACCGTGCGCACGGAGAAGCGGCGGGCGGCGGTGCCGGCCAGCAGACCGGCCGTGACCGCGCCCACGGCGGCGGGCAGTTCGGCGAGTCCGGCCTCCAGCGGTCCGCGCCCCTGGACCAGTTGCAGGAACTGCGAGAGGAAGAAGACCAGGCCGGACAGGCCGAGGATGGTCAGCAGATCGGCGAGGACCGCGCCGGAGAAGCCCCGGTGGTGGAAGAGCCGCATGTCCAGCAGGGGGGCCGGGAGCCGGAACTGCCTGCGGACGAACCAGACGAGGGCCGCCAGGCCACCGATGCCGGCGAGCGCGACCTCCCAGCCGCCGCCGTGCGCGGCCAGTTCCTTGATGGCGTAGACGACGCCGATCATGCCGACCAGCGAGAGCACCACGCTGAGCAGGTCCCACGGGCCGGGGGCCGGGTTCTTGGACTCCGGGATCATCTTGATGCCGACCGCCACGAGCACGGCCATGACCGGCAGGTTGATGAGGAAGACCGAGCCCCACCAGAAGTGCTCCAGCAGGAACCCGCCGACGACGGGCCCGACGGCCGCTCCGGCCGAGGCCATCGCGCCCCAGATGCCGATGGCGAGGCTGCGCTCACGGGCGTCGTGGAAGAGGTTGCGGATCAGGGCCAGGGTCGAGGGCATCAGGGTGGCCCCGGCGACGCCGAGCAGCGCCCGCGCGAGGATCATCATCTCGGGCGTGCTCGCGTAGGCGTTGAGCACCGAGACCGCGCCGAAGGCGGTGGCGCCGCAGAGCAGCAGCTTCTTGCGGCCGATGCGGTCACCGAGGCTGCCCATCGAGACGAGGAGTCCGGCGATGACGAAGGAGTAGACGTCGCCGATCCACAGGAGCTGGGTGCCGGTCGGCTCCAGGTCCTCGCTGAGGAACGGGGTGGCGAGGCCGAGGACGGTGGCGTCGACCGCCACCAGCAGCACGGCGAGGACGAGCACCGCCAGCGCGATCCACCGTCCCGGCCGGTACGCCTCGGGTGCGGGCTCGGGCCGTTGTTCCAGGGTGCTCATTGCTCCACGCTCCGGCGTGCGCCGCCGAGCAGCAACTCGACGATCATGTGGGAGAAGTCCTGTGCGGCCACCCGGCCGGCCTGGACGGACCAGGCGGCGCTGCTGATCAGCCCGTACAGCGCCTCGGTCAGCCAGGCGGGGGTGAGGTCGACGCGGATCTGGCCGCGCTCCTGGCCGCGGCGGAAGAAGGCGGAGACCCGGGCGTCCAGCCGGTCCCAGCCCTCGTTCTGCCCGTCGCCCTCGAAGAGCTGATTCTCGGTCACCAGGAAGGACAGCAGTCCGGCGCTGGGCTCCACCGCGACGACGAAGCGCCGCAGGGCCTCCTCGACCGTGCCCTCGTCCAGGGCGGCGGCGTCGAGCGCCGCCCCGAACTCCTGGATGCCCAGCTCCTCCAACGCCCTGACCAGGGCGTCCCGTCCGGCGAAATGCCGGTGCAGGGTGGCCCGGCCGATGCCCGCCGCTCGGGCGACCTCGTCCATGGTGGCGGTGGACTTCCGGGTCAGCAGGGCGGCGGCGCTGCGCAGAACCTGCTCACGATCAAGCGTCATGAGACGACACTAACCCATATGAGACATTGACGTCTCACTGGAAAGTGGCTCGCGCCGACGGCGCAGCCCGGAGGACCATGGCGGACATGAAGCCGCTGCTGCTGATCGACGTCGACGGTCCGCTCAATCCGTACGCGGCGCTCGACCGACGCGTGCCGCCCGAGGGCTTCACCCGGCATCTGACCCGTCCGACCGGCTGGACCTCCGGCCCGCCCCTGCCGGTGCTGCTCGACCCGCGCCACGGCGAGGAGCTGCTGGCGCTCGGCGGCCGCTTCGAGCTGGTCTGGGCCACCACCTGGAAGGGGGAGGCGAACGAGTGGATCGGCCCGCGTCTGGGCCTGCCCGAGCTGCCGTACATCGACTGGCCCGAGATGCACGGCAGCGCTCCGGCCGGGACGTACTGGAAGACGCCGTACGTCGTGGAGTACGCGGCCGGGCGGCCGTTCGCCTGGGTCGACGACGAGATCACCGACCGGGACCGGGCCTGGGTCACGGCGCACGGCGGGGGCGTCGCGGCGCTGCTGCGGTGGACGGACCCCCGGGTGGGGCTGGAGCGGGCCGACTTCGAGGCACTGGCCGCGTGGGCGGACGGGCTGCCGGCGCCCGGCTGACCTCCGGGATCAGCTCCAGGGCAGGGCGGCGCGGTGCCGCCAGTACGCCTCCGGCTCCTCCACCAGCTGGTCCAGCCCGGCCCGCACCTCCTCGTCGAGGCCGAGGAGCGGGGCGTGGAGGTTGCCCGCGAGCTGGGTGACGGTCGCCGCGCCCGAGAGCACGACCCCGGCCCACGGCTGGTGCAGCACGAGGGCGAGGGCGACCGCGTCGGCGCCGAGCCCCTCGGCCTCCGCGATCTCCCGCATCACGGCCGGGGCCTCGGTGCCCGCGAGGCGGCCGTTGGCCATGGCCTCCTTGACGATGACGGTGAGCCCGGCGTCATGGGCCTCGGCGAGCGCGGGTCCGGCCGAGGTCTCCAGCGCGTTGTAGGTGGCCTGGACCGTGCGGAACAGCGGCTCGCCGTCCACCGTGACGGCGAGGGCGGCCCGGATCGCGTCGGCCTGGCCCGGTCCGCTGGTGGAGAGCCCGACGCTGACGCCCTCGGCGGCGAGCGCGGCGAGCCGGGCGTGCAGTTCCTTGTCGGTGAGCGCGGGGCTGTCGGCCGTCACCGAGTGGATCTGGTAGAGGTCCAGCCGGTCGCCGAGCAGGGCGGCGGTCTCGGCGCGCTGCCGCTCGAAGGCGGCGAGGGAGTGGTCCTTCACCTCGTGGGCCTCGGCGTCGAGGCTCCAGTCCGCGGTGTAGGTGTAGCCCCATTTGCTTCCGACGACGACGTCGCGGACCTCGGGCCGGTCGGCCAGCCACGCCGCCAGGAACTCCTCGGAGCGGCCGTAGGACCGGGCGGCGTCGAAGTAGCGCACGCCCTGCGCGTAGGCCGCGTCGAGCAGTTCATGGGTCCGGTCGCGCAGGGCGTCCACCGAACGGTCCCCGGGCAGGTCCCGGTCGCGGTGGAGGTTGATGTAGCCGGGCCTGCCGACGGCCGCCAGGCCGAGCCCGATGTGGGCGGTCGGGGTGGTCGCTTCGGCAAGTCGGGCGAACGGCATCGCGGGCTCCTCGGTAGGCGGGGTCCTCACCCCCTACCCCCAACGTAGCCCGCGATGCGCGGACGGCTACTTGCGCGCCGCCGCCCAGGCGTGCTGGACGGCGAGGTCGGCCTTGACCTCCGCGAGCTGGGCCGCGACGGCCGAGGGGGCCGTGCCGCCCCGCCCGCTGCGGGAGGCCAGCGCGCCGGCCACGTTGAGGACCGTGCGGACCTCGGGGGTCAGATGCTCGGAGATCTTCGCGAACTGCTCGTCGGTCAGCTCGTCCAGTTCGATGCCGTGCCGCTCGCACTCCTTGACGCACTCGCCGGCGACCTCGTGCGCCACCCGGAACGGGACGCCCTTCTTGACCAGCCACTCGGCGATGTCGGTGGCGAGCGAGAATCCGGCCGGGGCCAGTTCCTCCATGCGGGCGCGGTTGACGGTCAGGGTGGCCATCATGCCGGTGAAGGCGGGGAGCAGGACCTCGAGCTGGTCGCAGGAGTCGAAGACGGGCTCCTTGTCCTCCTGGAGGTCGCGGTTGTACGCGAGGGGCAGGGCCTTCAGTGTGGCCATCAGCCCGGTCAGGTTGCCGATCAGCCGTCCCGACTTGCCCCGGGCCAGTTCGGCGATGTCCGGGTTCTTCTTCTGCGGCATGATCGAGGAGCCGGTGGAGAAGGCGTCGTGCAGGGTGACGAAGGAGAACTCCTTCGTGTTCCAGATGATGATCTCCTCGGCGATCCGGGAGAGGTTGACGCCGATCATCGCGGTGACGAAGGCGAACTCGGCGACGAAGTCCCGCGAGGCCGTTCCGTCGATGGAGTTGCCGACCGAGCCGCGCTCGAAGCCGAGGTCGGCGGCGACCGCCTCGGGGTCGAGCCCGAGCGACGAGCCGGCGAGCGCGCCCGATCCGTACGGCGAGACGGCCGTCCGCTCGTCCCATTGCCGCAGCCGCTCCGCGTCCCGCGACAGGGCCTGCGCATGCGCCAGGACGTGGTGGGCGAAGAGCACCGGCTGGGCGTGCTGGAGGTGCGTCCGGCCGGGCATCGCCACGTCCGGGTGCGCCTCCGCGAGACCGACCAGGGCGTCCTGCAGTTCGGCCACGAGACCGCCGATGATCCGGGCGTGGTCGCGCAGGTACATCCGGAACAGCGTGGCGATCTGGTCGTTGCGCGAGCGCCCGGCCCGGAGCTTGCCGCCCAGGTCCGGCCCGAGCCGCTCCAGCAGCCCGCGCTCCAGGGCGGTGTGGACGTCCTCGTCGGCGATGGTCCCGGTGAAGGAGCCGTCCGCGACATCCGCCTCCAGTTGGTCGAGCCCGGCGATCATCCGGTTCAGCTCGTCCTCGGTGAGCAGTCCCGCCTTGTTCAGCACACGGGCGTGGGCCCGGGAGCCGGCGATGTCGTACGGGGCGAGCCGCCAGTCGAAGTGGACGGAGGCGGACAGCCGGGCGAGCGCCTCGGCCGGTCCGTCGGCGAAGCGGGCGCCCCAGAGACGTACGTCGCCGTTGCCGTTGGCGTTGCTCACTGCGTGCTCCTCGGAAGAACCAGGGGGATCGGATGCGGGCCGGCCGGTGCCGTCCACGCACGGCCGCCGCCACGATCACTGACAGGCATAACTATGCAGAGGTCTGCATGCCTTGTCAAAGCCGCGTCTCCCCCTCACGCCGCCCCCACCGCCGGGAGCCCCCGTCCCACAGGCTGAAATGCCCCCGGCCGCCCGGGGGTCGGGGCCGATACTCGGCGTATGGGAAAGACATACGAACGCATCGACGGCCGGCTGCGCGCGTTCATCGAGGCGCAGCCCCTCTTCTTCACGGCGACCGCGCCGCTGGACGCGGACGGCACGGTCAACCTCTCTCCCAAGGGGGTCAGCGGCTCGTTCGCGGTGCTGGACGAGCACCGCGTGGCGTATCTGGACTTCGCGGGGAGCAACGCGGAGACGATCGCGCACCTGCGGGAGAACGGGCGGATCACCCTGATGTGGTGCGCCTTCCAGGGCCCGCCGAACATCGTGCGGGTGCACGGCCGGGGCGAGCCGGTCTTCCGCGACGATCCGCGCTTCGCGGACCTCGTCGCCCGGTTCGGCGGGGTGGACGTCGCGCACCACGGGCTGCGCGCGGTCGTGGTGGTGACGGCCGAACTGATCCGGGACACCTGCGGATACGGCGTGCCCTTCATGACCTACGACGAGGACCGCACGCTGCACGGGCAGCGGTTCGCCCGCGAGGACGACGCCTCGCTCAGCGCGTACTTCGAGAAGAAGGAGCACATCGCCACCAGCATCGACGGGCTGCCGGGGCTCCCGCTGCCGCTGCCGGTGATGCCGCCGGCGCCGTGAGCCGTTGGGCCGTACGGAGCAGGTGCGCGGGTGGGCGGCGCGCGCACGGCCTACGGTCCGGGGCATGCGCAGACTTCTGGTGGCCGGTTCCGTTCTGTTCGCCCTCGCCGGACTGGTCGGGGCCCGGCCCCCGGCCGCCGCTCCGCTGCCGTTGCGGCTGGCGGACACCGGCGGGGGCCGTCAGCTGATCACGGCCGTGGCGGCCGGGACGGGTGCGACGACGGGCACGGTCACCTGGTGGAGCCTGCGGGCCGGGCGATGGGTGGCGGAGGGGTCCGCGCCCGCCCGGTTCGGGGCGAACGGGCTGGCCGAGGGCGACTCCCGCGAACAGGGCACCTCCACCACCCCGACCGGTCTGTTCGGCCTGCCGTACGCCTTCGGGGTGCGGGCCCCGCGGCCCGGATCGCGCTACCCGTACCGGCAGGTCACCGAGGACTCCTGGTGGTGCCAGGACAACGCCTCGCGGGCGTACAACCGGTGGACCGAACCGCGTCCGGCCGACTGCCGGGCCGAGGAATCCGAGCATCTGATCGCCTACCGCACGCAGTACGCGCGGGCGCTCGTCGTCGGCTTCAACTACGACCGGCCCGTGCGCGGCCGGGGCGCCGGGATCTTCCTGCATGTGAACGGGCGCGGCGCGACCGCCGGCTGCGTCTCCGTGCCGGCGGCCGCGATGGACCGGATCCTGGCCTGGGCGGATCCGGCCCGCCGTCCGCACATCGCGATCGGCACCCGCTCGGGCCCGACCGCGATCACCCGCTACTGACTCACCGCTCGTTCTGGGCGAGCCGCAGCAGATGGTCGGCGAGGGCCTGCCCGCCGGCCGGGTCGCGGCTGATCAGCATGAGCGTGTCGTCGCCCGCGATGGTGCCGAGGATGTCGTGCAGTTCGGCCTGGTCGATCGCCGAGGCGAGGAACTGGGCGGCGCCCGGAGGGGTGCGCAGCACCACCAGGTTGGCCGACGCCTCCGCGGAGATGAGCAGTTCGGCGGAGAGCCGCCGCATCCGCTCCTCCTTGGCGGAGCCGCCCAGCGGGGCCTGCGGGGTGCGGAACCCGCCCTCGCTGGGCACCGCGTAGATCAGCTCGCCGCCGGTGTTGCGGATCTTCACCGCGCCCAGCTCGTCGAGGTCCCGGGAGAGCGTCGCCTGGGTGACGCTCAGCCCGTCGTCCGCGAGCAGCTTGGCGAGCTGGCTCTGCGAGCGCACCGGCTGCCGGTTCAGGATGTCCACGATCCGGCGGTGGCGCGCCGTGCGGGTCTGCGGCACGGAGGGCCCGCCGTGTTCGGTGTCCTGCGCGTCGGTCATCGTCGTCGCCCCGTTCCCCGGTACGTCATTTCGCGGATTCCCCGTCCTCGTGCGCGGCCGCCGCGTCGAGGATGCCGGGCAGGGCCCGGAGGAACGCGTCGACCTCGGCGTCCGTGACGACCAGCGGGGGCATCAGCCGGACGACGTCGGGGGCGGGCGCGTTCACCAGGATCCCGGCCTCCTGGGCCGCCTGCTGGACCTGGGCGGCGCGGGGCGCGGTGAGCACGATACCGAGGAGCAGTCCGGAGCCCCGGACGTGGTCGACGAGGGGGTGTCCGAGGCCCTCGGCACCCTCGCGGATCCGTTCGCCGAGCCGCTTGACGGTGTCGAGCGCGCCGTCGGCGGCGAGGGTGTCCAGGACCGCGAGACCGGCGGCGCAGGCGACCGGGTTGCCGCCGAACGTGGTGCCGTGCTGCCCGGGGGCTAGCAGGTCGGCGGCCGCGCCGAAGGCGACGGTGGCGCCGATGGGCAGTCCGCCGCCCAGTCCCTTGGCGAGGGTGACCACGTCGGGTTCGACGCCCTGGTGGGCCTGGTGCTCGAACCAGGTGCCGCACCGGCCGATGCCGGTCTGCACCTCGTCGAGGACGAGCAGGGTGCCGGTGGCCCGGGTGATCTCCCGGGCCGCCTCCAGATAGCCCTTGGGCGGGACGACGACGCCGTTCTCGCCCTGGACGGGCTCGATGATCACGAGCGCGGTGTCGGTGGTCACCGCGGCCCGCAGCGCCTCGGCGTCCCCGTACGGGACGTGCGTGACGTCGCCGGGCAGCGGGGTGAACGCCTCGCGCTTCCTGGGCTGGCCGGTGAGCGCGAGGGCGCCCATGGTCCGGCCGTGGAAGCCGCCGTCGGTGGCGACCATGTGGGTGCGCCCGGTGAGCCGGCCGATCTTGAAGGCCGCCTCGTTGGCCTCGGCGCCCGAATTGCAGAAGTAGACCCTGCCGGTGCGGCCGAAGAGCTGGAGGAGCCGTTCGGCGAGCGCGACGGGCGGTTCGGCGACGAAGAGGTTGGAGACGTGGCCGAGGGCGGCGATCTGCCGGGAGACGGCCTCGACGACGGCGGGGTGGCCGTGGCCCAGGGCGTTGACCGCGATCCCGCCGACGAAGTCGAGGTAGCGATTGCCGTCGGCGTCCTCGACGTACGCCCCCTCACCGCGCACCAGGGACAGCTTCGGGGTGCCGTAGTTGTCCATCAGCGACCGCTGCCACCGCTGCGCGAGCTCGGCGTTGCTCATGATTCCCCCTGTCCGTCGGGCACGACCATCGTCCCGATTCCCTCGTCGGTGAAGATCTCCAGCAGGATCGAGTGCTGGACCCGGCCGTCGATGACGCGCGCGGTCTCCACGCCGTTGCGCACGGCGTGCAGGCAGCCCTGCATCTTCGGCACCATGCCGCTGGAGAGTTCCGGAAGGAGCTTCTCCAGTTCGGTGGCGGTGAGGCGGCTGATCACGTCGTCGCTGTTCGGCCAGTCCTCGTAGAGGCCCTCGACGTCGGTGAGGACCATCAGCGTCTCGGCGTTCAGCGCGGCGGCGAGCGCGGCGGCGGCGGTGTCGGCGTTGACGTTGTAGACGTGGGCGTCGTCGGCGGAACGGGCGATCGAGGAGATGACCGGGATCCGGCCGTCGTCGAGCAGCGCCTGGATGGCTCCCGTGTCGATCGCGGTGATCTCACCGACCCGGCCGATGTCGACGGCCTCGCCGTCGATGACGGGCCGGTGCTGGGTGGCGGTGATGGTGTGGGCGTCCTCGCCGGTCATGCCGACGGCCAGCGGGCCGTGCTGGTTGAGCAGGCCGACCAGTTCGCGCTGGACCTGCCCGGCCAGCACCATGCGGACGACGTCCATCGCCTCGGGCGTGGTGACGCGCAGCCCGGCCTTGAACTCGCTGACCAGGCCGTGCTTGTCGAGCTGGGCGCTGATCTGCGGGCCGCCGCCGTGCACGACGACGGGCTTGAGTCCGGCCTGCCGCAGGAAGACGACGTCCTGGGCGAAGGCCGCCTTCAGCTCCTCGTCGATCATGGCGTTGCCGCCGAACTTGATGACGACGGTCCTGCCGTTGTGCCGGGTCAGCCAGGGCAGGGCCTCGATGAGGATCTGCGCCTTCGGGAGTGCGGTGTGCTTCCGCGCCGTGCTCATGAGCTGTACGCGCTGTTCTCGTGGACGTAGTCCGCGGTGAGGTCGTTGGTCCAGATGACGGCCGACGCGGAGCCGGCGGCGAGGTCGGCGGTGATGGTGACCTCCCGGTAGCGCATGTCGACGAGCTCGCGGTCCTCTCCGACGCCGCCGCCCCGGCAGACCCAGACGCCGTTGATCGCGACGTTCAGGGCGTCCGGCTCGAAGGCGGCCTTCGTGGTGCCGATCGCGGACAGCACCCGGCCCCAGTTGGGGTCCTCGCCGTGGATCGCGCACTTGAGGAGGTTGTTGCGGGCGATGGAGCGGCCCACCTCGACGGCGTCGTCCTCGCTCGCCGCGTTGACGACCTCGATACGGATGTCCTTGGACGCGCCCTCGGCGTCGCCGATGAGCTGCCGGGCGAGGTCGTCGCAGACGGTGCGGACGGCCTCGGCGAACTCCTTGCGCTCAGGGGTGATGCCGCTGGCGCCGGAGGCGAGCAGCAGCACGGTGTCGTTGGTGGACATGCATCCGTCGGAGTCGACCCGGTCGAAGGTGGTGCGGGTGGCGTCGCGCAGGGCGGCGTCGAGTCCGGCGGCGTCCACGTCGGCGTCGGTGGTGAGGACCACGAGCATGGTGGCGAGGCCGGGGGCGAGCATGCCCGCGCCCTTGGCCATGCCGCCGACGGTCCAGCCCTCGCCGCCGGCGACGGCGGTCTTGTGCACGGTGTCGGTGGTCTTGATGGCGATGGCGGCCTTCTCGCCGCCGTGCTCGCTGAGCGCGGCGGCGGCCGTCTCGATGCCGGGGAGCAGCTTGTCCATCGGGAGCAGGACGCCGATGAGCCCGGTGGAGGCGACGGCGATCTCGCCGGCGCTGTGGCCCTCCAGCACCTCGGCGGCCTTCTCGGCGGTGGCGTGGGTGTCCTGGAAGCCCTGGGGGCCCGTGCAGGCGTTGGCCCCGCCGGAGTTGAGGACGACGGCGGTGACCTCGCCGCCCTTGAGGACCTGCTCGGACCAGAGGACCGGGGCGGCCTTGACACGGTTGGAGGTGAAGACGCCCGCGGCGGCGCGGCGCGGGCCGTTGTTGACCACGAGGGCCAGGTCCGGGTTACCGCTCTGCTTGATTCCCGCGGCGATGCCCGCCGCGGAGAATCCCTGTGCTGCCGTGACGCTCACGGTGCGACTCCGATCGTGGAAAGTCCGGTGTCCTCGGGGAGCCCGAGGGCGATGTTCATGCTCTGCAGGGCGCCGCCCGCGGTGCCCTTGGCGAGGTTGTCGATGGCGCTGATGACGATGACGCGGCCGGCCGCCTCGTCGTACGCGACCTGGATCTGCACGGCGTTGGAGCCGTACACGGCGGCGGTGGCGGGCCACTGCCCCTCGGGCAGCAGGTCGACGAACGGCTCGTCGGCGAGGGCCTTCTCGTACGTGGCCCGCAGCGACGCGGCGCTCACCCCGGGCTTCGCCCTGGCGCTGCACGTGGCGAGGATGCC
Organism: Streptomyces sp. NPDC001515; assembly: GCF_053597115.1. Classification (NCBI taxonomy): domain Bacteria; kingdom Bacillati; phylum Actinomycetota; class Actinomycetes; order Kitasatosporales; family Streptomycetaceae; genus Streptomyces; species Streptomyces sp. NPDC001515. The sequence goes on from NZ_JBSFHN010000038.1 coordinate 10,991, forward strand.
GCGCGGCATGGGGGCGAGCGTCGGCGTGAAGGAGACGGAGACCCGCTCGCCCGCGGCGGCGCTCAGGTTCTGGATCATCTCGGGCGTGTGGCGGTGCCCGCCGCCGACGCCGTACGGGGTCATGTTGCCCATCACCTCGGAGCCGAGGAGATGCGGCTTGGCCGCCTTCCCCGCGCCCGAGGTGCCCGAGGCGGCGACGACGACGGCCTCCGGCTCGACGAGCCGGGCCGCGAACGCCGGGAACAGCGCGAGCGAGACGGCCGTCGGGTAGCACCCCGGCACCGCGACCCGCTTGCTCCCGGCCAGCGCCGCCCGTCCCCCGGGCAGCTCGGGCAGCCCGTACGGCCAGGTACCGGCGTGCGGCGAGCCGTAGAATTTCTCCCAGTCCGCGGCGTCCTTCAGCCGGAAGTCGGCCCCCATGTCGACCACCAGCACCTCGTCGCCGAGCTGCTCGGCGACGGCGGCGGACTGCCCGTGCGGCAGCGCGAGAAAGACCACGTCGTGCCCCGCGAGCACCTCCGCGGTGGTCGGCTCCAGCACCCGGTCGGCCAGCGGCCGCAGATGCGGTTGCAGGGCGCCGAGGGTCTGCCCCGCGTTGGAGTTCGCCGTGAGCGCCCCGATCTCGACCCCGGGGTGGACCAGGAGCAGGCGCAGCAGTTCCCCGCCGGCGTATCCGCTCGCTCCTGCCACCGCTGCACGTACCACCATCGGAACCCTCCTCGTCGATGGCATGACTATACGCACGCATGCACTTTTATGCAAAGAGTGGTGATCATTCGGCGGGTGGCGGGGTGTGACGTTGAGCGGTAGTTGGCGGATTTGAGCGATAGTTGGCGAGCTTGCCGTTGCGGGACTTGCTGAAGCACATCTGGAGGAGTCATGGACTTGCTCGCGGTCCTCGATGAGGCGGTGGCCGCTCTCAGAACCCCTCTTGCCGAGGACGACCGGGAGCAGGGCTGGACCGATGAGCTCCGAAGAGAGGTCCAGGAAGAGATTTCCATGAGCCGGTCAGCCCTTCGCCGCCATGGAGCTCACATGGTGCGGTATCTGCGTCCGCGCCTGGACGAGTGGATCGAGAGGGACGGGGTGCGGCCGGGACGACTTCAGAGCCTGGTGTCAGATGTGCAGCGGCGACTCGTCGAAGCACGCGGTACGGCGTGAGACTCCCCCGCGGCAGGTCCGACAGAGGATCCGCCAACTACGGTCGCCCCCTCCACCAACTGCGCATCAACGCGGATCACCGACCGGCAGTTCTTCACCTGCGGCTCGCCGAGTAGCGCTCACAGTCACACGGGTGCGGGGCCGGCCGGGCAGATTTCCGCCCGCTCCCCGCGCGGCCGATGAGTTCCCGGCTCCCGGCCGGTCCAAGCTCATGACACCCGAGGAAAGGACACCGCCATGTCGGAGCTGCTGGTCGACTTCATCACGTCGCTCGACGGATACGCATCGGGAGAGGGGTGGCCGGGGTTCTGGGGACTCGAAGGTCCGGAATACCTCGCATGGCTCGGTGAGCAGCCCGAGGCCACCTATCTGATGGGCGCCCACACCTACCGGTTGATGTCGGGCTTCGCCCAGGGTGAGGTCCCGGGCGGTCAGGACGAGTTCAGGCCGGAGGAGGAGGCGTCCGTGGACGAGCTGACGCGGGCTTCCAAGGTGGTCTTCTCCTCCTCGCTCAAGGAGCCCCTGACCTGGCCCAACTGCACGCTCGTCCGGGGCGACGCCGTCGAGGCGGTCCGGGCCATGAAGACGAACGGTTCGGGCCTCCTCAGCACCATCGGCAGTCTCGCCCTGAGCCGGTCCCTGCTGCGGGCCGGACTGGTCGACCGCTTCCGGGTCGTGATGTTCCCGGTGATCACCGGGGCCACGGGCGAGGAGCGGATCTACGACGGCTACCCGGACGTCGCCCTCGACATGACCGGGCACCGCACGTTCGACAACCGCATCCAACTGGTCGAGTACAAGCCCCGCGTACTCGACCGCCCGCCGCTCGGCACCCCCGCGTGACGGCGGCCGCCCCGCCGCTCCGCCTCCCCCTCTCCGTCTCCATCTCCGTCTCGGTCCCCTGTCAGTGGCTCGCCCTACGCTCTGCGCATGGATGATCAGCAGTGGAGCGGCATCCGCCGGCGGGTGGCCGCGTTGGGCGCCCAGCCGTCGAGCGGCGAGGTGTTCGGCTCGCGCGGGCACATGTGGGTCCTGGAGGACCCGCTGACGCACGAGGAGCTTGCCGAACTCGAGGCGCAGACGGGGGTGCGGCTGCCGGACGACTACCGGAGTTTCCTGACCTCCGTGGCCGCCGGCGGCGCGGGACCCGCCTACGGCCTCTTCCCGGCCCGTCGGGCACAGGGCCGCTGGCGCTGGGAAGGTGACGGCGCGTACCTGGCCGATCTGTCGCTGCTCGCCCGGCCATTTCCCGACCGGGGCCCGGATCCCGAGATCCTCGACGCGCTGCTCGCCGAGCGCCCCGAGGAGGAGGACTTCGAGGAGATCGAGGACTTCGACGACGCCATGGAGGCGTGGGACGAGCGCTGGGAACCCCTGATGTTCGCTCCCGAGCGGACCGCCGGCGCCCTCGTGATCTGCCATCTCGGCTGTGCCCAGCGGGAGTGGCTGATCGTCAGCGGCACCCATCGCGGCACCGTCTGGTCCGACTGCCGGGTGGACGACAGGGACCTCGTCCCGCTCCTCGACCCCGCCGGACGGCCGCTCACCTTCGCCGGCTGGTACACCGGCTGGCTGCGGGAAGCGGAGCTGACCGTACGCCGATCGGCCGCGCGCCCCTGAGCGCAGGAGACACCACAGCGGGCGCACCGCGCCGCCACGTCAAAGGGCCCGGGACTCGCGTCGCCGCTCGTAGCGCTCCGGGGCCTCGCGGATCCAGGACCACCGCGGGCCGGGCGCCTCGGCGGGTGGACGGGCGGTGAGGCAGCGGGGGTCGTCGCGCTCGGCGAGGCCGTAGACGGCCCAGAGGCGTACGGTGCCGTCCTCGTCGGCGAGGCGGCCGGCCAGGAGGTCGGGGCGCGCTGCCAGCGCGGCGAGCGTCGCGACGGTACCCGCATCGCGCCGGCGGACCGCGTCCAGCGACCCGTCGTCCATCCCCGCCCCCGGCTCGTCCGCCACCGGCCCACCCGGGCCGACGCTACAGCGCGTCCGCTTGACCTTGACACCGTGACAAGCACTTCACTGCGGTGCGAGGAGGTGGTCACGATGGCGATCACGGAACGGGACGGCGACGCGGTGGACCGGGCGCTGCGGGGGCTGGAGGACGGGCGGGCGTCCGTGCGGCTGCGGGCGGCGATGGCGGTGGGCTCGGCGCCGGACGTGCGGTACGTCGCGGCGCTGGTCGGGCGGTGCGGGGTGGAGCCGGAGTTCTTCGTGCGGGACATGCTGACGTGGGCGCTGACCCGGCATCCGGTGGAGGCGACGCTGCCGCCGCTGCTGCGGGAGCTGCGTTCGGAGCGGGCGCAGGCGCGGAGTCAGGCCCTGCACACGCTGTCGAAGATCGGGGACAAGAGCGCCTGGCCGGCGATCACCGAGGCGCTGCTGACGGACGCGGACGACGCGGTGGCGCGGAGCGCCTGGCGGGCCGCGGCCGTGCTCGTGCCGGAGGGCGGGCAGCGGGCGGCGGCCGAGGTGATGGCGGGGCAACTGGGGCGCGGCGGGCGGGAGACGCGGCTGAGTCTCAGCCGGTCCCTCGTCGCGCTGGGCGCGGCGGTCGAACCGGTCCTGGAGGCCGCCGCGACGGCCGGCCGGCCCGACGTGCGGGCGCACGCCCTCGCGACCCTGCGACTGTTGAGTGATCCGGACGCCGACTTCGGGTACGCGATCGAGGAGGCCAAGCGCGTCGTCGCGCTGGGCGGGTCCGGTGAGGAGGGACGGTAGGGCGTGCTGATCGGTGAGGTGGCGCGGCGGTCCGGGGTGAGCGCCCGGATGCTCCGGCATTACGAGTCGCTGGGCCTGGTGCGGCCCTCGGGCCGGACGGACTCCGGATACCGGGAGTACTCCGGCGAGGACATCCGCCGGATCTTCCACATCGAGAGCCTGCGCTCGCTCGGGCTGTCGCTGCGCGAGATCGGGCGCGCGCTGGACGATCCCGGCTTCGCGCCCTCCGCCCTGGTCGGCGATCTCGTCCGGCGGACGCGCGAGCGGCTCGCGGCCGAACGGGAGCTGCTGACGCGGCTGCGCCGGATCGACGCCGCCGGGCCGGCCGGCTGGGAGGACGTGCTCCAGGTGGTCGCGATCCTGCGGGCGCTCGGCTCTCCGAGCGCCGACGCCCGCCAGCGCGCCGCGCTCTCGTCGGCCGACGAGGTGCCGGTCCCGGCGGAGGCCCTGGTGGAGGCCGCGCTCGCCGAGTCCGACCCGCTGGTCGCCGGGGCGCTGCGCTGGGCGCTGGCCCGGTCGGAGGACGGCCGGGCCGCGACCCTGCTGGCCGAGGCGCTGAACGCGGCGGACCCCGCCGTACGGGAACGGGCCGTGCTCACCCTCGCCGAGCTGCCCGGCGCGTGTGCCGCCGACCGCTTGGAGGGCGCCCTGGACCACGCCGACCCCGTGGTGCGCGGCCGTGCGGCGCTCACCCTCGGGGCGCGCGGGGCGAGCGCCGCCGTCCCCACGCTCGTCGACATGATCGTGGAGGGCAGGAACGACACCGACGCGGCCGACGCCCTGGCCGTCCTCGCGGCCGACGCCGACGCGGCCGGCCGCATCACCGCGGACCTGGTCGCCCGCCTCTCCCCCGCCGCCACGCCACCGGCCGTCCGGGGCCGGCTGACCCAGGCGCTGGCCGGCATCCCCGGAACGGCGGCCGACCGCGCCCTGGCCGGCCTCGCCCACGACCCGGACCGCGCCGTGGCCCTCACGGCCACGTATCTCCTGCGGCTGAGGGCGGAGAGCGCGGATACGGGGGACGGGGACAGGGATGCGGCGGACGGAGAGACGGCGGGCGGGGGCACTCCGGGGCACGAAGACCCGCGGGGCGCCCCCGACGCTCGCTGACGCTCGCTGAGATCGAGGCGCCCCGGGCGCTCCCTGCCCCCGGGGACACCCCCTTCACGCCCGATCCCCCTCCGTCAGCGCGCCCCCGCCACCCTCCCGTCCGCCAACTCCAGTCGGCTGCCGTCGAACCGGGACCGCATGCGCCGGTCGTGCGTGACCAGCACCAGCGCGCCGCCGTATCCGGCGAGTGCCGCCTCCAGCTCCTCGACCAGCGCGGGGGCGAGGTGGTTGGTGGGCTCGTCCAGCAGGAGGAGGTCCACCGGTTCGCCGACCAGCCGGGCGAGTTCCACGCGACGGCGCTGACCGTACGACAGCTCGCCCATGCGCCGTCCGAGGACCTCGGGTTCGAACAGGCCCAGGGACAGCAGCCGTTCGGCGTGGGTGTCGCGGTCGCCGGGGCGGCCGTGGGCGTAGGCGCCGAGGACGGAGAGCCCCGGGGGCCACGGTGTCTCCTCCTGCCGGAGGTGCCCCACCGTGCCGGAGACCCGGACCGTGCCCGCGTCGGGGCGGAGTTCACCGGCCAGGACGCGCAGCAGGGTGCTCTTGCCGGCGCCGTTGGGACCGGTGACCAGCAGCCGCTCCGTGCGGCCGATCCGCAGTTCCGGCAGGACGAGCCGGCCGTCGACGACCACACCGTCCAGCGCGGCGGCCGGTCCGTCCCCCGGGCCCGGCCCGGCGCCGGTGGTGATCCGGGCCGTGAGGACCAGCGGGTCCGGCGGCGGCGCGACCGGGTGCGCGGTGAGCCGGGCGACGCGCTCCTTCGCGTTGCGGATACGGCTCATCGCTCCGTGGGCCCGGCCGCGGGCGCGGAACGCCCCGGCACCGGAGCCCGGCTTCTCCAGCTTGCGCGGGATGGCGCCCAGCCGGACGGCGTTGGACTGCGCGACCGTACGGCTGCGGTCGAGTGCGGCCCGCCATGCCTCGTACCGCTCCTGGCGCTTGCGGCGCTCCGCGGCCTTGGCGGTGAGGTAGCCCGCGTAGCCGTTGCCGTGCCGGGTGACCCGGCCGGCGTCGATCTCCAGGACCGTGTCCGTGATCCGTTCCAGGAACACCCGGTCATGGGTGACGGCCACGACGGTCCCCCGGTGGGCCCGCAGTTGCTCCTCCAGCCAGCGCACCGCCCGGTCGTCGAGATCGTTCGTCGGTTCGTCCAGGAGGAGCAGTTCGGGCCGGGAGGCGAGTGTCGCGGCGAGCGCCAGCCGGGAGCGTTCACCGCCGGAGAGCGTGCCGAGCCGCCGGTCCCGGGCGAGCCCCGGCAGTCCGAGCGCGTGCAGGGTCGCGTCGACCCGGGCGTCCGCGCCGTAGCCCTCGCGCGCCTCGTACCGCTCGGTCAGACGCGCGTACTCGGCGAGCGCGGCGTCCAGCCCGGGGCCGGGTGCCGCCGTGGCCAGGGCGGTCTCGGTCCGGCGCAGCGCGGTCTCCAGGGCGCGCAGGTCCGCCTGGGCGACGTCCACGGCGTCCTGGACCGTGGCCCGCGCGCCCAGGGAGAGGGCCTGGGCGAGGTAGCCCGTGCCGCCCCGGGCGACGACGGTCACCTCGCCAGCGTCGGGCCGCTCCCGGCCCGCCAGAAGGCGCAGCAGGGTCGATTTGCCGGCCCCGTTGTCCCCGACGACGCCCGCCTTCTCGCCGGGGGCGAGGGTCAGGGAGACCTCGTGGAGGACGGTCCGCCCGTGGTAGCGCTTGGTGACGTCGCGCAGGGCGAGCTGTGAAGGCGCCGCGGAGCGCGAGGAATGCGCTGTGCGGGATGAATGGGGTGCATGGGTATGTGCTGAGTGCATGAGGAAGCCCCTGTTCCCGGCCGTGCCGGCGGAACGGATTCGATACGGACGCGTCGGGCGCCACGACGGCGGAGCGAGGCTCTACGCGGTCGTGGGCGGGGCGATCACAGCGTTCCCATGCTGGCAACTGTAGAAGGGGCCCGGCCGCCCGTCATCCGGTTTTCCGGGCCGGGGCCGTGGCCTTCCCGACCGGGCAGGTGCCGTACGGACGTGGGGGCGGTCTCCGGGCCGCCGGCGGTGAGCGGCGGTGCGGAGACCGCCCCCACGGCGGTTTCGGGACGGAACGGGTTACGAGCGCGCCCGGCGCTCCGCGTCGCGCTCCTTGATGCGCACGGCTTCCTTGCGGACCTCGGCCTGCGTGGCGCGCTCCTTGCGCAGCCACTCGGGGTCCTCCTGCTTCAGCGCCTCGATCTGCTCGGTGGTGAGGGCCTCCGTGACCCCGCCCCGGGCGAGGCCGGAGATGGAGACGCCCAGCTTGGAGGCGACGACGGGGCGGGGGTGCGGACCGGTGCGCCGGAGCTCGCGGAGCCACTCGGGCGGGTCGCTCTGGAGCGCCGCCAGTTCGGCGCGCGAGACGACACCCTCCTGGAACTCGGCGGGGGTGGCCTCGAGGTACACACCCAGTTTCTTCGCCGCGGTCGCGGGCTTCATGGTCTGGGCGGTCTGGTGCGACGTCATGGCTCCAGGGTATCGAGCGTGTGCGCCGGCTCCGACCACGGCCGGTAACCTGGCGGGGTGACAGGCTCGGACGTATCCCCTTCGTTCCGGCTCGCGTATGTCCCGGGGGTGACGCCCACCAAGTGGGTGCGTATCTGGAACGAGCGCCTGCCCGGCATCCCTCTGACCCTCGTCCCGGTGCCCGCCGCCGGGGCGCAGGCGCTGCTGCTCGACGGCGGCGCCGACGCGGGCTTCGTCCGGCTGCCCGTCGACCGTACGGCGCTCAGCGCGATCCCCCTGTACACCGAACAGACGGTGGTCGTGGTGCCCAAGGACCACGTGGCGGCGGCCGTCGACGAGGTCTCCCCGGAGGAGCTGGCCGACGACGTGGTGCTGCACCCGCTCGACGACACCCTCGACTGGGAGCGGCTGCCGGGGAAGCCGGCGATCGAGCGGCCCGCGACGACGGCGGACGCCGTGGAGCTGGTGGCGGCCGGGATCGGGGTGCTCGTCGTCCCCCAGTCTCTGGCCCGGCTGCACCACCGCAAGGACCTCACCTACCGCCCGCTCACCGGGGCGCCCGAGTCGCGCGTCGCGCTGTCCTGGCCCGAGGACCGGACCACCGACCTGGTGGAGGACTTCATCGGGATCGTGCGCGGCCGGACCGTGAACAGTTCCCGGGGCCGTACGCCCGCTTCCCCGGCCGCGGCGAAACCCGCGCGCGGCGACGGCGGCCCGGCCAAGGGCGGCAAGGGGGCCAAGGGGAACAGCCCGCGTGGCGGCGCGGCCAAGGGCGGCAAGGGGGCGAAGGGCGGCGCCCGGGGCGCGAAGGGCGCGGCCCCCGCCAAGCGCGGCAAGGCCCGCAGGCGGCCGTGACGCCGTGCCGTGCGGCGTTGTCAGACCCTGTTGGCATCATCGGTGATCATGACGCACACCGAACGACCGATGCCGCCCCTGAACGCCGATGAGCACACGTCCCTGGCCGCCTGGCTGGACTTCTACCGCGCCACCGTCGCGCTGAAATGCGAAGGACTCTCCGACGAGCAGGCCCGGACGGTGTCGGTCCCTCCCTCCGAGCTGACGCTGCTGGGCCTCGTCCAGCACCTCACGGAGGTGGAGCGGAACTGGTTCCGCCGGGTGCTGGGCGGGGAGGACGTGCCGCCGGTGTATGGGGAGGCGCCCGGTTCCGGCGGTCATGACGGGGGCTTCGACCTGGCGCGGGACGCCACCCTCGCGGGCGCCGTCGCCCGCTGGCAGGAGGAGATCGCCGTGGCGCGGGCCGCCTGCGCCGCGCGTTCGCCCGAGGACACCGCGCCGTTCATGGGCGGCGAGGTGAGCCTGCGGTGGATCTACACGCACATGATCGGCGAGTACGCCCGCCACAGCGGCCACGCCGACCTGCTGCGGGAGCGGATCGACGGCGCCACCGGGGTGTGACGGCGCCCCGCTCCCGGCGGGGTCCGCACCGGTCCGCACCCCGGCGCGTGCGGGCGTGAGCGACGTATCACCGCTCCCGCGCGTCAGGGACGCACCGGGGGATGTCAGGATGGTTGTATGACGAGCCAGGTTTACTTCGACATCACCATCAACGACGAGCCCTCCGGGCGGATCGTCTTCAACCTTTTCGACGACATCGTCCCCAAGACCGCGCAGAACTTCCGCGAGCTGGCGACCGGCCAGCACGGCTTCGGTTACAAGGGTTCGTCGTTCCACCGCGTCATCCCCGACTTCATGCTCCAGGGCGGTGACTTCACCCGCGGTGACGGCACCGGCGGCAAGAGCATCTACGGCGCCAAGTTCGACGACGAGAACTTCAAGCTGGCCCACAGCAAGCCGGGTCTCCTCTCCATGGCGAACAGCGGACCGAACTCCAACGGTTCGCAGTTCTTCGTCACCACGATCGTGACCTCGTGGCTGGACGGCAAGCACGTGGTGTTCGGCGAGGTCGCCGACGAGACGAGCATGGCCCTGGTCAAGAAGATCGAGTCGCTGGGCTCGCAGAGCGGCCGCACCAAGGCGAAGATCACCATCGCCGACTCCGGCGTTCTCTGATCCCCGCTCCCGCAGGGCGCAGCTGACCCGGAAGCGCCGGCCGACGTACATCGTCGGCCGGCGCTTCTGTCGTTCCCGGGGCGCCCCGTCCCGCCCTGTCCGCCCGGCGTTCCGGATGCGCACACACCTTCACTGTCAACTGAAGGTTGACACCGCCCCTACTGTCAACCTACCGTTGACACATGACGCAACCCAAGGGCATGAGCCACCCCGTCCGTCTCGACGACCTCATCGCGGCCATCAAGAAGGTCCACACGGACGCCCTGGACCAGCTCCAGGACGCCGTCATCGCCGCGGACCACCTCGGTGACATCGCCGACCACCTGATCGGCCACTTCGTGGACCAGGCCCGGCGCTCGGGCGCCTCCTGGACGGAGATCGGCAGGAGCATGGGCGTGACCCGCCAGGCCGCCCAGAAGCGCTTCGTCGCCAAGGACCCCGGCGAGGCGTCCGGTCTCGACCCCAACCAGGGCTTCGGCCGCTTCACCACCCGCGCGCGGAACGTCGTGATGGCCTCGCAGAACGAGGCACGGGCCGCGGGCAACACCGAGATCGGCACCGAGCACCTGGTGCTGGGCCTGCTCAGCGAGCCGGAGGCGCTCGCGGCGGTGTTCATCAAGGGCCAGGGCGTGGTGCTGGACACCGTCCGCCAGGCCGCCACCGAGGCGCTTCCGGCGGCCACCGAGGGCGAGGTGCCCGAGCTGGTCCCGTTCAACGCCGACGCGAAGAAGGTCCTGGAGCTGACCTTCCGCGAGGCCCTGCGGATGGGGCACAACTACATCGGCACCGAGCACATCCTGCTGGCCCTGCTGGAGCACGAGGGCGGCGCCGGCCTGCTCACCGGGCTCGGCCTGGACAAGGCCACCGCCGAGGCGGCGATCGCCGAGATGCTCTCGGTCCTCACGGCGGGCACCCCGGGCGCCGGCAAGACGGACTGACCCGGCCGCCCCCAGGGTCCGGCGGTGCGGTGGAAGGCGCACCGCCGGGCCCTCCCCCGCGCCCGGGACCGCCGGTCACAGCGACGCGTACACCGCGTCGATCAGCGCCGTCTTGCGCGGGTCGTTCGCCAGGTGCGGGCCCATCCGGTTCATGACGTACCCGGCGGCGACCCCGTTCTCCGGGTCCGCGAGGCCGAAGGAGCCGCCCGCCCCGTCGTGGCCGACGGCCCTCGGATTGGGTCCGTAGGTGGCGTCGGGCCCGCTCAGCCAGAGGCCCAGGGCGATCTCCGTCTCCTGGGCGAAGCCGCCGCCGAGCACGAGGTCGTGGCAGCGGCCCTGTCCCTCGCGGACCCGTTCGGCGGCCTGCGGCGACAGGATCCGCACCCCGTCGAGGCTGCCGCCTCCGGAGAGGACTCCGTAGAGCGCGGCGACCGCGCGGGCCGTGCCGTGGCCGTTGGCCGCCGGTATCTCGGCGGCGCGCCAGCCGGGGCTGTTGGCGGCCCTCGCGCCGGTCGGCGGGTTGTACAGGGCTGCGACGGCGACCGGTCCCAGCTGTGCGAGCAGCGCGGCCTGCGAACGGCGTCCGGAGGCCGGGGCGACGAGTTCCGCGACCCGGTCCGCCGCCTTCTCTGGCAGCCCGACGAAGAAGTCCGCGCCGAGCGGTTCGGCCAGCTCCCGCCGCAGGAACTCCCCCGGCGCCACCCCGGCGACCCGCCGGATCACCTCGCCGACCAGGAAGCCGTACGTCAGGGCGTGGTAGCCGGAGCGGGTGCCGGGCTCCCACCAGGGGGCGGTCGCCGCGAGCCGGGAGGTGGTCAGCTCCCAGTCGTACAGCTCCTCCAGCGCGTGCGGTTCGCGCAGCCCGGCCAGGCCGGCCCGGTGGGAGAGCAGATGCCGGACGAGGACGCCCCCCTTGCCCGCCGCGGCGAACTCCGGCCAGTAGGCGGCGACCGGGGCGTCGAGGTCGAGGAGCCCCCGGTCCGCCAGCACATGCGCGCAGAGCGCGAGCGGGCCCTTGGTGGTGGACCAGACGTTGACGAGGGTGTCGCGCTCCCAGGGGCGGGTGCGGCCGGCGTCCGCCCAACCGCCCCAGAGGTCGACCGCGGGCCGGCCGTCGACCAGCACGGTGAAGGCCGCGCCCACCTCGTCCCGCGTGGCGAAGTTGGCCTCGAACGCGGCGCGCACCGCGGCGAACCGCTCGTCGCAGTGGCCCTGGATCGGTAGCACTGGGGGTCTCTCCTCGCCCGGTCGCGCCCGGTGGACCCGGTGCCCGCTCAACGTACCGACTGGTCGGACCGGCGGGAAGGGGCGGGCGGCGGTGATCCGTACGGATTCCCGGTCAGCGGACGCCGGTCTCCAGGCGCAGGCTCCAGCGGCGCGGCAGCCCCGTGAGCGTGACCGTGGAGAGCGGGCGGACGTCCACGTTCCAGTACGTCGGGGGCGGGGCCTTCAGCGCGTAGACCAGGGCGGCCCGGACGACGGCCGGTTCGGCGACCGCGACGATCGAGCCCTCGACGGCGGGGCGGGTGTCCAGCCAGCCGCCGATCCGCGAGATGAAGGCGAGGAGGGATTCGCCGCCGTGCGGGGCGGAGCGCGGGTCGGCCAGCCAGGCGTCCACCGCCGCGGGTTCGCACGCGGTGACGTCGGCGAGGGTGCGGCCGCGCCAGCGCCCCATGTCGCAGTCGCGCAGGGCGGGCTGGACCAGCGGGGCGAAGCCGAGCATGTCGCCGGTGGCGCGGCTGCGGGCGGTCGGCGAGCAGTAGCGCAGTTCGGCCGCCCCCAGCGGGACGAGCGCGGGGGCGGCGAACCGGACCTCGTGCCAGCCGGCCTCGTCGAGCGGCCGGTCGTCGTCGAAGCGCTCGCCGAGCAGTGACGAACTGCGTGCCGCGGCGACGAGCGAGACTCGAACACTCATGGCCGAGATCGTGGGTGCGATCGCCCCCCGGGTCAAGAGTGCCTTCGCGGGCCGCTTCAGCCGAGCCGCAGGCTCATCCACTGGTCCGGCTGCTCCAGCGGCCGGAAACCGACCTTCTCGTACACGCCGTGGGCGTCATCCGTGGCGAGCAGCAGCCGGCGGACACCGGCCGCGGCGAGGTGGTCGCGCGCCTCGGTGGCGAGGCGTACGCCGAGCCCGTGGCCCCGGGCCGCGGGGTCGACGTACACATCGCAGAGCCAGGCGAAGGTGGCGGAGTCGGTCACCACGCGGGCGTACCCCACCTGCTCGCCGGAGCCGACCGCGTACGCGCCGAAGTTCAGGGAGCCGGCCATGGCCCGGTCGTGGTGCTCGCGGGTGCGCCCCTCGGCCCAGTAGGTGGTGGAGAGCCAGTCGTGGATCCGGGCGGCGTCCAGCCGGGAGGGGTCGGACGATATCTCGTAGCGTTCCTGGGACGTCTGCGTCATGTCCGGACCCTATCGGTCGGGCCGCCGCCACCCGGCGGACGACGGCCGTCCGGTCATAGACTTGTCGACATGGACGCCATCCCGTGAGGAGGTCACTCCCGATGGAGGCACATACGGGCGACCGGCTGCTGACGCACGGCAGGACCGTGGGAGAGCACGACCGGGAAGCCGAGATCGTCGAAGTGCTCGGGGACGGGGGCACGCCCCCGTACCGGGTCCGTGCCGCGGACGGGCACGAACATCTGATCGCCCCCGGCCCGGACAGCGTCGTGCGGCACGGCGCCTGCCGGGACCGGGATCCGCGGTCCTGACGAGGGGCCGGTCAGCGGGGCGCGCGGGCCCGCGACCGGTAGTGATCGGCCACCAGCCGGTCCATCGCGCCGATCCGGTCCGTGACCACGCTCTTCGCGGAGAAGTAGGCGTGGCCGCGGACCTGGTCGTAGGAGGCCGCGAGATCGAGGTGGCGGGAGAGTTCCGCCGGGTCCTGCCAGGCGGCGGGCTGGGCGGGATCGCCCGCCTTGTACAGGGCCTCGCCGATGAAGAGGTCCACCTCCGTGCCCCGGACCGTGCCGTCCCACCAGGCCACCAGCTCGCGGTAGTCGGCGGCGGCGAGGCCGATGTTCCAGTAGAGCTGCGGGCAGATGTAGTCCACCCAGCCCTTGCGGACCCAGCCCCGGGTGTCGGCGTACAGGTCGTCGTAGGTCTCCACCCCGGCCGACGTCGGTGAGCCGAGCGCGTCGGTGGAGGCGTTGCGCCACACCCCGAAGGGGCTGATCCCGAAGCGCACGCCCGGCTTGAGCGCCTTGATCCGCTGACCGGTCTCGCGCACCAGCCGGTCGATGTTGTCGCGCCGCCAGGCCGCCCGGCTCGAAAAGCCCGCGCCGTACGTCGTGAAGGCTGCGTCGTCCGCGAAGCTCTGGCCGGCGACGGGATACGGGTAGAAGTAGTCGTCCCAGTGCACGGCGTCGATGTCGTAGCGGCGCACCGCGTCCAGCATCGCGTCCTGGACGAAGGACCGGACCTCCGGCAGTCCGGGGTTGTAGTACAGCTTCCCCCCGTACGGCACGACCCAGCCGGGGTTGCGGCGGGCGGGGTGGGAGGCGGTGAGCCGCGAGGGGTCGGTGTGGTTGGCGACGCGGTACGGGTTGAACCAGGCGTGCAGTTCCAGGTCACGGGCGTGGGCCTCCGCGACGGCGGTGCCCAGCGGGTCCCAGCCCGGGTCCTTGCCCTGGGTGCCGGTCAGACAGGCCGCCCACGGTTCGTACGTGGAGGGCCAGAGCGCGTCGGCGCTGGGACGCACCTGGAGGATCACGGTGTTCAGCCGCCGGTCGACGGCCTCGTCCAGATAGGAGACGAGTTCCGCGCGCTGCTTCGCGGCCGTCAGACCGGTCTTCGAGGGCCAGTCGATGTTCGCCACGGTGGCGATCCACATCCCTCTCAGCTCCCGGTGGACCACCTCGCGCACACCGCCGGGCAGAGGGGCCGGTGAGGGCCCGCGCCGCGCCGTCGCCGCGGCGTCGCCGGCGAGGGCCGCGGCGGCCACCACCCCCGCCATCGTGCCGGTCGCCCCGGTCATGAACGTTCTGCGGTCCATCCGTCCCATCGCCCCGCTCCTGCCGTCTCGGTACGCGTCCTGTCCCGGGAATCCGGGCGTGGAACCGAGCATGCCCGCCCCAGCCCCCGATCCCGGGGAGGCGCGGAGTAACGTCGTGGGGTCGTGGTGGAGCCCGGAATCAGACGGAAGCCGCCGAACGTGAACAGCGAAAGGCACGAGGTGACGGACTCTATGGCCGACATTGCACGCGTCGGAGTGGTGGGCTGTGGCCAGATGGGCGCGGGCATCGCGGAGGTGTGCGCCCGCAGCGGCCTCGACGTCAAGGTGGCCGAGACCACCGGCGAGGCGCTGGAGATCGGCCGCACCCGGCTGCACAACTCCCTGTCCAAGGCCGCCGAACGCGGCAAGATCACGGCGGAGGAGCGCGACGAGACGCTCGCCCGCCTCAGCTTCACCACCGACCTCGGGGAGTTCGCCGACCGCGATCTCGTCATCGAGGCCGTCGTGGAGAACGAGCAGGTCAAGACCGAGATCTTCCAGGTGCTCGACCAGGTGGTGACCCGCCCGGACGCCATCCTGGCCTCCAACACCTCCTCCATCCCCCTGGTGAAGCTGGCCGTCGCGACCTCCCGCCCGGACCAGGTCATCGGCATCCACTTCTTCAACCCGGCGCCGGTGCAGCGGCTCGTCGAGCTGATCCCCGCGCTGACCACCTCGGACGAGACCGTCACCCGGGCCGAGGCCCTGGTGCAGGACGTCCTGGGCAAGCACCCGATCCGCGCCCAGGACCGCTCCGGCTTCGTCGTCAACGCGCTGCTGATCCCGTACCTGCTCTCCGCGATCCGGATGTTCGAATCGGGCATCGCCAGCCGCGAGGACATCGACAACGGCATGGAAATGGGCTGCGCCCACCCCATGGGCCCCCTGAAGCTGGCCGACCTGATCGGACTGGACACGGTCGCCTCGGTCGCGGACTCGATGTACGCCGAGTACAAGGAGCCGCTGTACGCCGCTCCCCCGCTGCTCCAGCGCATGGTCGACGCGGGCCGGCTCGGCCGCAAGACCGGGTCCGGGTTCTACCCGTACGCCTGATCCGGCCGTGCGGGCGGGGCCGTGGCCCGGCCCGCACGACGGAGGTTCCTCACAGCGGTACGCGCAACGCCCCGTCGACCAGATCGGCGGCCCGTCCGGCCTCGGCGCTGCCGCTGGCCACCAGATGTCCGCGCACCTCGCGCAGCCGGTCGCGCAGGCGCCGCGACTCCATGCCCCCGGCGCGCTCCGCCATCTCCGCCGCGATGGCCGCCGCCCGGTCGGCCTCGCCCCGGCGCAGTTCGATCGTGGTGAGGATGGCCAGCCGGTGGACGCGGCCCCGGTCGTGCGCCGGGGTGCGCACCGCGGCGGCGGCGTGCTCGGCGGCGGCCGGCAGGTCCCCGAGGCCGAGGAGCGCCTCGGCCACCTGGACGTCGACCAGCCCCGGCTGCACGTACCCGGTCTCGTCCGGCTCCCGGTCGGGGCGGATCCGCGCGGCCTCGGACTCGGCGTGCCGGATGCACCGCCGGGCGTTCGGGCCGTCGCCGAGATGGGCGTACGCCTTGGCCTGCATCGCGTGGAGATCGGCGGCCAGCGCCGGGGTGATCTCTCCTCCGGCGGCCCGCAGCGCGGACTCGGCGAAGGCCACCGACTGCCGGTACTCGGCCAGGAACAGCGACTGGTTGACCAGCAGCGCGATCACATAGCCGCCCAGTCCCCGGTCGCCGCTCGCCTTGGCCAGCCGCAGCGCCTGGTGGAAGTAGCGCTGGGCCAGTCCGTGCGCGTCGGAGTCGTAGGCGCAGATGCCCGCGACCGCCACCAGGGCGCCGGTCGCGCGGTGCAGCTGACGCCCCGTCGCATCGCTGTAGCCGCCGCGCAGCAGCGGGGCCGTCTCGGCGTTGAGGAAGCCGATGATGCGCGAACGCGTCGCGATTCCGCCCGCCTTGCGATACATCAGTTCGTAGTGGGCGCGGGCGGCCCGCAGCATCGCTATGTCGGCCGTACCCACGCGGCGCGGCCCGGTCCGCGACACATCGGTGTCCTCCGGCGGGTTCTCCCACTCCCAGACGGGCATCACCGCCGTGGTCCCCGTGGCGGCCGGGGCGGCGGTCAGTCCGTGGCGCTGCTGTTCGTCCGAGCGCCACAGGGCGGTGGTCCGCTCGACGAAGCCGGTGAGCGAGGAGGCGGGGGCGGCCGGACCGCCGGCGGGGAAGGCCATGCCGATGTCGTCGAGCGAGAGTGCCCTGCTCAGCCGGTGGCCCAGCACCTCGCAGATGAGGTCGGGGACCTGGCCGCGCGGGCGCTGGCCCTTCAGCCAGCGGGCCACGGCAGTGTGCTCGTAGCGCAGGCACAGCCCGCGGTCGCGCCCCGCCCGGTTCACATGGGCCGCGAGTCCGGCCCGGGAGACCCCCGCCTCGTCGATCAGCGCCTCTAGCAAGGTATTGGGCTCCATTGCCCCCATCGCCCCCTCCGGGTGGATCGGCACGCCACGGACGTGTCGCCCCAGTGGAGCACGATTCACACGGGGTGTGAACGGAATGCCCGAACCGTCCCCTCGCGCACGCTGTCGCGGCGGTGCCCGGACGGTTTGAATGGGTCCCCTCGCAAGAGGCGGCCGGGTCGTCTGCTCCCCCTCGTACAGCACGGCGGCCCGCTCCCGCGCCGTCCGCCCTGCCGACCTGCCCGACACTCCGCGGCAGCGCGGGCGGCGCCGGATCGCACGACCCACTGCCCATGGATCGGAGGGTGGCCGCGGGGCCGGTCCACGGCCGGGGCTCACCCGGTGGACCGCGACCCGCGTGCGGTCCGTGCCGCCCCGGCGAGCACGGAGGGGCGTGTCCGGGGTTGTCCGGACACGCCCCTCCCCTTGCGTACGGGTGGTGCTACGCGCCGCGCAGCACCGCGCCGGTGCGCTCGGCGGCCAGCGCGACCGCCGCGTCGCGCGCGGCGCTCGCCTCGTCGACGGTCAGCGTCCGGTCGCCCGCGCGGAAGCGCAGCGCGTACGCCAGGGACTTGCGTCCCCCGCCGATCTGCTCACCGGTGAACACGTCGAACAGCCGCAGCGATTCGAGGAGTTCGCCCGCGCCCTCGCGCAGGGCACGCTCCACGTCGGCCGCCGGGACGGCCTGGTCGACGACGAGCGCGACGTCCTGGGTGGCCACCGGGAAGGTGGAGATCCGGGGCGCCTGGAGCGTGCCGTCGGCGGCCTGCTCCAGCAGGTCGAGCCGGAGTTCCATGGCGCAGGTGCGCGCCGGCAGGTGGAGCTCCTTGATGACGCGCGGGTGCAGCTCGCCCGCGTGCCCGACGAGGGTCTCCGCGCCGTCGGCCGTCACGTACAGCGCGGCGCAGCGGCCCGGGTGCCAGGGCGCGTGCCGGTCGGCGCGGACGGTCAGCTCGACGCCGGCCTCCCGGGCGACGGTGCGGGCGGCCTCGATGGCGTCCGCCCAGTCGGCCGGGCGGCCCTTGCCCCACCAGCCGGCCTGCTCGCGGGCGCCCGCGAGGACCACCGCGACCTGCCGGGGCTGGTGCGGAAGCGCGGCGTCGAGCGTGGCGAGCTCCTCGTCGGAGGGGCGCCGGTCGACGGGCAGCCGGACCGGCTTCGTCTCCCGGCCGGTCGGCCGGAAGACCAGACCGGTCTCGAAGAGCGCGAGGTCGTGGCTGCCCCGGCCGTCGTTGCGCCGCAGCGCGCCGAGGAGGCCCGGCAGCAGCGTGGTGCGCAGCGAGGGCTCCTCGTCGGAGAGCGGGTTGACCAGCTTGACCGTGCGGCGGCGGTCGTCGTCCGCCTCCAGGCCGAGCTGGTCCAGGACCGCCTCGCCGATGAAGGGGTAGTTCAGCGCCTCGACGTATCCGGCGCCGGCCAGGGCGCGGCCGACGCGGCGGTGGAGCCGCTGGCGGTCGGTGAGTCCGCGGCCGGAGGGCGGGGTGGGGAGGGTGGAGGGCAGGTTCTCGTAGCCCTCCAGCCGGATGACCTCTTCGGCCAGGTCGTTCGGCTCGTTCAGGTCGGGGCGCCAGGACGGCGCGGTGACCAGGAGCTCGTCCTGCCCGTAGACGTCGCAGCCGACCTCCTGGAGGCGGCGCACCACGGTCTCGCGGCCGTAGGCGACGCCCGCGACCCTGTCCGGGTGGTCGGCCGCCATGGTGATGGTCCGGGGCGCGGACGGGGCGCTGATCTCGGTGACGCCCGCCTCGGCGGTGCCTCCGGCGAGCAGCACCAGCAGGTCGACGGTGCGCTGGGCCGCGGCGGCCGCGGCCTGCGGGTCGACGCCGCGCTCGAAGCGCTTGGACGCCTCGGAGGACAGCTTGTGGCGGCGCGCGGTGCGGGCGATCGAGATCGCGTCGAAGTGCGCGGCCTCGATGACGACCTCGGTGGTGTGCGCCTCGTCGGAGGAGTCGGCGATCTCGGTGTTCGCCCCGCCCATGACGCCCGCGAGGCCGATGGGGCCGCGGTCGTCGGTGATGACGAGGTCGGCGGCGTCCAGGACGCGCACCTGCCCGTCGAGCGTGGTGAGCTTCTCGCCCTGCTCGGCCCGGCGCACGCCGATCGGGCCCTCGACACGGCTGCGGTCGTAGGCGTGCAGCGGCTGGCCCAGTTCGAGCATCACGTAGTTGGTGACGTCGACGGCGAGCGAGATCGGACGCATGCCGGCCTTCTGGAGGCGGCGCTGCATCCAGATCGGGGACCGGGCCTCGGGCCGGAGGCCGACCACGGTGCGCGCGGTGAAGCGGTCGCAGCCGACCGGGTCGGAGACCCGCACCGGGTAGCCGTACGCGTTGGGCGCGGGCACGTCCAGGAGCGCGGGGTCGCGCAGCGGCAGCCCGTAGGCAGTGGCGGTCTCACGGGCGACACCGCGCATCGACAGGCAGTAGCCCCGGTCCGGGGTGACGGCGATGTCGAGGACCTCGTCGACGAGCTGGAGCAGCTCGATCGCGTCGGTGCCCGCCTCGTGCTCCGGCGGGAGCACGATGATGCCGTGCGTCCCGTCGTCGCCCATGCCCAGCTCGTCGGTGGAGCAGATCATGCCGTGCGAGGTGCGGCCGTACGTCTTGCGCGCGGCGATGGCGAAGTCGCCGGGGAGCACCGCGCCGGGCAGGACCACGACGACCTTGTCGCCGACGGAGAAGTTGCGGGCACCGCAGACGATCTCCTGCGGCTCGCCGGTGCCGTTGGCGGTGCCGACGTCGACCGTGCAGAAGCGGATGGGCTTCTTGAAGCCCTCCAGCTCCTCGATGGTCAGCACCTGTCCGACGACCAGCGGGCCCCGGAGGCCGGCGCCGATCTGCTCGACGGTCTCGACCTCCAGGCCGACGCCGACGAGCTTGGCCTGCACGTCGCGGCCGGTCTCGGTGACCGGCAGGTCGACGTATTCCCGCAGCCAGGAAAGCGGGACGCGCATCAGATCTCCATCCCGAAGGGCCGGGTGAACCGGACGTCTCCCTCGACCATGTCTCGCATGTCTTCAACGTGGTGGCGGAACATCAGCATCCGCTCGATGCCGAAGCCGAAGGCGAATCCGCTGTACTTCTCCGGGTCGACGCCGCAGGCGATGAGCACCTTGGGGTTGACCATGCCGCAGCCGCCCAGCTCGATCCAGCCCTCGCTGCCGCAGGTGCGGCAGGGGCGGTCGGGGTTGCCGACGGACTCGCCGCGGCAGACGTAGCAGACCATGTCCATCTCGGCGGACGGCTCGGTGAACGGGAAGAAGTTCGGCCGCAGCCGGGTCTTCATGTCCGGGCCGAAGAGCGCCTGGACCATGTGGTCGAGGGTGCCCTTCAGATCGGCCATGGTCAGGCCCTCGTCCACGGCGAGCAGCTCGATCTGGTGGAAGACCGGGGTGTGCGTGGCGTCCAGCTCGTCGGTGCGGTAGACCCGCCCCGGGCAGACGACGTAGACCGGGGGCTCCCGGTCGAGCAGGGTGCGGGCCTGGACCGGTGAGGTGTGGGTGCGCAGCACGACACCGGACTCGTCGGTCTTCGCGCCGTCGGCGCCCTCGACGAAGAAGGTGTCCTGCATCTGGCGCGCCGGGTGGTCGGGCACGAAGTTCAGCGCGTCGAAGTTGAACCACTCGGCCTCGGCCTCGGGGCCCTCGGCGATCTCGTAGCCCATGGCCACGAAGACGTCGGCGACGCGCTCCATGATGGTCGTCAGCGGGTGGCGGGCGCCGGCCGGGGTGCGGTCGTAGGGGAGGGTGACGTCCACCGCTTCCTCGACCAGGACGCGGGCGTCGCGCTCGGCCTCCAGCTCCGCCTGGCGCGCGGCCAGGGCCTTGGCCACGGCGCCGCGGGCCTGGCCGACGCGCTTGCCGGCCTCGGCCTTGGCCTGCGGGGGCAGCGCGCCGATCTCGCGGTTGGCGAGGGACAGGGGGGAGGTACCACCGGTGTGCGCGGTCTTCGCCTGGGCGAGCGCGTCGAGGTCACCGGCGGCGGCGAAGGCGGCGAACGCCTCGTCCCGCATGCGCTCGATCTCTTCCGGTTTCAGTGCCTCGACCTCGACTGGGTCGTACGACTTGTTCGGTGCCGACATCTCTTCCCGTACTTCCGATTGGCTGGTGGCGCGACCCCGCTCGACGACCGGAGGACGCAAAGGTGCCAATGGTCGAGTCTAAGGGTCACGGGATGAAGGGGGCGCCCGTGGGCCGCCGGGGCCGCTACTTCAGGTAGGCCGGCGCAGCCACGGGCAGAATAAATCGGAACTCGGCGCCGCCCCCGGGCCCGCGCCCGACCGTGATGGTGCCGCCGTGGGCCTCGACGATGCCCTTGACGATGTAGAGGCCCAGGCCGGTGCCGCCGCGCTTGCTCCCCCGCCAGAAGCGGGTGAAGACACGGCCCATCGACTGCTCGGGAATGCCGGGACCTTCGTCACTCACGGTGACCGCCGTTCCCTTCTCGTCGCTCGTCGCCGTCGCGGGGGCCACCTCAATCGTGACGGTTCCCTCGCCGTGGCGCACCGCGTTTTCCAGGAGGTTGCCGAGGACCTGGTCGACCTTGTCGGGATCGGCCCACACCTGGGGCAGCGGCTGGCAGGTGCGGACGAGGAAGCGGGCGGGGTCCTGGCCGTTGGCGGTGAGCGCCTGGACGTGGCGTTCGACGGCGGCGGAGAGGTCGACGGGCTGGCGGCGCAGCTCCAGGCGGCCGGAGTCGATCCGGGAGATGTCCAGCAGTTCGGCGATCAGCCGGGTGACGCGGTTGGCGTCGGCGTCGACGGTCTCCAGCATCAGCCGCTTCTGGTCGTCCGTGAAGCGCTCCCACTTGGCCAGCAGGGTGGCGGTGAAGCCCTTGACGGAGGTGAGCGGCGAGCGCAGTTCGTGGGCGACGGTGGCGATGAGTTCGGCGTTGCTGCGCTCGTTGCGGCGGCGGGCCTCGGTGCCGCGCAGGCTGATCACCAGCCGGCACACCGGTCCGGTCGGGCTCTCGCGTACGTAGCGCGCCGAGACCAGGACCTCGCGCCCCCCGGGCAGCAGCAGATTGCGTTCGGGCTGGCCGACGCGGGTGGCGAGGCCGCCGTACGGATCGGTCAGCTCCCACCAGCGGCGGCCCTTGAGGTCCTCCAGCGGCAGGACGTGCTGGAGCGGGCGGCCCAGCGCGGCCGCCGGGGACACGGTGGTGATCCGGGCGGCGGCGGCGTTGAAGCAGATGACCCGGCCCGTCTCGTCGGCGACGACGAGTCCGTCGGGGAGGTCGTCCGGGTCCAGCGCGCCGCCGCCGGGACCGACGCCCGCGACGGTCACCACGTCCGGGTCCCCCGCGGGGCGCGCGACGGCCGCCCCGGTCGCCCGCGACCCGCTCATGCCGACAGCCATCTTCCCGTACCCCACCTCTCGAACCGGTGCAGTGGGCCCCCGAGTTCGTCACCCTACTAGCCCGCGGTGACGGAGCGACACCCTGCGGGGCGGGGGTGGGACGGCTGGGTCAGCCCGTGGTACGGCGGGGGCGCTGGGCGCGGGCGGAGGCGTAGAGGCAGACCGCGGCGGCGGTGGCGAGGTTGAGGCTCTCGGCCCTGCCGTGGATGGGCACCCGGACGACGGCGTCGGCCAGGGCGCGGGTCTCCTCGGGCAGGCCCCATGCCTCGTTGCCGAAGACCCAGGCGGTGGGGGTGCCCATGGTGCCGGCGTCGAGTTCGTCGTCCAGGTCCCGCTCGCCCGCCCCGTCGGCGGCGAGGATCCGCACGCCCGCCTCCCGCAGTCCGCTCACCGCCGTCTCGACGGGTACGCCGACGGCGACCGGCAGATGGAAGAGGGAGCCGACGGAGGCGCGGACCGACTTGGGGTTGTACAGGTCGACGGAGGCGTCGGTGAGGACGACCGCGTCGGCGCCCGCGGCGTCGGCGCAGCGCAGCACGGTGCCGGCGTTCCCGGGGTCGCGGACGTTCGCGAGGACGGCGACGAGCTTGGGCCGGGCGGCGAGGACGGCGTCGAAGGGCGAGTCCAGGAAGCGGCAGACGCCGATCAGCCCCTGCGGGGTGACGGTCTGCGACACATCGGCCAGGACCTCGCTGTCGGCGAGGTGCACCCGGGCGCCGGCGGCGTGGGCGGCGTCGACGATGGCGGTGTGGCGCTCGGCGGCCTCGGCGGTGGCGAACAGCTCGATGAGGGTGGGTTCGCCGTCGCTGCCGCGGTGGTCCGCGGCCTCGCGCACGGCCTGCGGCCCCTCGGCGATGAACCTGCGCTCCTTGCCGCGGAAGTTGCGCCGGGCCAGGCGCCTCGCGGCGGCGACCCGTGGCGAACGCGGGGAGATCAGTTCGGGGGTGCCCATGTCGGCGGCGCGCCTCTCTTGCGGTACGAAAAAGGTCCGGACGACGGGGTCCGGGGGTGCAACGCACCGGACCCGCAGACGGCGCGCGCCTGCGGGTCCGGCTCAGAAGCCAAGAAGTGCGGCCTGGATCAGGCGGCCTTCGGGGCGTTGACGTCGCTCGGAAGGGCCTTCTGGGCGACCTCGACGAGGGCGGCGAACGCGTTGGCGTCGTTGACCGCGAGCTCGGCCAGGATCTTGCGGTCCACCTCGATGTTGGCGGCCTTCAGACCCTGGATGAGGCGGTTGTACGTCATGCCGTTCTGGCGGGCAGCGGCGTTGATGCGCTGAATCCACAGCTGACGGAAGTCGCCCTTGCGCTTCTTGCGGTCGTTGTAGTTGTAGACCAGGGAGTGGGTGACCTGCTCCTTGGCCTTGCGGTACAGGCGCGAGCGCTGACCGCGGTAACCGCTGGCGGCCTCGAGGATCGCCCGGCGCTTCTTGTGGGCGTTGACTGCCCGCTTGACGCGTGCCACTTGTTAACTCCTTGTAGCGGGGCCGTGGGTGTCCTCACACGGCCCGGAAACGAATTGGTCCCGGTCGGATCGAGGGCGCGTCCCGGGTGTCACCCGGAACGGCACCTCACTTGCCGAGAAGCTTCTTGATCTTCTTGGCGTCGGCCGGAGCCACGACGACCGTGCCGGTCAGCGAGCGGGTCTTCTTGGACGACTTGTGCTCGAGCAGGTGGCGCTTGCCGGCCCTCTCGCGGAGCACCTTGCCGGAGCCGGTGATCTTGAAGCGCTTGCTGGCACCGCTGTGCGTCTTGTTCTTCGGCATCGCGCCGTTCTCTCCTCGTCAGTGGCGCCCCTCGCGGTGCGGGCACCGGACAGCAGGGGCGTCAGATCTTCATGGGTTCCGGGGTGGACCCGGGGGCGCCTGGATGGCGGCCCCCGGAGGTCACGCCTCGGAAGGTGTCTCGGCCGGAGCCTCGTCCGCTGCCGGGGCGTCGGACGTACCCTGACGCTCGGCCTTGCGGGCGGCCTGGGCCTCGCGGGCCTCGGCCATGGCTTCGGTCTTCTTCTTGTGCGGGCCCAGAACCATGATCATGTTCCGGCCGTCCTGCTTCGGGTTGGACTCGATGAAACCGAGTTCCTCCACGTCCGAAGCCAGACGCTGGAGCAGTCGGAAGCCCAGTTCGGGGCGGGACTGCTCACGACCACGGAACATGATCGTGATCTTGACCTTGTCACCCTGCTTGAGGAACCGAACGACGTGACCCTTCTTGGTGTCGTAGTCGTGCGGGTCGATCTTCGGCCGGAGCTTCATCTCCTTGATGACCGTGTGCGCCTGGTTCTTGCGCGCCTCACGGGCCTTCATGGCCGACTCGTACTTGAACTTCCCGTAGTCCATGAGCTTGCACACGGGCGGACGGGCGGTAGCCGCCACCTCGACCAGGTCGAGGTCGTACTCCTGTGCGAGTTCCAGGGCCTTGGCAAGCGGCACGATTCCGACCTGCTCGCCACTGGGACCGACAAGTCGCACCTCGGGCACGCGAATCCGGTCGTTGATGCGGGGCTCGGCGCTGATGGATCCTCCTCGGTAGCACCACGCGACCGCCTGGCGGACAGCCGCGTAACGTCTGTTTCAGACAGACCAACCGTGCAAGGCCATGAAAAATGCCCCGCCGGGACACATGCGGGGCTCCTGGACAACCGGAACACCGCCACGGTCAACCGCGGGGCGCATCGGGCGGCTCCATCGTCCGTACGGAACGATGGGCACCACCTGACCGGTGACCCGCCGTCCCGGGGGACGGTCAGGTGGGAGATCGGAGCCTCCACTTGTGGGCCGGGCACATAGGCACCCAGCCGGTCGTTACACAAGGTTAGCAGCTCTCCGGGGCGTGCGCGAACCGGTGTGCGCATGTCCGCCCGGGGCGGGAAGGGGCAGGCCGGGGGCCTATCGTAGGGCGCATGAGTGACGCGACCCCCACCAGTGAGACCCCCGGCTTCGACGACATGGCCCGCGACATCGCGGAGGTGCCCGCCGTCGAGGTGATCGTGACGGTCGCCGTCAACCTGATGAGCGCCGCCGCCGTCAAGCTCGGACTGACCGAGGACGGCGACGACCACAAGGACCTGGACGAGGCCCGCAAGCTGGTGCACGCCCTGGCCGGACTGCTGGACGCGAGCACCACGGAGATCAGCTCCTTCCACGCGGCCCCGCTCCGCGACGGTCTGAAGTCGCTCCAGCTGGCGTTCCGCGAGGCGTCCCTGGTCCCGGACGAGCCCGGCCAGGGCCCCGGCGAGAAGTACACCGGCCCCGTCTTCGGCTGAGCCGCCGCCCGTCCTCTTCCCTTTCGCACGTGAGCCCCCGCCGCACACCGGCGGGGGCTCACGTCGTACGGGCCGGCTCAGCGCGTGAACAGGGCCTCGCCCGGCGCCGGTGCGTCGGCCGGGAGCAGCGCGAGGTCCAGACCGCGCACCAGGCGGGCGCGCAGCACCTCGTCGGCGGCCAGGGCGCGCGCGACCCGGCCCGCCGTCTCGGCGGGGTCGGCGCCGGCGGCCAGCACCAGGGCGAGCGTGCCGTCGGCGCGGCCGGGGCCGAGGTGGGCGCGGACCACGGCGGGCTCGGCGGCGACGGCCGCCCGCACGGCGGTGGTGACGGCGGGGTCGTCGAGCGGATCGGCGCTGGTCCGCCCCTCGGCGAGGGCGAGCAGCGCGGAGCCGGTCAGCTCGAAGGCCACCGGCCCCGCGAGGTCGAGCACCACCGTGTCGGCCTTCTCGTGCGCGGCGGCCTGGAGCGCCTGGTGCAGGGGTACGGCGACGGGGCGGGCCTGCGGGTCCCAGAGGGCCAGCGAGGCGGTGGAGGTGAAGGCGGGCAGGGCGCGCCGGTCGCCCGCCTGGAGCGTGGGCACCGCCATGTCACTGGTCTTCTCGCGGCGCAGCCCGCTCTCGTCCTCCTCCACCTCGCCGAGGACGGCGACCACGGGAACCAGCAGCCGGGCCCCCTTGAGGGCGGCGAGCACCGGTCCTATGGCCGTGCGGTCGGCGGACCAGGCGTTCAGGGCCTCGGTCAGGGCGGGGTCGGCCGAGCCGTCGTCGTCGGAGTATCCGGGGTCCGGAATGTTCTTCTGCGCCACAGGGCGAGCGTAGTGCCTGGGTTTTCTCATCCTGTCGACAGGTCGGGCCCAGCCGGGTGCCAGCCTCGGTTCCTAGCGTCCGGGACATGCCCCGCCACGCACTCCGCCGATCCGCCCTGCCCGTCTTCCTGACCGCCGCCGTCGTGCTGACCGCGTCGGCCGCCGGGGGCGCGTACCTGTCCGGCCGGTCGCCGCGTCAGCTGCCCGCCGCCTCGGCCTCCGTATCGTCCGTGTCGCCGACGGCGTCCGCCCCGGCGACGGCGGTGAAGGGCGGGGCAGCGGTGACGAACCGGGACGCGGAGCTGGCGGCGGCCCTGAAGAGCCTGCCGGCGGAAGCGGACGGGGAGGCGGTGTCGGTGGCCGTCCTGGACCGCGACACCGGAATCCGCGCGGTGTACGGCGGCGCGGACGCGACGTACGACACGGCGAGCATCGTCAAGGTCGACATCCTCGCCGCGCTGCTGCTGCGCGCCCAGGACGAGGGGCGCGTGCTGACCGCGGCGGAGCGTGCGCGGGCGGCCGTGATGATCGGGCGCAGCGACAACGACGCGGCGACGGCGCTGCTGGCGGCGGCGGGCGGGGCGGACGGCCTCGACGCGGCCAACGAGCGGTTCGGCCTGACCTCGACGAAGGCCGCGCGGGCGTGGGGGCTGACCCGGACCACGGCGGCCGATCAGCTGACGCTGCTGGAGGCGGTGTTCACCGACGACGAGGGCGCGGTACTGAACCGGGCCTCCCGGACGTACGTGCGCACCCTCATGCGGCAGGTGGAGGCCGACCAGCGGTGGGGCGTCTCGGCGGCGGGCAGCGACTCGGCCCTGAAGAACGGCTGGATGCCGAGGACCGCCACCGGGCTGTGGAACGTCAACAGCATCGGCCGCGTCACCGTGGACGGCCATGCCTGTCTGGTCGCGGTGCTCTCCGCCGGGCAGCGCACCGAGGCGGCGGGCATCGCGCGGGTCGAGTCGGTGGCGGAGGCGGCCGTGGGCGTCGTCCGGACCGGGAACGCCGGCTGAGCCGAGCGAGACGACGGCCGAGGCGCGGGGACGGCCGTCAGCGGCGTCGGACGCGGGGTCCACGGCCGCGCCACAGCAGGACCGCCAGGGCGAGCAGGACCGCGCCGAGGCCGCCCGCCGCCGGGGCGATCCAGCCGGCCGGTCCGTCGTCCGGGCGGGCGGGGGCGGGGCCCGATCCGAAGTACCGCTTGCGGTAGCCGGCGGTGGAGTCGGCGCGCGCGTCCTCGGGGCGCACCGCGGCGCCCGCCTTGATGGCGGCGGCCGGGTCGACGATGCCGTAACCGCGCGCGTCGTCGCGGCCGCCGGACGGGGCGTCGCGCGCGGTGTCGGTGAGGAGCTTTCGGATCTGGGCCGGAGTGAGCCCGGGGTGCGCGGCGCGGACGAGGGCGACGGCGCCGGAGACGAAGGCGGCGGCGGCCGAGGTGCCCCACTCCACGTAGTACTTCCGGTCGGGCGCGGGGACGACGATGTCGACGCCGGGTGCGCTCACGGTGGCGTACCAGCGGCGGGTGGAGAAGGAGGCGTGGGTGCCGTACCGGTCGACGGCGGCGACCGCTATCACGCCGGGGTAGGCGGCCGGGTACGAGATGTGGTCGCCCTTCTCGCCGCCGTTGCCGGAGGAGGCGACGACGACGGCGCCCTTCTTCAGGGCGTACTGGACGGCGGCGTCCTCGCCGGGTTCGGGGTGTGCGGAGGCGCTGTCGTCGCCGAGGGAGAGGTTGATGACGTCGGCACCGTGGTCGGCGGCCCAGCGGATGCCGTCGGCGAGCGCGGTCCCCCGGGTCTTGCGGGCCTTGGCGCGGGCGGGGTCGCCGGCTTCGAGGATGACCCGGACGGGCAGGATCCGCGCCTCGGGCGCCACGCCGAGGACGCCCGCCTCGCGTCCGTCGCCGTGGCCGCGTCCGGCGATGATCCCGGCCATGGCCGTGCCGTGCCGGGCCCAGGAGCGGTCCCCGCGTGCGGCGCCGAAGCCGATCAGGTCCTTGCCGGGGAGGACCTGGCCCGCGAGGTCGGGCAGGGTTCCGTCGACGCCCGTGTCGACGACGGCCACGGTGATTCCCTTGCCCCGGGTGGTCTTCCACGCCTTCTCGGTGTGCAGGGCGTCCAGGCCCCACTGCTGGGCCCGTATGGTGTCGGCGCCCGCGGGCGTCACGGGCAGCAGGGCGAGCGCGGTGGCGGCGCAGACCGTGCCGAGGAGCCGGCCGGAGCGGGCACGGCGGCTCGTCCCGGCTTCTCCGTCACGGCGGCTCGTGCGGGTTCCTCCGTCGCGGCGGCTCATTCGGGCTTCTCCGTGAGGTCGGCGACGGTGCGGCGCAGTCCGCGTTCGATCCGGTCGGCCACGCCCCTGGCCTCGTGCCCGAGTCCGGCCTGGGCGGCGGGGGTCGTCGCGTTCGGCACCATGGCCTTGTCGGCGGGCTGCGGGTCAGCCACCTTCCGCCCGTCGGCGAATCCGGAGACGGAGAACATGACGACGGGCACCTCGGTCAGGACGTGCACGGTCCAGCTGGCCCGCTGCCGGTCGCCGAAGCCGGCGGCCGGGGTGTTCTTCACGGCGTACGGACGGGGCATCAGATCGGCGCGGGTGTCGAGGTGTTCGGCGGTGAAGCGGTTGCTCAGCGTCCGCATGCCTTCGGCGTCGGCCTCGGTGAAGACCATGCCGACGGTGATCACGCTGCTGCGTGTGGCGTCGGTGTACGTGGCGCGCAGCAGCCGGGCGCAGCCGGCCTGCGCCAGGGCCTTGAGGAGGAGGGGGTCGAGCCCTTCCGCGCAGCCGCTGTCCGGCGCGACGGCGATCCGGGTCCAGACCCGGTCGGAGCGGCCGGGCCCGGCTCCGTCGCCCTTGAGCGTGCGCGGGAACAGCGTGTCCACCGGAATGCTGTGCCAGGCGGCGGCGCCCACGGTGTACGCGCTGTGCTCCGCCGGATCGGCCTCCGAGTCGCTGATCAGCCAACTGCCGGTGGCCGCCCCGCCGATCAGCCCGAGCCCGAGGACGACGCAGACGGCGGCGGCCGCCGTCCTGAACGGGTGCCGGTCCCGCACCGGCCGCAGCCGCGCGGTCGTCTCGGCCGGCGTCTCGGGCGGCACCGCGGTGTGCAACGGCCGGTAGGCGTAGGGCGCACCCACCGCCCCGCCCCCGGTGGGCGGCCCTCCGAGATCCACCGCCCCCACGGGCCGCCGCCGGGTCGTCGGCGGGGTGGGCGGCAGCGGCGGAAGACCGGCCGCCGGGCGCCCGCCGGGCGCCGGAGCGTGCGCCGGCGGCACGGGCCGCAACCGCGCGGTGGTCTCGGCGGCCGACGGTCCCCCGGCCCGGGCCGCCTCGGAGGGCCGGGGCGCGGGGGGTGCGTGGGTCCCGCGCGCGGCCGGGGCCGGTCTGGCCTCCGGTTCCCGCTCGGGAGTGCCGGTACGGGGCGGGGCCCCGGGCTCCGGCTGACGCGTGCGGGTGCCGGGTGCGGCCCCCTGCTCCGGGGAGTCGGCGCCCGATGCGGGGCCCGATGCGGCCGGGGGCCGTGGCGTCGGAACCGGCGCGCTCGGGGGCGTGGACGCGGACGGCCCGGAGGGGGCCGGGGCCTGGGTGGGCGACGGTGAGGCGGGTGGTGTGGCGGGGCCGACGGCACGGTCGGGCGTGCGTGGCGGAGGCGCGGTGGGCGGTATGGCCGGGGGTACGGGCTCCCGCCACGCGTTCCCGTCGTCGCCGGTACGGGCGGAGCGCGCTGCGGGGACCGGGGCGGAGGCGGGGTGTGCGGGCGCGGGAGCCTCGGTCGGGGTGGGCGTCGCGGCGGAGGCGGAAGCGTCGTACGCACGGGAAGCGGGCGTCCCCTTCGCGGTGGACGCAGGGGCCGGCGCGGGGGTGGGGGCGGGCGGGGCCAGGGGTGCCGGGGGCGGCACGGCCGGGCCCGGCACGGCGGCGGAGGCCGGGGCGGCGTCCCGGGTCGGCGGTGCGGCAGGCGGTGCCGGTTCCGCGGCGGGTGCGGGGGGAGGTACCGGTGCCGCCTCCCGGGACGGCTGCGCGGAGGCAGGGACCGGTGCCGCCTCCCGGGTCGGCGGCGCGGGCGCGGGCGCGGAGGCAGGCCGAGGGGGCCCCGTCGGAGCGGGGGCGGCGGTCGGGGCGGGTCCCGTGGTGGGTGGTGCCGTGGTCGGCGGGGTCGGTGGTGCGGTGGGGGGCGGAGGGACGCGGGGTGGGGTGGTCGGGCGCGGTGGGACGGGAGCGCGTTGCGCCTCGGTACTCATCCGCCCCCCTGGTCCGTTCCGTACCGCCCGTGTGATCCGCCCGCACGGGCAAGCGCGTCGCTCGCCGCGTGCCCGTCACTCTACGGGCTGCGGTGGCCCCGGTGGGAGCGGACGCCGGGCCGGCCGGGCAGGGGTGGGCCGATCTGCGCGGATCGTCCCCCTACCCAGCGGTACGGTCGTCTGGCAAGCTGCGGCCATGACTGCCCGTGCCGCTGACCGGACCCGCTACAACCGGGCCACCGCCCATCTCGACGCCCCGCTCGCCGTCGTCGATCTCGACGCGTTCGACGCCAACGCCGACGACCTCGTCCGGCGGTCGGCGGGGAAGCCGATCCGGGTGGCCAGCAAGTCGGTGCGGTGCCGGGCGCTGCTGGAACGGGTGCTGGCGCGGCCCGGGTTCGCGGGGATCATGTCGTTCACGCTCGCGGAGTCGCTGTGGCTGGCGCGGGCCGGTTTCGAGGACGTGCTCCTCGCCTATCCGTCGGCGGACCGGGCGGCCTTCGCCGAGCTGGCCGCCGATCCCAAGCTCGCCGCCGCGGTGACCGTCATGGTGGACGACCACGCGCAGCTGGAGCTGATCGACGCGGCGCGGGCCGGGGGCACCGAGGAGATCCGGGTCTGTCTGGAACTGGACACCTCGCTGCGGATGCTCGGCGGCCGGGTGCGCATCGGCGCCCTGCGCTCCCCGCTGCGCACCCCCGGCCAACTGGCGGAGCTGGCCCGGTCGGTGGTGCGCAGGCCGGGGTTCCGGCTGGTGGGGCTGATGGCGTACGAGGGGCACATCGCCGGGGTGGGCGACTCGGTCGCGGGTCGGCCGCTGCGCTCCCGGGCGATCCGGCTGATGCAGGCCACCGCGCGCAAGGAGCTGGCGGCGCGGCGGGCCGAGGTGGTGCGGGCGATCCGTGCCGTGGCGCCGGACCTGGAGTTCGTCAACGGCGGTGGCACCGGGAGTGTGCAGCACACCGCGGCGGAGGACGCGGTCACCGAGATCGCCGCCGGATCGGGCCTCTACGTACCCCGGCTCTTCGACAACTACACCTCGTTCAGCGCCCGTCCGGCGGCCCTGTTCGCTCAGCCCGTGGTGCGGCGGCCCGGGGTGGGCGTGGTGACCGTGCTCGGCGGCGGCTATCCGGCGTCCGGTGCGGCCGGTGCGGACCGGCTGCCGGTCCCGTACCTCCCCGAAGGGCTGCGCTACGACCCGCAGGAGGGCCCCGGCGAGGTGCAGACGCCGCTGCTGGGCGCCCCCGCCGACGATCTGCTGATCGGTGACAAGGTGTGGTTCCGGCACGCGAAGGCCGGAGAGCTGTGCGAGCGGTTCGACACGCTCCAGCTCATCGAGGGCGACCGGGTGACGGCGACCGTGCCGACGTACCGGGGCGAGGGCCTCACGTTCCTGTGATCCGCCGGGCCCTCACGGCGCGATCGAGCTGCCGGCGCCCCCGCCGGTCGCGCTGCCGCCGGGCGGCCTGACACCCCGTCCCGTGTGAGGGTGTGACGCGTCGCCTCACCCCAGGACCTCTCCCGGGTGGGTCAGCGGCCGGTCGCGGGGCGGGAGGCGGCGCTACGGGGAACGGCGTACCGGCCCCGGAACCGGAACCGGGGCCTGGAGGGCACAGTGCCCTTCACGGGCTCCCCGCCCTTCACCGGGGCCACGTCCTTCACCGGCGGCGGCAGTTCCTCGCGGGCGGCCGGCTCGGGGGTGTGCAGGTCGTCGAACCTGCGCCAGCCGTCCCAGGTGCGTATGTCGGCGTCCACCCGTGGTTTGAGCGGGGCGAAGCGACCGAGTTCGAAGTCGTCGCCGGCCAGGTCGAACCAGCGCTCGCCGAACACCTCGGTCCCCAGACCGCCCGCCTTGGCGGTCAGCCGGACGAGCATCCGCACCGATTCGGCGCCCGCCAGGTCCGTGCCCTGTATCCGGGTGATCGGCAGACTCGGCACGGCCGCCTCGACGGGGATCCAGACGGTGAACGGGGAGCCCCGGTCCATGACGAACCAGTTCCGCTCCTCCGCCGGACGGCCCTGCTGGTCCAGCACGCGCAGCGGCTGCTTGTAGAAGACCGGGGTGCCGTCGTGCGGCGAGGTGCGCAGGTACCAGAGGTAGACGCGGGCGGTCAGATCGATGATGGAGAGGTTCTCCATCCGGTTGTAGAACCGCACGGCGATGATCCGCTCGTCGCGCCCCGCGTGCTCCTCGGCGAACTCGCGGGCGTCGGCCTGGTGGGCGTAGCTGAGGCTGACCTTGCGGCGCCAGACGAAGGGCTGTACCGAGAACAGCTTGATGAAGACGACGCCGATGAGGGTGGCGGGCACGACCGCGCCGATGACGGAGGCGATCGTGGAGAGGACCTCGTGGGCGGTGTTGCCCTCCTGCGGGCTGAGGTTGTCCGTGCCCACACAGGCCCTTAACGACTGGAGGGTGAGGATGAGCATCTCGTGCCAGTCGCCGAACCGTTCGGCCGTGCCGAGCGGGGAGCGCAGCGTCAGCGTCAGGCACGCGGCCATCACGGCCGACAGCAGGACCATGCCGCCGATGGCCAGGGCGAACAGCATCGGCACGGTCCGTTCGGCGATCCACCAGCGCAGCGAGGTACGGAACCTCGGATGCCCCCGCCCGCTGATCATCGCCCGTGTCAGCATCATCAAAGAGCCCCCCGTTCACGGTACTTGAGCAGAGAAGAGGCAATTCTAGCCACGCCGGACGGCACTTCCGGGCGGCGCACCTGCGCGTTCGCGGCCATCGCGGGCGGGCTGTGGGAAGCTCGCATCAGTCGACCGTGTCGCCGTAAGGAGAAGCAGGGTGCTGAACCGTTCGCTGCAAGCCCTCGGCCTTGCCACCGTGCCAGCCAAGGCCCCGCTCACCTATCCCGGACGTCCGATCACGGAACCGTCCCTCCTGCACCAGGGGTGTCTGCTGCAACTGGAGGCCGACGACGGCCCCGTCCAGGGCTGGAACGTCCTCACCGGCGACGGGCCGGTCCCCCTCGACGACCACCTCAAGGCGGAAGGTCTCGCTCCGCTCGCCGAGCGGCACCCCGCGGTCTCCGTCGGTTCCAACGCCTCCCCCGCCCAGCTGAACAACAAGCTGGTGAGCCGGGGGCTGTCGGGGACCGTACCGATGGTGCCGGTGAGCACCCGGGGCATCTCGATCGGGATGTGCGCGCACATCTACCCGGCCGGATACGTGGCGACCGCGCCGTTCGCCGACCGCACGGCCGAGCGGACGCTGGCGGTGACCTGGCTGGACGACGACCAGCTGAAGGCGGTCGACGAGACCGAACTGCCTTTCTACACCCGGGTGCTGCTCCCCCGGGAGGCGTACCCGATGCGGCTGCCGAACGGGACGCTGCTGGACGAGGCCCATCTGTACACCAGCGCGATGGGGCTGCTGGCAGGCCCGGACGGGGCGCCGCGCCCCGCCCACGGCGACCAGGCCGCGCTGCTCGGCGAACTGCTCGCCGCCTCGCCCCGGCTGCGGGAGCTGCTGGGTCCCGACCCCCAGACCTGGGTGGAGCGGGCCACGGGGGACCCGGCGGTGCGGGACGAGGGCACCCAGGTCTTCCGTGACGAGGGCTGGGTCGTGATGCTCGACGACTTCACTCCGTACGCCGTCGGCGTCTGAGCGGTGGTCCGGCGGCCGACGCGTGGCGCGGCCTCGGCGGCCCTCGCCCCCGACGGCGGGGCGCGGGCGTGCGTACGGCGGCCCGGTGGTCCCCCGGAAACGGCGGCGGCCCCGGGCGGCCGTCCACGCCCCCGCGGCGTAGCGTGGCGGACAGAAGCGTATCCGTCGCCGTCTCGTCGGGCCGCCCGGCCGTGAGTGCGCCGGCCGCCTGTCCCGCCTCCCTCCCGCGGCCCGGCGGCGAGAGGAGGAGCGATGTCCGTGACAGCACCGGACGAGGTGAAGCAAGAGGCGTTCGCGGGCCGCATGGTTCAGGTCGTCAACGACACCTGCCTGGGACTCATGGCGGGGCTGGGACACCAGACCGGACTGTTCGACACGATGTCCGGCCGGCCGCCGGGCACCAGTGCGCAGATCGCGGAGGCCGCCGGGCTGAACGAGCGCTACGTCCGGGAGTGGCTGGGCGCGATGGTCGTCGGGGGCATCGTCGACTACGACCCCGGGGAGCGGACGTACGCGCTGCCGCCGGAGCACGCGGCTTCGCTGACGCGGGCGGCCGGCCCCGACAACCTGGCCCGGATCGCGCAGGACTTCGGGATGATGGGCGAGGTGGAGCAGCAGGTTCTGGAGGCGTTCCGCACCGGGCGCGGGCTGCCGTACTCCGCCTATCCTCGCTTCCAGTCCCTCCAGGCCGAGGAGTCCGGGGAGGTCTTCGATCTGGCCCTGGTGGACGGGATCGTGCCGCTGGTGCCCGGTCTGCCGGAGCGGCTGCGGGCCGGGATCGAGGTGCTGGACATCGGCACCGGACACGGCCACGCGGTCACCGTGCTGGCCGAGGCGTTCCCCGCGAGCCGCTTCCAGGGGATCGACATGTCCGAGGAGGGCATCGCCGCCGCGCGGGCGGAGGCCGCCGCGCTGGGACTGGCCAACACCGCCTTCGACATCGGTGACTGCGCCGAGGTGGACGGCTCCTACGATCTGATCACCGCGTTCGACGTCGTCCACGATCTGGCCAGGCCGGCCCGTACGCTGGCCGCGGTCCACACCGCCCTGGCCGAGGACGGGGTGTTCCTGATGGGGGACATCGCGGCGTCGAGCCGACTGGAGGAGAACATCGACCATCCGCTCGGCCCGGCGCTCTACACGTTCTCGGTCTTCTACTGCATGAGCGTCTCGCTGGGCGAGGGCGGCGAGGGGCTGGGCACCGTCTGGGGCGAGCAGACGGCCCGCAGGATGCTCGCCGAGGCCGGCTTCGGTGACGTGCGGACGCGCCGGGTCGAGGGCGACATCCTGAACGTGTACTACGTGGCCCGGCGCTGAGCGGCCCCGGATCAGCCGTCGAGGCCGTGGTCCGGCCGGCGCCGCAGCCAGTCCAGCGCGGCCGCGCCCTGCGCGGCCTGGAACGCCCGGACGGTGGGCAGGCCCGGCGGGTCGGGGCGCAGTGAGTGGGCGACGAAGTAGCCGGCCAGTGCGGTGAGGACGGTGGTGACCCCGGCGGGGTCGGCGTCCCGGCCGAGCGGGTGCGCGGTGAAGACGGCCTCCGGGTCGGGGCCGCCCTGGGCCGCGACGCTCGGCAGCATGGCCAGCAGGTCGAACCAGGGCGCGGCGCGCCGGGCGTGCGGCCAGTCGACGAAGACGACGCGGTCCTCGGTGAGGAGGATGTTGTCGGCGCGCAGGTCGGCGTGGACGAGGGTGTCGCCGGTGGCGGGCGCCGCCCAGCCCGCTTCCCGTTCCGCGAGGGCGCCGAGGTGCCGGGCCGCCCAGGGGTCGAGCCGGCCGGTGTCCCCCGCCGCGTGCAGGCTCCGCCAGCCGGTGAACAGCGACGCCTCGCGTACGGCGATCTCCGGCGCGTCGAAGGGGGCGGGGGTGAGGAGCGCGGAGAGCCGGGCGACGGCGTCCAGGACGCGGTCGAGTTCGCCCCGGTCCCAGGGGACGCGCGGCTGGTGCCCGTCGATGTCCTCCAGCACGAGCGCGACCCGGGTCCCGTCGTCGTACGAGCCGAGCAGCGCCGGTACGGGGGCGTGGGGCGGCAGGGCCGCGGTGTGGCGGGCCTCCGCGCGGTGCAGATCGGGGCTCCCCGGGTTGGCCTCGGCGCTCACCGCCTTGACGAAGGCGCGGCGGCCGTCCGCGAGGCGGACCCGGGCGGCCACGCCGGGCGAGAATCCGCCGTTCTGGGTGCGGGCCTCGATGACCGGTGCGCCGAGGATGTCCTGCACGGCCTCGCGGACGACGGCGGGCAGATCGCCCCAGTGGTGGCGGACGCCCTCGGCGGGCGGGGCGGTGACGGTCATGGGGCCATCCTTCCCGTGCCGCGGATGTGCGGGCCAGCGATTTTCGGGGCCCCGGCCGTGTCCGGGCGACCGGCCGTGTCCGGGCGACCGGCCGTCTCCGGGCGACCGGCCGTACGCCCGGGGCGCGGCGTCCGGTGGTTCTCGGCGGAGTCGGGCGGGCTCAGTCGCCGGCCGGGCCGGACCGGGTGAGGGAGAGCAGGTCGCGGGCGGGTCCCGTGGGGCGGTGGCCGGAGGGCCAGACGGCGCGGAGCTGGCGGCGGAGGCGGACCCCGGCGATGGGCACCGCGACCAGGCGGCGGGCGGAGAGCTCCTCGCCGAGGGCCAGCTCGCTCAGGACGCAGGGGCCCGCGCCGCTCTCCGCCGCGCCCTTCACGGCGGTCGTGGAGGAGAGTTCGAGCAGGGGCGGCGCGAGCGGTCCGTGGACGGCGAGGGCGGCGTCCAGGACCTGGCGGGTGCCGGAGCCGTGTTCGCGCAGGATCAGCGGGGTGCCGGCCAGTTCCTCCGGGGTGAGCGCGGTGCGGCGGCGGGCCCAGGCGTGGGCGGGGGCGACGGCGACGACCAGGCGGTCGTGGGCGACGACGGTCCCGTCGAGCCCTTCGGGGACCGACAGCCCCTCGACGAAGCCCAGGTCCGCCTCGCCGCTCCGCAGCCGGCGGGCGACGTCCGCGGAGTTCCCGGCCAGCAGCGAGACGGCGGTGCCGGGCCGGGCGCCGCGCAGCGCGATGAGCCAGCCGGGCAGCAGATACTCCGCGATGGTCATCGAGGCGGCCACCCGCAGCCGGGAGTCGCGGCGGTCGCGCAGCGCCTGGGCGCCCGCGTCGAAGGCCTCGGCGGCCTCCACGACCCGGCGGGCCCAGTCGGTGACGAGCGCGCCCGCGTCGGTGAGCCGGGAGCCGCGCGGCGAGCGGTCCAGGAGGGTGAGGCCCAGCTGCCGTTCCATGGAGCGGATCCGGCTGCTGGCGGCGGGCTGGGTGATGCCGAGGTCCCGGGCGGCGCGGCCGAGGCTGCCGTGGCGGGCGACGGCGAGGAGCAGTTCCAGGGCGCCCAGGTCGGGGACGCGGTGGAACAGCGGTGCGGCGGGCTCACGGGACATAAGCCCACCTTATGACCTCATAGGGCGGGACTCCCTGGTGGGGGACGATCCGGGCACCGAAAATCGATGGCATGGCCATCTTTCCCCGCACCCTCCCCGCTCCCCCGATCTCCGGGACCGTCCGCCGCCCGGCGCTGCGGCACTTCGGGCCCAACTGGTACGCCACGGTGATGGGCACCGCCATCGTGGCGAGCGCGGGAGCCACCCTGCCGGTGGACGTGCCGGGACTGCGTCCGGTCTGCGCCCTGGTGTGGGCGCTGTCCGCGCTGCTGCTGGCCGCGGTGCTCACGGCCCGCGCCGGTCACTGGGCCGCCCACCGCGACCAGGCCCGCGCCCACCTCCTGGACCCGGCCGTGGCGCCGTTCTACGGCTGCCTGTCGATGGCGCTGCTCGCCGTCGGGGGCTCCGGGATGGTGGTGGGCCGGGATCTGATCGGGCACGGGGCGGCCCTGGCGCTGGACGTGGTGCTGTTCACGGCGGGCACGGTGACCGGCCTGGTGGCCGCCGCGGCGATCCCGTACCTGATGATCACGCGTCACCGCACGGAGCCGGGAAGCGCGTCCCCGGTGTGGCTGCTGCCGGTGGTGGCGCCCATGGTGTCGGCCGCGCTGGGGCCGCTGCTGGTGGCTGAGCTGCCGGCCGGCCAGGGCCGGGAGGCACTGCTGCTCGGCTGCTACGCGATGTTCGGACTGAGCCTGCTGGCGACGCTGGTGATGCTGCCACTGGTCTTCGCCCGGCTGGTCCACCACGGTCCGCTGCCACTGGTGCTGACGCCCACGCTCTTCCTGGTGCTCGGTCCGCTGGGCCAGTCGACGACCGCGGTGAACGCGCTGGCGGATGTGGCGCCGGGCGCGGTCGGGGCACCGTACGCGGCGGCCTTCGGGGCCTTCGCGGTGCTGTACGGGGTGCCGGTGATGGGCTTCGCCCTGCTGTGGCTGGCGCTGTCGGCGGCGCTGGTGGTGCGGGCGGTGCGGGGCGGGATGACGTTCGCCATGACCTGGTG
Organism: Streptomyces sp. NPDC001515; assembly: GCF_053597115.1. Lineage (NCBI taxonomy): Bacteria > Bacillati > Actinomycetota > Actinomycetes > Kitasatosporales > Streptomycetaceae > Streptomyces > Streptomyces sp. NPDC001515. The sequence continues at coordinate 49,503 of NZ_JBSFHN010000038.1, forward strand.
GGGCTTCACCTTCCCCGTGGGAACGTGCGTCACGGGGGCCTCGGGGCTCGCCCGGCACACCGGTCTGGTGGCCTTCGAGTGGCTGGCGGTGGCGCTGTACGCGCTGCTGGTGGCGGCCTGGGCCGTGGCCGGGGCGCGGACCGTGCGCGGGCTGCTGGACGGGGCGCTGCTCGCCGCCCCGCGTCCGCCGGCGCCGCTCGCCGCCCGTACGGTCTGATCGGGCGCCGGGCGCTCAGCGCCTCGGGTCGAAGGTGGCGTCGATGTGCTCGGCGACGGCGACGAACAGCAGCCGGGTGCCGGGGACGGCGGCCCGCCAGCGGTGGCGCACCCCGCCGGAGAGGAAGAGCGTGTCGCCGCGCTCCAGCCGGTAGGCCTGGCCCTCGGCCTCGACCTCGGCGGCGCCCTCGACGACGTACAGCACCTCGTCGTTGCGGTGCTGGAACTCCCGGCCGGGGTCGATCTCGCCGGAGAACTCCACGGCGGTGAGCTGGTGGCGCCCGCGCACGACCGGGCGTACGCCCTCCTCCTCCGTGCCGCGCACCACGTCGACGGCGCGGGCCGAGTCCGCCGCCGCCCGCAGCCGGGCGGTGGTGGTCTCCAGTGCCTCGGCGACGCGGTCGAGGGAACGGGGGCTGGGTCTGGCCCGTTCGTTCTCGATCTGGCTGAGGAACGGCACGGACAGGCCGCTGCGGGCGGCGACAGCGGCCAGGGTGAGCCCCAGGGATCTGCGCTGTCGCCGGACCGCGGCACCCACCCGGAGTGTTTCCTTCTCGTCCATGTCCCGTCCCTCCCGACTCGCCATCCTCCCGGCTGCGAGCACCTTACGCACTCCGTTGCGCAAGGACGGCGGGTAATGGTGGGTCCGGACAGGCCGGAAGGGGTGGGTTCCGCCGTCGGCGGTGCCCACCCCTTCCGTCGTTCCGGGGCCTGGTCAGCTCCGCGGCGCCAGGGTGTCCGCGATGCCGGGGTTCTTGTCCATCCAGGCGCGCACCGACTCGGCCTCGTGGCCGGTGCCGCGCTTCTGGATCTCGTTCTCCAGGCCGGCGAGCTGGTCCTCGCTGAGCTTGAAGTCCTTGAACCACTTGGTCAGCCGCGGGTACAGCTCCGGGAACCGCTTGGAGGCGATGGTGTGCAGCCGGTCACCGTCGCCGAAGGCCTTCTTCGGGTCCTTCAGCTTGGTCATGGAGTACTCGCTGTACGCCCAGTGCGGGGTCCACAGCAGGACGGCGATGGGCTCCTTCTTGGCGTACGCGCGCTTCAGCTCGGCGAGCATGGCCGGGGTGGAGCCGTCGAGGACCTTGTACTCGCCGTCCAGTCCGTAGGCCGGGAGCACGTTCTTCTTCAGGTTCTCCATCGTGGCCGTGCCCGGCTCGATCCCGACGATGCGGTTCTTGAACCGCGACCCCTTGCCCTTGAGGTCGGCCAGGGACTTCACGTCCTTGACGTAGTCGGGCACCGCGATCTCCAGCGAGGTCGGGCCGTACCAGGACCCGATGTCGGTCAGCTTCGTGCCGTACGTGTCCCAGTAGTTCTTCTGGGTGTACGGGAGCCAGCCGTCGAACTGCACGTCGATCTGACCGCGGGACATCGCGGCGTACATCGGGCCGACCTCGAACTGCTTCAGGTTGACCTTGTAGCCGCGGTCCTCCAGGACGGCCTTCCACAGGTACGTGGCGGCGATGTCCTCCTCCCAGGGGAACCAGGCCATCTCGATCGGGCGGTCGCGCTCGTCCTTGCCGTTCGCGCCCTTGGGGGCGGCGTCGGCGACCGGGGTCCAGGCGTCGGCGGCATCCGGGTTGGCCTTGAGCCAGGCGCGGACGGCCTCCTGCTCCTTGCCGGAGCCGCTCTTCTGGATCTGCGCCTCCAGGCTGGTGAGCTGGTCCTCGGTCATCTTGAAGTTCTTCAGCCAGGCCCCGACCTCGGGGTTGTCGGCCGAGAAGCCCTTGCGGGCCAGCGTGTGGATGCCGTCGCCCTTGCCCCAGAGGTTCTTGGGGTCCTTGAGCTTGGTCAGCTCGTACTGGTTGTACGCCCAGTGCGGTGACCAGAGCGGAACGACGATCGGCTCCTTCTTGGCGTACGCGCGCTTCAGCTCGGCGAGCATGGACGGCGTGGAACCGTCGACGACCTTGTACTCCTTGTCCAGGCCGTAGCCCGGCAGGATCGTGTCCTTGAGAAGGCCCGTCTCACCGGCGCTCGGCTCGATGCCGACGATCCGGCCCTTGAAGTCGGACGCCTTCCCCTTCAGGTCGGTGAGCGATTCGACGCCCTTCACGTACGAGGGGACGGCCAGCTCCAGCGAGGTGGGGCCGTACCAGGAGCCCATGTCCTCCAGGCGGTCCTTGTACTTCTTCCAGTACGCGGCGTGCGTGACCGGCAGCCAGGAGTCGGTCTCGAAGTCGATCTGGCCGCCCGCCATGCCGGTGTACAGCGCGCCGGCCTCGTACTGCTTGACGTCGACCTCGAAGCCGCGCCGCTCCAGCAGCTCCTTCCACAGGAAGGTGGAGGCGATGCCCTCGTCCCAGGGGATGTAGCCCATGCTGATCTTCTTGCCGGCACCGATCTTCGCCGGGTCGGAGCCCGCGGTGCCGTCCGCGTCGGAGGAGCCGAACAGGCCCATGCCGCCGGCGACGAGGGCGAGGACCACGACGCCGACCACGGCCACGACGGGCTGCGGGCGGTGGTTCCACACCTTGAGTCCGCCGGCCATCGCCTGCGCCTTGGCGACCGCGCGGCGGCCGAGCGGGGAGACCTCGCGGCCCAGGGCTCCGGTCATGCGGTCCAGGTACATCGCCAGGATGACGATGGAGACGCCCGCCTCGAATCCGAGGCCCACGTCCACGTTGCCGATGGCGCGGTAGACGGAGCCGCCGAGGCCGCCGCCGCCGACCATGCCGGCGATGACCACCATGGACAGGCCCAGCATGATCACCTGGTTGACGCCCGCCATGATCGTGGGCAGGGCCAGGGGCAGCTGGACGCGCAGCAGGGTGTTGCGCGAGGTGGTGCCGAAGGCCTCGGCCGCCTCGACGAGTTCGCCGTCGACCTGGCGGATGCCGAGTTCGGTCATCCGCACGCCCGGGGGCAGCGCGAAGATGATGGTGGCGATGATCCCGGGGACCACGCCGACACCGAAGAAGATGACGCCGGGGATCAGGTAGACCATGGCGGGCATGGTCTGCATGAAGTCCAGGACCGGCCGGGTCACCGCGCTGACGGCCCTGGACCGGGAGGCCCAGATGCCGAGGGGGACGGCCAGTACCAGGGTCACGATCGTCGCGACGAGCACCAGGGTGAGGGTGTCCATCGCCTCGTCCCACAGCTCGACGGAGTCGATGAGGGCGAAGCCTGCGAACGCGAGGACCCCGGCGAGCAGACCCCGCAGCCACCAGGCGATGACAGCGACGATGCCCGCGAAGAGCAGGGGGGCGGGGGCGGAGAGCACGGCGGCGATGCCGTCGAACATGCCGCTCACCACGGAGCTGATGGCGTCGAAGAGCCAGGACAGATGGGACTGGAGCCAGTCGACGGCGGAGTCGACCCAGTCGCCGAGGTGGAGCCTAAACACCGGCCACCTTCTTCGCGGAGATCGGGGCGGCCGGCGTGGCGTCGGCGGGGGTCATCGGCTCGCCGAGGACGGCGAGCAGACGCTCCCGGGGGACGACACCGACGAGATCGCCCCGGTCGTCGGTCACGGCCACCGCGACCCTGCTGCGCGAGCAGGGCGTGAACAGCTCGATGATCGGCGTGGACTCGGTGACGGTGGCCGGGGTGGCCCGCAGCACGTCGTCGGCGCTCCGCAGCTCCTTGCCCTGGTCGCACAGGGTGCCCATGACGGTCTGCGTCTCGGCCATGATGGCGCCGGCGGTCAGCACCCGGGTGCGGTCCACGTCCTGGGTGAAGGAGGCGACGTAGTCGTTGGCGGGCGTGACGAGGATGTCCTCGGCGGTGCCGAGCTGGACGATCCGGCCGTCGCGCATCACGGCGATGCGGTCACCGAGGCGCATGGCCTCGTTGAGGTCGTGGGTGATGAAGACGATGGTCTTCTTCAGCCGCTTCTGGAGCTCCAGGAGCTGGTCCTGCATATCGCGGCGGATCAGCGGGTCGAGCGCGCTGAACGACTCGTCCATGAGCAGCAGATCGGCGTCGGTGGCCAATGCGCGGGCCAGGCCGACGCGCTGCTGCATGCCGCCGGACAGCTCGTCGGGCCAGGACTTCTCCCAGCCGGCGAGGCCGGTGAGCTCCAGAGCCTCGGTGGCGCGGCGCTCGCGCTCGGCGCGCGGGACGCCCTGCACCTCCAGGCCGTACCCGGCGTTCTCCAAGACGCTCCGGTGGGGGAAGAGCGCGAAGTGCTGGAACACCATGCTGATCTTGGTGGAGCGGACGTGGCGGAGCTCGGCGGGGCTCAGGGCGGTCAGGTCCTGGCCGTCGAAGAGCACCTGGCCGGCGGTGGGCTCCAGGAGTCCGTTGAGCATGCGCAGCAACGTGGACTTGCCGGACCCCGACAGACCCATCACGACGAAGATCTGGCCGGGCTCCACGGTGAACGAGGCGTCGATCACCGCGGCGGTCGTTCCGTCGGCGCGCAGCTCCTCGCGGTCCGTGCCGCTCTCCAGCATCCGCACGGCTTGATCGGGTCGTCTGCCGAACACTTTGTACAAGTGCTCGGCCTGCAGCCTTGACACATACACCTCACGCGTTGAACCGAAACGGTCCGCCACCCCCTCCGGCAGACCGTGGAGCGGTGCGGGTTCGGCCCGCATGGCACATGCATTAGTTGAAAATGCGACGTGGTTCGCTCCGATGCCGCGCCTGCCCCGGCTTACACGGAGCAAACACAGGAGTGAGTCAGGTCACATAGGAACGGCCACGATCCGGGAACCGCGTCCACGCGGGGCGGTGTCGGTGGGGTGCGGCATCATCGGGGTGTGACGCGACGCCTGATGCTCCTCGACACCGCCTCCCTCTACTTCCGCGCCTACTTCGGCGTCCCCGACTCGGTGCGCGCACCGGACGGGACCCCGGTCAACGCCGTGCGCGGACTCCTGGACTTCATCGGCCGGCTGGTGCAGGACCACCGCCCGGACGACCTCGTGGCCTGCTGGGACGCGGACTGGCGTCCGCAGTGGCGGGTCGACCTGATCCCTTCGTACAAGGCGCACCGCGTCGCGGAGGAGACGGAGCGGGGCGTGCCCGACGAGGAGGAGACGCCCGACACGCTGGCCCCGCAGGTGCCGGTGATCGCCGAGGTGCTGGACGCGCTCGGCATCGCCCGGGTGGGGGTCGAGGGGTACGAGGCGGACGATGTGATCGGAACCCTCACCGGACGCGCGACCGGCCCGGTCGACATCGTCACGGGCGACCGGGACCTCTACCAACTGGTGGACGACGCCCGGGAGGTGCGGGTCCTCTACCCCCTGAAGGGCGTCGGCACCCTGCAACTGACGGACGAGGCGTGGCTGCGCGAGAAGTACGGGGTGTCCGGCCCCGGTTACGTCGATCTGGCGCTGCTGCGCGGCGATCCGAGCGACGGACTGCCGGGCGTCCCCGGGATCGGCGAGAAGACGGCGGCGAAGCTGCTGGACGCCTTCGGCGACCTCGCGGGGATCATGGCCGCCGTGGACGACCCGGCCGCCGGACTCACGCCGTCGCAACGCAAGCGGCTCGACGAGGCCCGGGACTACGTGGCGGTGGCCCCGAAGGTGGTCCGGGTCGCCGGGGACGTCCCGCTCCCCGCGTTCGACGCCACGCTGCCCACCGCGCCCCGCGATCCGGCCGCACTGGACGCGCTCGCGGCGCGGTGGGGTCTGGGCGGGGCGCTCCAGCGCCTGCTGTCCACACTCGGCGCCTGAGGTGTTAGGTTAGGTAACCCTAAGACTGATGGGCCGTTCGGGGTTCCTCGGTCCGGTTACCGGCAGCAGGGAGACGACCCGTGGCAGAACGACCGGCACGCCAGGCACCCCGAGCACGGGGTGCGGAGGTCCTGCGCACCGAGCGGATCACCCCGCACATGGTCCGGGTGGTGCTCGGCGGCGACGGCCTCGCCGACTTCGCGCTCTCGGGCTTCACCGACCATTACGTCAAGCTGTGCTTCGCGCCCGAGGGCGCGACGTACGAGCACCCCTTCGACGTGGCCCGCATCCGCGAGGAGTTCCCCCGCGAGCTGTGGCCCACCACGCGTACGTACACGGTGCGTTCCTGGGACCCGGTCACCCGGGAGCTGGCCATCGACTTCGTGGTCCACGGCGACGAGGGCCTGGCCGGACCCTGGGCGGCGCGCGCCGTGCCGGGCGACCGGGTGACGTTCCTCGGGCCAGGTGGCGGTTACGGCCCCGAGGCATCGGCCGACTGGCATCTCCTGGTGGGCGACGAGAGCGCGCTGCCCGCCGTCGCGGTGGCGGTGGAGCAGATGCCGCCCGGCGCGGTGGTGCGCGCCTTCCTGGAGGTCTCGGACGCTTCCGAGGAGCAGAAGATCGCCACGCCGGACGGGGTCGAGGTCACTTGGCTGCACCGGGGCGAACGTCCGGTGGGCGAGGCGCTCGTGGCCGCCGTGCGGGAGCTGGAGTTCCCGGCGGGCGAGGTGCAGGCGTTCGTCCACGGCGAGGCGGGGTTCGTCAAGGAGATCCGCCGCCACCTGCGCCTCGACCGCGGCGTTCCGCTGTCCCAGCTGTCCATCTCCGGCTACTGGCGGCTCGGCCAGAACGACGACGCCTGGCGCTCCGTCAAGCGCGCCTGGAACGAGCAGGTGGAACGCGAGCAGGAGAACGCCGCGTAGGACGCCGCACCTCCCCGCACCTCCGTGCCCTACCCGCCGTACGCGGCGGAGGGGCACAGGGCGGTGCAGCGGCGGGCGCGGGGGCGGCGCACGGCAAGGCGGGCGGGGGCCGCCCGGTGTCTCAGCCGCCCGCCCCCTCGCCGTACGTGCGCACCGAGGCGTCCACGTGCGCGAGACGGCGCAGCGCGCCGAACATCGCCTCACCCAGGACCGTGCCGACGACGACGCTCTCCACCAGGTCCTCCCGCGCCACCCGCCGCCCGACGTAGTCGAGGTCGGCCCGCGCGATCTCCTCGGCCGCGCTCGCGTAGACGTCGAGCAGTTCGACGAAGCCGCCGTGGCCCGCCCGGCGGAGCGCGACCAGCACTTCGGCGAGCGCCTGGCCACCGGGGCTCTCCGCCCCGGCCAGCCAGTTCCGGCGCTCCAGCAGTTCCTCCACGTCCTCGCGCGCGTCGTCGAACTCGGGCCCGGCGTCCTCCTCCTGGGCCGGCGTCAGGCGCTTCGCCGCCGCCCCCAGCACGTCGTGCACGGGGCGCCCGGGGTCGTCCGTGGCCCTCAGCACCTCCCCGATGGCCGACAACGACAGCCCTCCGACGTCCAGCAACGCGCGGATCAGCCGCAGCCGACGCTCGTGCCCCTCGTCGTAGCTGGCCTGGTTGGGGCTGGTCAGCCGGCCGGCGGGCAGCAGGCCCTCGCGTACGTAGAACTTGATCGTCGGAACCGGAACCCCGGACCTGCGGCTCAACTCGCCGATGCGCACCGCGCGTTCTCCCCACTTTCCCACTTGCCTGATCAAGGTCACATCATAGATAGTTCCCCTATCGGATAGCAGTAAGCTCCACTATCTATATTCCCAGGGGGGATCCTCATGCCTCATTGGCGTACCTGGCACCGTCCGTTAGTCGTCTTCGCCGCGCTCATGGCCGTCATGACCGTCGTCTCGGCCATCGGCCTGCTGGTCGACGACCGGGTCCTGGCGGGAGCGGCTATCTGGGCCAAACCCTTCAAGTTCGCCGTGTCGTTCGTGGTGTACGCACTGGCCCTGGCGTGGATGCTGACGCTGCTCACCCGCGGCCGGCGCGTGGGCTGGTGGGCGGGGACGGTGGTCGCGGCGTCCAGCCTCGTGGAGATGGCGATCATCACGGGCCAGGTGATCCGGGGCAGGCGGAGCCACTTCAACCACGCCACACCCTTCGACTCTGCGCTGTTCGGCGCGATGGCGGTGACGGTCGTGGTCCTCTGGGCCGGCACCCTGGTCATCGCGATCCTGCTGCTCCGGGCCCGAATAACCGACCGGGCCGCAGCCTGGGCGATCCGCTCCGGCGTGGTCCTCGCCCTGCTGGGCGCGGGGCTCGGTTTCCTGATGACGCGGCCCACCGAGGAGCAGCGGGCGGCCGGCGGTCTGGACACGGCCGACGTGATCGGCGGACACGCCGTGGGCGTGCCGGACGGTGGCCCCTCGATGCCGCTCACGGGCTGGTCGACGACCGGCGGGGATCTGCGCATCCCGCACTTCGTGGGCATGCACGCGCTCCAGTTGCTGCCGCTCTTCCTGATGGCGCTCGTGGCCCTGGCCCCGCGCTTCGCCCTGCTGCGCGATCCCCGGGTCCGGCTGCGGCTGGTGCTGGTCGCCTCGGCGGCGTACGCGGCACTCACCGCCCTGGTCACCTGGCAGGCGCTGCGCGGCCAACCGCTCGTCCACCCCGACGGTGCGACCCTCACGGCCGCCGCTCTGCTCGTGGCCGCCACGGCCGCCGGGACCTACGGAGCGCTGCGCCCCTCCCCCGCGCCGGCACCGGCCGCGTCGGGCACCCCCGAACAGCCCGCCCCCGCCTCCGCGAAGGAGTCCGTGTCATGACCGGTGCCCTCTTCGAAGCCGCCTTCCTGCTGGCGGCGCCGTTCTGGCTCATGATGATCTTCCTGCCGGGCCGCGCGATCACGGCCCGCGTCGCCCGGTCGCCGCTGACGGTCCTGCCGGTCCTGGCCGTGTATCTGACGATGGCCCTGCCCGTTCTCCCGGAGCTGTGGACGGCGGTGAGCAGCCCGGACATCGACACCTTCCGCGAACTGACCGCCCTGGCGAACGGGGCGGGGGCGGTCTGGGCACAGGTGATCGCCTGGGATCTGCTGCTGGGTCAGTGGATGTATCTGGAGGGCCGGCGGCTGGGCGTCACGCCCCTCGTCATGGGCCCGTTGCTCGTGCTGACGATCCTGCTCTCCCCGTTCGGGCTGCTGCTCTTCCTCGCCCTGCGCGCGGCCCGGCTGCGCGGGGACCGGCTGCGCGCGGCCCGGCTGCGCGGGGACCGGCTGCGCGGGGACCGGCTGCGCGGGGACCGGCTGCGCGGGGACCGGCTGCGCGGGGACCGGTCCGCATCCGTGCGGGGCACGGCCGCGGACCGGTGAACCCCGGCGCTCAGACGGACTTCTGGTACGAGCGGAACGTGCGGGTGGACAGCCAGAAGGCGACCGCGGCGAGCGCCAGGAGTGCCGCGCCCCGGCCGAGCACGAGACCCCAGTCGGGGTCCGCGGTCAGCGACGAACGGCCGGCGACCATCGCCCAGTCGACCGGGTTGAAGTCGGCGACGCGGCTCATCCAGGAGGGCATCTGGCTCGGTGCCATGAAGGAGGACGACAGGAAGGTCAGCGGCAGCAGCAGGAAGGTGTTGATGCCGATGATCGACTCCCGCTGGCGCACCAGCATGCCGAGCGCGTTGGAGAGCGCGCCGAACACCGTCCCGAGCAGGACCGAGGCCGCGACGAGCACGAACAGTCCGGTCGCACCGCCCGGATAGGCGGCTCCGGCCGCCCGGCCGAGCAGGATGATGACCAGGGACTGCAGGGTCGTGCTGATGCCGGTCTGCACCACGTTGGCGTTCATCAGGGCGTTGCGGCTGACCGGCGTGGTCAGGAAGCGGTTGAGCGTGCCGCGCTCGATCTCCTCCAGGGTCCCCATGCCGGCCCACATGCTCGACCCGAGGGCGCTCATCACGACGATGCCGGGGACCAGGTAGTCCAGGTAGGAGGTGGTGCCGAACCCGCCGAGTTCGACGACCTTCCTGAAGAGGTTGCCGAACAGGAACAGCCAGATCACCGGCTGGATCAGCGAGATGACGACGAAGACCGGCTGACGCAGGATCTGCGTCAACTGGCGCTGGGTCATGTACCAGGTCTGGGCGAGCGACTGGCTGCTCATCGGGCACCTCCCGCGACGGCCGGGGCGGAGGCGGACGCGGACGGGGCGTCCGCCTCGGCGTCCGCGAAGCGACGGCCCGCGTAGCGCAGATAGACGTCGTCGAGGGAGGGGCGGGCCACGGTGGCCGAGGCCACGCCCGTACCGGCCCGCTCCAGGGCGGCGAGCAGCACCGGGACGGCGGCGGCGCCGTCCTCGGCGCGGACACTGACCCGACGGCCGTCCGCCAGGACGTCGTGCACCCCGGGCAGGCCGGCGAGCACGGCGGACGTGCCGTCGGGGACGTGTCCGGCGCGCAGTTCCAGATGGACGGCGTCGCCGCGCAGTTCGCCCTTGAGGGCGTCGGGGGTGCCTTCGACGACGACCCGGCCGCGGTCGACGATGGCGACGCGTTCGGCGAGGCGGTCGGCCTCCTCCAGGTAGTGCGTGGTGAGCACGATGGTCAGGCCCTCCTCACCGGCCAGCCGGGAGATCTCCTCCCACATGGCGGTGCGCGCCTCCGGGTCGAGTCCGGTCGTCGGCTCGTCCAGGAAGAGGACCTCGGGGCGGTGGACCAGGCCGATCGCCACGTCGAGACGTCGCTGCATACCGCCGGAGTACCCCTTGACCAGGCGTTTCCCGGCATCGGCGAGGTCGAAGCGTTCCAGCAGTTCGTCGGCGCGGCGCTGGACGGCGGCGCCGCGCATTCCGTAGAGCCGGCCCTGGAGCAGCAGGTTCTCCCGGCCGGTGGCGACCGGGTCGGCGCCGGACTTCTGGGCCACCACGCCGATCGCGCGGCGGACCCGGTCGGGGTGGGCGAGGACGTCGTGCCCGGCGACGGAGGCGGTGCCGGAGTCCGGGCGCGCCAGGGTGGTGAGGATCTTGACAGTGGTGGACTTCCCGGCGCCGTTGGGCCCGAGGAGCCCGAACACGGTGCCGCGCGCGACGGTGAGGTCCATGCCGTTCAGCGCGGTGACGTCACCAGGATAGGTCTTGATCAGCTGCCGCGCCTGGACGGCGGGCGCACGGGTGCTCATGGCGGAGCTCTCCTGTGGTCGGCGGGGCGCACGGTGTTCCGTGCACCCGATGGGCCGAACCGGTCCGCGTGAGTGTCGCCGGGCTATCCTGGGTGTGCCGCACCTCGATGGCCCGCACGCTCTCACGGCGTGCCCGGTCCGGGGTTCGAGACCCCGGTGGGTGCTGCTGCAACAGCCCCCGCCGGGGTCCCCCTTGCTTCGGCCCCTCCCCCGCGTCAGCCTTCCTGCCCGGGGTCGAGGACGACGCCCTGCTCGTCGAGGTCCCGCCACTCCTCGGGCATCGTGCCCGTGTCGTGGAAGGCCCTCCACTGCTCGATGCCGTCGAGCGTGGACTCGGTCAGTTCCTTGCGGAAATTCCTCACCCAGCCCCACTGCGCCTCGATCATGTGCAGCTGGTATTCGGTCTCGATGATGAAGATGCGGGGAAGCGTGTCACCCAATTGAGTGAGGATGCCCCGGAACGCCGCGGCATGCACAGCGAGGGTCTGCTCCCGGTCCTCCAGCAGTTCCGCCACCTCGTCCGGCGGAAGCACCGGAAGGAGGGAGAGGGCCGTGTCGAAGACGGGGAACTCGTCGGCCGGCACCGCGATCAGATCGGACAGCCACGCGAGCATCTCGTCGCGCCCGGCCTCGGTCAGGCCGTACAGCGTGCGCTCGGGACGGTTCCCCTCCCGATGCACGCCCGTGACCTCGACATATCCGTGCTTCTCCAGGTTCTGGACCACGGTGTAGAGCGAGCCGAAGTTGATCTTCACGCTGTGCTGCTTGCCCCGGCGCCGGAGCGTCTGGGCGATCTGGTACGGGTGCATGGGGCGCTCGTCGAGCAGCACCATGACCGTGAGCGCCAGCGGATTGCTGAGCTTGCGCCGCTTCGCCACCTGCCCCGGCCTCCGCTCCTCGTCGTCGAATACTCGTCTGCGAACATATCGTGAATCACTTCCGATGGTCAACCGCGATGTATCGCGAATCTGTGTGGGCATCGCGCACCCTTGAGGGCATGGCAAGATCACGCGTCTGCCCCCGTCACCGTTCGACCGGCCCCGGACCCCCCGGGGACACCGCCCGGCACCCCGGAAGGAAGCTCGCGTGAAAGACGCCCCGGTCGCCGGCGCTCGTCCCAGTGGTCTGAACGGCCCGCGAAGGGGCACCCGTCCACCGTGGGCAGCCGCACGGAACGGCGGCGCACCCCCCTGACGCGGCGGTCGAAAGGCCCCACCGGGCCGGGTCGTCCCGGGCGGGTCACGATCGCTTCGCGGTGATCGCCCCGCACATCTGGCCGTTGGGAGGCGGCCGGTGTGCGGGGCGCACTGATGTCCGCGCTTCACTCGGGGGAAGGCGGGCTCCTCCGCACGGCGAGGGGGTACGCAACCCCGTCGTGAGCGAGGATCGGAAGATGCCGCCGAACGAAGACGAGAACGGAAAAGAAAGCAAAAACGAAAGACGAAACGAAAGCGAAAGCGGAAACGCAAACGGGGCCGTTGCCGACGCCGGCACCGGCACCGGCACCGAGGACGCGGACGCGGACGGCGACCGGCCCCGCACGTTCCGGTGGCCGCGCCTGCTGCGTACCGGATGCGCCGCGCTCGCCGGGCTGATCGCCGGCTTCTGCGCCCTGGCCGTGGCCGAGTTCGTCGCGGCGGCCGTCCGCCCCGAGGCGGGGCCGGTCGCGGCGGTGGGCGGCGCGGTGATCGACCGCACTCCCCCGGCACTCAAGGACTTCGCCGTACGGAACTTCGGCACGCGCGACAAGCTGGTGCTGGAGCTGGGCATCGTGGCCCTGCTGGCGGTCTTCGCCGCGCTGGTCGGGGTGCTGGCGCTGCGGCACCGGCGTACGGGCGCCGCGGCGGTGCTCGTCTTCGGCGGGATCGGGGCGGCCGCGGCGGTCGGGCGGCCGGAGGGCCGGCTGTCCGACGCCCTGCCGTCGGTGGTGGGCGCCGTGGTGGCGGCCGGGGTGCTGTATCTCCTCGTCGGACGACTCGCGCCGGTCCGCGCACCCACCGCCGGGGCGACCGAAGGCGCCTTCGACCGGCGGCGGTTCGTCGTCGCCGCGGCGTTCGCGACGGCGGCCTCGGCCGGGGCGGGGTTCGTCGGCCGCCGGCTCACTTCTTCCGTCGAGGCGGGCGCCGAGGCGTCCCGGCGCGACCTGGTGCTGCCCGTACCGGACTCGCCCGCGCGTCCGGTCCCTCCCGGCGCCGATCTCCGCATCCGGGGGCTCGGTCCCTTCACGACCCCGGCGGGCGACTTCTACCGCGTGGACACGGCCCTGGTCGTCCCGCGTGTCGACGCCGACGGCTGGCGGCTGCGGATCCACGGCAGGGGCGTCCGCAGCCCCCTGACGCTCACGCTGCCGGACCTGATGCGGCGCGAGACCGTCGAGCGGGACATCACGCTGGCCTGCGTCTCCAACGAGGTCGGCGGTCCGTACGTGGGCAACGCACGGTGGCTCGGCGTACGGCTGGCCGATGTGCTGCGCGAGGCAGGAGTGGAGCCGCCGTCACGGGGCGGGCCCGCCGATCAGCTGGTGGCCCGGTCCGTGGACGGCATGACGATCGGCACCCCGGTCGAGGCCGTCATGGACGGCCGGGACGCCCTGCTCGCCTTCGGTATGAACGGGGAGCCGCTTCCCTTCACGCACGGCTTCCCGGTGCGGATGGTGGTCCCCGGTCTGTACGGATACGTGTCGGCCTGCAAATGGATCAAGGACATCGAACTGACGACGTTCGCCGACTACGACGCGTACTGGGTCAAGCGGTCATGGTCCCCGCAGGCGCCCGTCAAGACCCAGTCCCGCATCGACACCCCGCGCTCCCTGTCCTCCCCCGAGGCCGGCCGCATCCCGGTCGCCGGGGTCGCCTGGGCCCAGCACCGGGGCATCTCCCGGGTCGAGGTCCGGGTCGACGGCGGACCGTGGCACACCGCGCGCCTGGCCGCGCAGGACAGCCGCGACACCTGGCGCCAGTGGGTGTGGGACTGGACGGCGACCTCCGGCCGCCACACCCTCGAAGTCCGCGCGACCGACGGCACCGGCGCGACGCAGACCGCCCGCCGCACGGGAACCGTGCCCGACGGAGCGACCGGCCACCACACGGTGGTGGTCGACGTGTCCTGAGAGACGCACCCCGAACCGGCTCCCGCTGGGTCCGGGCCTCCGTCGCCCGACCGGCCGGCTGATCGACCAAACGATCAAAGGAACACGGTGATCGCTCGATCGATCAAACGATCACGCGATCACGCGATCACGCAAAGCGATCGATCGCTCACGACAAGCAAAGGCGAGCACCTCATGAAGGCCCTGCACACCCGTCGCTCCGCCCTCGCCCTGACCGCGGCGCTCACCCTTCCGCTGTCACTGACGGCCTGTTCCGACGGGTACGGGAACAGCGCGGCAGGGGCCGGAACAGGTTCGTCCGAGGCATCCGCACCGACGCCCGAAGCCGCCGTCGATCCCCTGGCAGGCCCCTTCGGACCGGCCTGCTCGGCAGTGCCGAGAAGGGGCGCGGGGTCGTTCAACGGTATGGCGGCGGACCCGTTCGCCACGGCCGCGTCGCACAACCCCGCGCTCTCCACCCTGGCCGAGGCCGTCAAGAAGGCCGACCTGTTCGACACACTGAACAACGCACAGAACATCACCGTGTTCGCACCGACCGACGATGCCTTTGCCAAGCTTTCGAAAGCCGGCCTCGACACGCTCCTCACCGACAGGGCCGCGCTCACCAGGATGCTCACGTACCACGTGGTGGGGCGAAAGCTGACACCTGAACAGCTGGCGCACGGCTCCTTCAGCACCCTGGAGAAGGGCGAACTGAGGACGTCCGGTTCGGGCGTGACGTACACGGTGAACACGACGTCCAAAGTCGTCTGCGGCAACGTCACGACCGCCAACGCGACGGTGTATCTGGTCGACACAGTGCTGACGCCGGCCCGCTGACCCATGCGAAAGTCCCGGCCCGGCAGACCGGACCTTTCGTAAGGTGACCGCATGGACTCCCCGCAGCGAAAGGACAGGGCGGCGGGCGCCGTGGTCGGCTCGGCCGTCGGTGACGCGCTGGGCGCACCCTTCGAGTTCGGACCGCCCGGGGTCTACACCGCCCGCTTCCCCGACGGCGTCGGCACGATGTGCGGGGGCGGCGGCTGGGATCCGGGCGAGGCGACGGACGACACGCAGATGGCGGTGCTCGTCGCGGAATCCCTGCTGGAGCGCGGGGGTCTGGATCTGCCCGACCTCTTCGCCCGGTTCCAGCGGTGGGCGGCCGGAGATCCCAAGGACATCGGTCTCCAGACGGAGGCGGTGCTGACCGGCGGGGATCCCTGGCACCTCGCTGCGGCCCTGCATTTCCAGGTCAACGGCCGCGCGGCGGGGAACGGTTCGCTGATGCGCGCCGCCCCGTCCGCCGTGCGCTTCGCCGCCCCGGATCGCCCCACCACCGAGGCGCGGGCGCTCACCATGGAGGCGGCCCGCCGGATCGCCGCCCTCACCCACGGCGACAGGGCCGCCTGGGAGGGCACGGCCGTTCTGCACGAGCTGATCCGGGTGGCACTGGACGGCGACGACCCCCTCGCCGCCGTCCCGGACACCTTGGCCCTGGTGGACGCCGCGCACCGGGACCGGTGGGCCACCGTTCTCGCGGCCGGCTGGCGGCCGGAGCTCGCGACGGAGTTCAACGGTGCGGTGTGGCCCTGCCTGGGTACGGCGCTGTGGGCATTGCGCACGACGGGGTCGTACGAGGAGGCGCTCGCCTCGGCCGTCGACGTGGGCGGGGACACGGACACCGTGGCGGCGGTGACGGGAGCGCTCGCGGGGGCCGTGTACGGCATCGCGGCGATTCCGACGCGCTGGACGGACCCCCTGCACGTCCCGCTTCCCGGGTACGGCGACCGCGTGCTGCGGACGCCGGAACTGGTCGCGTTGGCCCGGCAGCTGGACGACGCCGCGACCGGTGCGGTTCCTGCGGTTATTCCGCCGCCTCAGCCCTACACATAAGGGACATATAAGAGCAGAATGGCAGGGCAGGCCGTTTGTCGTACAGGGCAGCACCGTGGCCTGCGCGACCGAAGGAGACGAGCTTCATGTCCAACGTCTCGCATGCCGACCATGACATGGCCGGACATCCCGATGTCTCCGAAATGCGCGACCGCTACGACCGGATGATGGGCGGGCGCGATGTGGCCCTCGTGGACGCCCCGGTCTTCCTGGTCGGCCTGTACTGCGCCGTCTCGCCGTGGGTACTGCACTTCACGACCTCGCAGACCCCGCTGGTGACCCACAACCTGGTCATGGGGATCGCGATCGCCGTGCTGGGACTGGGGTTCACCGTGATGCCGCAGCGCATGTACGGACTGAGCTGGGCCATCTGCGCCATGGGCGCCTGGATGATCATCTCGCCCTGGGTGGTGGGCAGCAGCCCGGACACGGGTGTCGTGCTCAACAACGTCATCATCGGCGGACTCACCGTCCTGCTCGGACTGGTCTGCGCCGGCGCGTCCATGAAGAGCGGAAGCAGGCGCGCCAGGGCCTGACGCCCGGCCCGCACCCGCCGCGCCCCGGACGCACACCGTCAGGGGCCGAAGGGAGGATCCGCGATTCCGCACCACCGTCGGCCGGCCCGCACAGGGACCGGCCGACCGTCGTGCCCGGGTGCCGGGGCGCGTGGGCTCAGCCCACCGAGCTGTACGCCACCACGCCCCGCAGCACCTCGTCCACGGCCTTGCGCGCGCTGCGCGCCACCGAACTCCCCTCGCGCGGCGCGGCGGCGGCGATCTGCCCGAGCACATCGATCACCTGCTTGCACCACCGCACGAAGTCGCCCGCCGGCATCTCCGCCTCGCGCAGCACCTCGTCCAGGGTCCGGCCGGAGGCCCACATGTAGACCGCCCAGGCGAAGCCGAGGTCGGGCTCGCGCTGGCCGACCCCCTCCGCCTGGTTGATCTTGAAGTCCTCCTCCAGGGCGTCGAGCCGGCCCCAGATGCGGACCATCTCGCCGAGCGCGGTCCGCGCGGGCCCGGACGGCAGCTTCGGGGCCACCGCGTCGTCGGACTGCCGCGCCTCGTACACCAGTGCCGAGACGCACGCCGCGAGTTCGGCCGGATTGAGGCCCTCCCACACGCCGGCCCGCAGGCACTCGCTGGCGAGCAGGTCCAGCTCTCCGTAGAGCCGGGCCAGCCGTCGGCCGTGTTCGGTGACCTCGCTGCCCCGCAGATAGTCCAGCTCGGTCAGCAGGGCCACGATCCGGTCGAAGGTACGGGCGATGGTGTTCGTCCGCCCCTCGATCCGTCGCTCCAGCTGCCGGGTGTCGCGCTGGA
The DNA here is from genome assembly GCF_053597115.1 of Streptomyces sp. NPDC001515. Taxonomy (NCBI): domain Bacteria; kingdom Bacillati; phylum Actinomycetota; class Actinomycetes; order Kitasatosporales; family Streptomycetaceae; genus Streptomyces; species Streptomyces sp. NPDC001515. The sequence goes on from NZ_JBSFHN010000038.1 coordinate 66,781, forward strand.
GGCGGTGGTAGCGCTCGGCCCAGCGGGCGTGGTCCTCGCGCTCGTCGCACCCGTGGCACGGGTGGGCGCGCAGCTCGGTCCGCAGCCGGGCGATCTCCCGGTCGTCGGCGGCGGCGGACCTCTGCCGGCGGTGCCGGTCCGGCACGATGTGCCCGGCCTTGGTCCGCAGCGCGGACGCCAGATCGCGGCGCGACTGCGGCGACCGCGGATTGAAGGACTTGGGGACCCGCATCCGCTCCAGCGCCTCCACCGGCACCGGGAAGTCGATGGAGGCCAGCCGCTTCACCTGGCGCTCCGCCGTCAGCACCAGGGGCCTGGGACCGTCGTGGTACTCCGTGCCCCGGTGGCCGTGCCCGTTGGTCCGGCCGCCCGGGAGCCCCGGGTCGAGGACCAGCGCCAGACCGGCGAACTTCCCGGTCGGCACATGGATGACATCACCCGGCTTGAGCTTCTCCAACGAGGCCGCGGCGGCCGCGCGCCGCTGGGTCGCCCCCTGCTTGGCCAGCTCCGTCTCGCGGTCCTTGAGTTCGCGGCGCAGCCGCGCGTACTCCTCGAAGTCGCCGAGATGGCAGGTCATGCCTTCCCGGTACCCCTCCAGACCCTCCTCGTTCTTCTGGACCTGGCGGGAGATCCCGACGACCGAGCGGTCCGCCTGGAACTGGGCGAAGGAGGTCTCCAGCAGCTCGCGCGACCGGTGCCGGCCGAACTGCTGGACCAGGTTGACCGCCATGTTGTACGAGGGGCGGAAGCTGGAGCGCAGCGGATACGTCCGCGTCCCGGCGAGTCCGGCCAGGCCGCCCGGGTCCATGCCGCGCTGCCAGAGGACCACGGCGTGGCCCTCCACATCGATGCCTCGGCGTCCGGCCCGTCCGGTGAGCTGGGTGTACTCACCGGGGGTGATGTCGGCGTGCTGCTCGCCGTTCCACTTGACGAGCTTCTCCAGGACCACCGAGCGCGCCGGCATGTTGATGCCGAGGGCCAGGGTCTCGGTGGCGAAGACCGCTTTGACGAGGCCGCGGACGAACAGCTCCTCGACGACCTCCTTGAACGTCGGCAGCATTCCGGCGTGGTGCGCGGCGATGCCCCGCTCCAGGCCCTCCAGCCATTCGTAGTAGCCGAGGACGTGCAGGTCCTCGGTGGGGATGGAGGCGGTGCGCTGTTCGACGATCTCGCGGACCAGCCGCCGCTTCTCCTCGTCGTTGAGGCGCAGCCCGGCGTGCAGGCACTGCTGGACGGCGGCCTCGCAGCCGGCCCGGCTGAAGATGAAGGTGATGGCGGGCAGCAGCCCCTCGGCGTCCAGCCGGTCGATGACCTCGGGGCGCGAGGGGGTCCAGATCCGGCTGCGCTGGCGCCGCTCGCGCTCGCGGTCGGCCTCGCGGACCATCTTGCCCCGGCGGCGTTCGCGCGGGTTGTACCCGCGCTGGCTCTCCATCCGGGCGAGCCGGACGAGGTCGGGGTTGACCTCGCGGCGTCCGGCGCCGCGGCCGCCGTGGTCGCTCTCCTCCTCGAAGAGGTCGTACATCCGCCGCCCGGCCAGCACGTGCTGCCACAGCGGCACCGGGCGGTGCTCGGAGACGATCACCTCGGTGTCGCCGCGGACGGTGTCCAGCCAGTCGCCGAACTCCTCGGCGTTCGACACGGTCGCCGACAGGGACACCAGCGTGACGGATTCGGGGAGGTGGATGATCACTTCCTCCCACACGGCGCCCCGGAAACGGTCGGAGAGGTAGTGGACCTCGTCCATGACCACGTATCCGAGGCCGTCGAGCGCCTGGGAGCCCGCGTACAGCATGTTCCTCAGCACCTCGGTGGTCATGACGACCACCGGCGCGTCGGCGTTGACGCTGTTGTCCCCGGTCAGCAGGCCGACCTTCTCCGCGCCGTAGCGCTTGACGAGGTCGGCGAACTTCTGGTTGGACAGCGCCTTGATCGGCGTGGTGTAGAAGCATTTGCGGCCCTGGGCAAGGGCGAGGTGGACGGCGAACTCGCCCACGATCGTCTTGCCCGAACCCGTCGGGGCGGCGACGAGCACACCCTTGCCGGCCTCCAGCGCCTTGCACGCCTCGATCTGGTAGGGGTCCAGATCGAACTCGTACATCTCGCGGAACGGTCCGAGCGCGCTCGCCCGCTCGGCGGCCCGGAGCCTGGAAGCCTGGTATCGCTCAGCTGGTGAGAGGTCTTCTGTCATCTTGTCCACGAGCCTACCCGCCGCCTCTGACAGTGACGCGATCTTTAATGACCGGCCGGGGGCACCGCACCGAGCACCCGCGCCGCGCCGGGCACGCAGGTGGCGGTGACGGGCAGGGGGCCGAGGGGTTCGCCGTCCGCGTACGCGGTGACGCCGACCGCCTCCAGTTCGACGGAGGCCGCCCGGTGCACGGTGACGACGGGGTGGTCGAGGTGCGTCCCCTTGTAGACCCGGGGAAACACCTTCAGGAGCGTGGTGCGGCTGCAGTCGCCCACGACGGTCACGTCGAAGAGGCCGTCGTCCATGACGGCGTCGGCGCAGATCCGCATCCCACCGCCGTAGGAGGTGCCGTTGCCGACGGCGATCAGCGTCGCCTCGATCTCCCGGACCGGCCCGCCGTCCAGCCGGACACGGTAGGCGGTCGGGCGGAACGCGGCGAGTTCGGCGAGGATCGCCAGGTCGTACTTGAAGCGACCGCCGATCCAGCGCATCCGGTTGCCCCGGTCGTTGACCCGGGAGTCGAAGCCGGAGGCGAGCACGGAGCCGAACCACCGCTCCCCGGTCCGGCCGAGGTCGATGGTGCTCGCCGTGCCCTGTTTGAGGGCGTCGGCGGCCAGCCGTCCGGCCGCCGCGGGATCCCGTATCGGCAGGCCCAGGGCGCGGGCGAAGTCGTTGCCGGTGCCGACGGCGACGACGCCGAGCGGGGTCGTCGTCCCGGCGACGGCCTGGAGGGCGAGGGACATCAGTCCGTCCCCGCCGACGGCTATGAGCGCGCCGGTTCCGGCGACCACGGCCTCCCTGGCCCGGCGCAGGGCGTCGTCGGCGTCCTCCCCGAGGACCGTACGGACGGAGAATCCGGCGTCCCGCAACGCGGAAGCGGCCGGCTGCGCGGCACGCGCGCCCCGGCCGCTTCCCGCGGTGGGATTGACGAAGAGGGTGATCTCGCTGGTCACCCGGGGGACCTTACCGGTCAGGTGATGTCGTCGAAACCGTCTCGCCGTGAGGACCGTCCGCCGTCCCGCTCCCCGTCCGCCTGCTCGGGCAGCGAGGCCGAGACGTGCTCCATGTCGCCCAGGTCGGAGGGGGTGAGGTCCAGGTCGGATGCCTCGTCGTCGTCCAGTTCGGCATCGGGGTTGCTCCGGCGCCTGCGGCTGTCGTTGACCATGCAGATGCCGAGCGCGATGAAGTACAGGAGCACGATCGGCGCGGCCAGCGTGATCATCGTGAGCGGGTCGCCGGTCGGGGTGGCGACGGCCGCGAAGATCGTGATGCCCATGACCATGGCACGCCACCAGGAGGCGAGGCGCTTGGCCGTGAGCACTCCGGTGAAGTTCAGCAGGACCAGCAGGAGCGGCAGCTCGAAGGCCAGACCGAACACGATCACCATGCGCGTGACGATGTTGAGGTAGTCGTCGACGGGCAGCAGGTTGGTCGTGTTGTCCGGGGTGAAGCCGAGCAGGACCTCCGCGGTCTGCGGCATCAGCACGTACGCGAGGGCAGCGCCCACGAGGAACAGCGGCACGCCGGCGCCCACGAAGCTCAGCGCGTACTTCTTCTCGTGCTTGTGCAGGCCCGGGGCGAGGAACGCCCAGAGCTGATAGAGCCAGACCGGGGTGGAGAAGACCACACCGGCCATGAGGGAGACCTTGAGCGCGATGGAGAACGGGCCGACGAGGCCGTTGACCGTCATCTCCGCGCAGGGCCGCCCGTTGACCTGCTTGTGCTGGCCGTCCGCGCAGCCGACCGATCCGAGGATCGGCCGGATCAGGAAGTCGATCAGTTCCTTGTAGAAGAAGGCCGTGATCGATGTGATCACGATGACCGCCACGACCGAGATCAGCAGTCGGTTACGCAACTCTCGCAGGTGATCAGCGAGGGGCATCCGCCCCTCGCTGTCCTTCTCCTGCTTGCGGGCAGACTTGAGCAACCCACTTCCCTCGTCTCGTGCGGCAGCTTCCGGGAGATCCCGTCGGCGATCAGCTCTGGGTGGTGGGCTTCGGCTCGCTCACCGGGCGGGAGCTGGTGACGTCACCGGGGGCGGCCTGGATCGTCCGCGCGGCGGGCTGCTGGGCGCTCTGGTCGGCGGCGGCCTCGGTGGTGGCGGTGGCCGCGGGCTCGTCGTCCTTGCGCATCGCCTTGGCCTCGCTCTTCAGGATGCGGGCCGACTTGCCGAGCGAACGGGCCATGTCGGGAAGCTTCTTGGCGCCGAACAGCAGCAGAATGACAGCGATGATCAGAACGATCTCGAGAGGCTTCAGATTGCCCATGATGTGCTTCCTTCTCGCTGAGGCGGCTGGAGGTGGGCTCACTGCCCTTGGCCGGACACCCGTCCGACCCTTCGCTGGCAGCGATCGTAACCCGCGGGAGTAAACGCGAGGCAATGCCCGTGCATACTTTCGTAGCGGCCCGCACCTCCCTGCCTGGGCCGTTCCGAGCAGCCTACCTCCCGGAACGGGGAAACTGGAGGCCGCGTCCACGGGCGGGACGGCACCGCTAGGAGCCCTTCCGGCCGCTTCCGGCGGCGAGATCGACGGCCGCCCGTTCCAGGTCCTCGGCCGCCCGGTTGATGCGCTCGGTGGTGGCGGCCACCTGCCGGCCGAGGCGCTGTGCCTCGACGAAGACCTTCACGGCCAGCACTCCCAGAACGGCGATCCCGAGGAATCCCAGGGCGATGGCGAGCATGGGCCAGAACATGCGCGGAGCCTCGATGTGTCTCGTGTACGGGGTCGGGTGGGCCGTCAGGCACCGGTGTGCAGGCGGAGCGTCCGCACCCCGCCGCCGGTGAGCAGTTCCACTATCCGCTCCCCCGCCGGCCTGCGGACCGGTGCCTCGCAGGCGGGGCAGGTGAAGGAGTAGAACGTGGTCCGGCTGGTGGCGCCGATCGCGAGCCGGAACTCCGCGGCGGCCAGCTCGAACCGGGCCCGGCACTCCGGGCACGCGGCCTTGAACCGCACCGATTCGGGAACGACGACCGTCGGCACGGGCGGGACGTCCGACACCACAGGCATATGAGTCATCGCTCCTCGGTCGTCCCTCGGGCCGGTTCGTCGTACGCGGCGAGCGCCGCGCGGGCCGCGTCCCGCGCGCTGCGGGCCAGCTCCGGCGGCGAGACGATCCGCCCCTCCCGGCCGAGCCGCAGGGCCAGCCGGCGCAGGGACGCCGGGTCGGGGGTGCGCAGGGTGATCCGCAGCCCGCCGTCGGGCAGCTCCTCCGCGCGGTCGTGCGGATAGTACTCGGCGACCCAGCGGCCGCCGGGTCCGACCTCGACGACGACCTCGGGGTCCCCGGCCGCGGGCTGGACCAGCCCCTCCGACAGGTCCCGCAGCTCCAGCTCCGGGGGCGCGGCGGGCTCGTCGAGGAGCCGGATCTCGGCGACCCGGTCGAGCCGGAAGGTCCGCCGGTCCTCCGAGGAGCGGCACCACGCCTCCATATAGGTGTGCCCGACGGCGAAGAGCCGGATCGGGTCCACCTCGCGCTCGGTGAGTTCGTCGCGCGCGGGCGAGTAGTAGCGCAGCCAGAGCCGGCGGCGCTCCGAGATCGCCCGGTCCACGTCGGCGAAGACGCCGCCCTCGGACTCGAAGGTGACCGAGAGCCGGGAGCTGGCGGCGCCCACCTCGCCGGCGGCGGTCTCCAGCTTGGCGGTGGCGCGCAGCAGCGCCTGGCGGTCGCTCTCGCGCAGTCCGGGCAGGGTCGCCACGGCGCGGGCGGCGACCAGCAGGGCCGTCGCCTCGTCGGCGGCGAGCCGCAGCGGCTCGGCGACGTCGTCGGGGTTGTGCCACCAGATCCGGTCGCCGTCGGTGTCGATGTCGAGGAGGTCGCCGCCGCGGAAACTGGTGCCGCACATGGGCAGCACGTCGAGGTCCGAGATCAGTTCGTCCTCGGTGATCCCGAAGGCGCGGGCGACGTCCTGGACGTGGGCGCCGGGGCGCTCGCGCAGATAGGTCACCAGGGAGAGCATGCGGCGTGTCTGGTCGATGGCGTTCGCGGCCATGAATACGGTCCCCTCAGTCCTTGGCCACGGCGCGCAGCCGGTCCACCACGTCGGCCCGCAGGTCGGCGGGGCCTGTCACGACGACGTCGGGGCCGAACTCGACGAGCCAGGCGTCCAGACCGTGTCCGTACGGGATCTCCAACTCCTCCCACCCGTCTCCGAGTTCCCGGACCGATATGGCCCGTGCCCGCAGCGGGTAGCCGGAGTCGGCGCGGAGCCTGATGAGCGCGGTGCGGGTGGCGGTCTCGCCCGCCCAGCTCTCGACGGTCTCGCGGACGGTGACCACGTCGGGGACCTCGGCGGTGAAGGCCCCGGCCCGGGAGCGGACCTTGCCGCTGATCCGGGAGAGCCGGAACACCCGCTCCGCCCCGCGGTCGCGGTCCCAGCCCGCCAGGTACCAGTGGCCGCGCCAGCACTCCAGCGTCCACGGTTCGACGTGGCGCTGCTCGGGGCGGGCCGCGTTCGCCTTGCGGTAGTCGAAGGTGACCGGGCGGCGGTCGCGGCAGGCGAGCATCAGGGGTTCGAAGGCGGCCTCGTGGACGGGGATGCGCGGCTCCAGGGCGCTGTGCACCTCGTAGGTGTCCTCGGTCTCCGGCATGCCGGCGGCGCGCAGCTTCTGCAGGGCGCCGCTGGCGGCGCCGGCGAGCCGGGCCTGCTGCCACACCTTGGCGGCGAGGCCCAGGGCGGCGGCCTCCTCCGCGTCGAGCGTGATCGGCGGCAGCCGGTTGCTGTCGCGGCGGGCGAGGTAGCCGGTGTCGCCGTCCAGGTTCTCGACGGTCTCGATGACCAGTCCGAGCTCGCGCAGATCGTCCTTGTCGCGCTCGAACATCCGGTTGAAGGCGTCGTCGGAGGCCGCTTCGAGGTAGGCCTCGATGGATCCGCGCAGCTCGCGCTTGCTGAGCGGGCGCCGGGTCCCCAGCAGACACAGTGCCAGGTTCATCAGCCGCTCGGCCTTGGCAATCGCCATCGACGCCCTTTCTGTTTCGCTCTACGACCGTCGACCGTACCGCCCCGGCGTGCCGGGGCAAAAGCGAGGGCCCGCGCCTTGCGGCACGGGCCCTCGGAGCGGTACGGGCGCCGGTCAGACGGCGACCAGGTCGCAGACGAAGATCAGCGTCTCGCCCGGCGCGATCGCGCCGCCGCCGGCGCCGCGGTCACCGTAGGCGAGGTGCGCGGGGATGGTCAGCCGGCGGCGCCCGCCGACCTTCATGCCCTGCACGCCCTGGTCCCAGCCCTTGATGACCTGGCCGGCACCGAGCTGGAACTCGAGCGGCCGGCCGCGGTTCCAGGAGGCGTCGAACTCCTCGCCGGTGGAGAAGGCGACTCCGACGTAGTGGACGGAGACGGTCTGGCCGGCCTTGGCCTCGGCGCCCTCGCCCACCCAGATGTCCTTGATCTCCAGTTCCGTCGGCGCCGGGCCTTCCGGGAAGTCGATCTCCGGCTTGTCGATGCTCACTGACTCGCTCCTCTTTACTGATGAACTGCGCAACCGGGACAGTCTTACATCTTCGCGAGGACGTCCACGGCGAAGACCAGCGTGGAGTTCTTGGGGATGCTCTGCTGCTCCTTGTCGCCGAACGCCTGGTCCGGCGGGATCACGAGGAGCACCCGGCTGCCGATCTTCTTGCCGATCAGTCCGTCCTTGAGGCCCTTGAGCGTGACCTGGGCCAGCGGAAAGGTCTGCGTCTTACCGGTCGCGTAGGTGCTGTCGAAGGTCTTCCCGTCCTTCCACAGCAGGCCCACGTAGTTCACGATGACGCTGTCGGTCTCCTTGACGACCTCGCCCTTGGACTCCAGGACGTAGGTGGAGACGAGCTTCTTCGGCGGGTCCGTCTTGGTGGGGATCTTGACGGTGGGGGCCTTGCCGTCGGTGTTGGTGCCGACCTTGGGCAGGGCGGCGTCGGTCTGCGGAACCTCGGTGCCCTTGGCCGACGTCGGGATCTGCTGCGCCTTCAGGACGTCGACGACGAAGACGAGGGTGGCGTTGGGCTTGATGTCGCCCTGGCCCTGTGCCCCGTAGCCGAGGTCCGGCGGGATGACGAGCTGGACCCTGCTGCCGACCTTCTGGCCGACCAGGCCCTTGTCCCAGCCCTGGATGACCATGCCGGCGCCCAGGGTCAGGTCGAACGGCTGCTTGCGGTCGAAGCTGTTGTCGAACGGCTTGTCGGAGTCCCAGGACTGTCCCAGGTAGTTGACCTGGATCGCGTCGCCGTTCTTGAGCGTCGCGCCGTCCCCTTCGCTGATGACCTTGGTCTTCAGCTCCTTGGGCGGGGTGCCCGTGCCCTTGGCCAGGGTGGGCTTCTCACCGAACTTCGCGCCCGCGGTGATGGGGGGGAAGCCGCCCTTGCTGGGGGCGGACGCGGAGGCGGAAGCGGAGTCGGAGCCCTTGTCGTCGCTGCCGCAGGCCGCTGATACCAGCAGCAGGGGGACGACGAGAAGGCCGGCAAGTCGGCGCACTGGTTCCTCAGATCTCAGACGACACATTAGGGGGTCCCCGACACTCTAGGCCGTGCGCAGGGCCCCGTACGAGGAACGTACGGGGCCCGCGTCGCGCGTGGGCCGGGGTGGCCCGTGCCGCCTCACATACCCGCGATCAGCTTCTCCACCCTGTCGTCGACCGACCGGAACGGGTCCTTGCACAGCACGGTGCGCTGCGCCTGGTCGTTGAGCTTGAGGTGGACCCAGTCGACGGTGAAGTCCCGGCGCTGTTCCTGGGCCCGCCGGATGAAGTCGCCGCGCAGGCGCGCCCTGGTGGTCTGCGGGGGCACGGACTTGCCCTCGAAGATCTTCAGGTCGTTGCAGACGCGGGCCGCCTGCCCCTTGCGCTCCAGGAGGTAGTAGAGGCCGCGCCGGCGGTGGATGTCGTGGTAGGCGAGGTCTATCTGGGCGACCCGCGGGTTCGACATCGTCATGTTGTGCTTGGCCCGGTACCGCTCGATGAGCTTGTACTTCATGACCCAGTCGATCTCGGTGTCGAGCCGGTCGAGGTCCTGGGCCTCGATCGCGTCGAGCGTGCGGCCCCACAGTTCGAGGACGCGCTCGACGTTGCCGGTGCGGATGCCGCGGCGGTCCACGAAGTCCACGGCCTTCTCGTAGTACTCCCGCTGCACCTCTATGGCGGAGGCCTCGCGGCCGCTGGCGAGGCGGACCTTGCGCTGCCCCGTGATGTCGTGGCTGACCTCGCGGATCGCCCGGATCGGGTTCTCCAGCGTCAGATCGCGCATCACCGTGCCCGCTTCGATCATGCGGAGCACGAGGTCGGTGGCCCCGACCTTGAGGAGCATCGTCGTCTCGGACATGTTGGAGTCGCCGACGATGACGTGGAGGCGGCGGTAGCGCTCCGCGTCCGCGTGCGGTTCGTCGCGGGTGTTGATGATCGGACGCGAACGCGTGGTCGCGGAGCTGACGCCCTCCCAGATGTGCTCGGCACGCTGGCTGACGCAGTACACCGCGCCCCGGGGGGTCTGGAGCACCTTGCCGGCGCCGCAGATCAGCTGCCGGGTGACGAGGAAGGGAATGAGGATGTCCGCGAGCCGGGAGAATTCCCCGTGCCGGGCCACGAGGTAGTTCTCATGGCATCCGTAGGAGTTTCCCGCGGAGTCGGTGTTGTTCTTGAAGAGATAGACGTCGCCCGCGATTCCCTCCTCGTGCAGGCGGCGCTCGGCGTCGACGAGCAGGCCTTCGAGAATGCGCTCACCGGCCTTGTCGTGGGTGACCAGTTCGGTCAGGTTGTCGCATTCGGGGGTTGCATATTCCGGATGCGATCCCACGTCGAGGTAGAGGCGGGCGCCGTTCCGCAGAAAGACATTGCTGCTGCGGCCCCATGACACAACACGGCGGAAGAGGTAGCGCGCCACTTCATCAGGGGACAGTCGGCGCTGTCCCCTGAACGTGCACGTGACGCCGTACTCGTTCTCCAGCCCGAAAATGCGGCGGTCCATGACTGAACATTACGCCTGATGGCCCGAGCTGAAACCGGGTTCGACGGCTCCGTTTCGATCATTTTCCGATCCTCGCACCGCGACGGCGGTACGCCCGGGAGCTGCGAGGACCTTTCCGGTGCTCAACAGGACGAGCAGCGCGGCCACTCCCCCGGCGCCCGCGACGGCGAAGCTCCACGAGGTGCCGCCCAGCTCCACGGCCGGGCCCGCCACCGCCGTACCGGCCGCCGCGCCCACCCCGAAGGTCGTCACGAGCCAGGAGAACGCCTCCGTCACCGTGCCGCGCGGGGCGTGCCGGTCCACCACGATGAAGGAGCAGGCGACGGCCGGGGCGAGGAACACCCCGGAGACCGCGGCCAGCACCGTCATCGCGACCGGCCCCGGGGTCAGCGTCAGGGGCAGATAGCCCAGGGCCAGCAGCGCCACGATCACCCGCAGCCGGCGCTCGGGCGCCCCGGACCACTGCCGCGCCCCGTACACGGCCCCGCCGATCAGCGCGCCCAGCCCCAGCGCCGCCATCAGCCAGCCGTAGACGGACTCGCGGCCGTGGTCGTCGGCGTAGGCCACGCCCGCGACGGTGATCGAGCCGAGCGCGAGCCCGACGAAGAAGAACGAGCCCAGCAGGGCCAGCAGGCCGCGCGAGCGCAGGGCGCCCAGCCAGTGCGCCTCGCGCGGGGCGGAGCTCCACTCCCGGGAGGGCCGGGAGACGACGACGGAGAGCGCGCCGAGGACGCCGATCGCGTTGATGACGAGCAGGGCGGCGGCCGGGGACCAGAGAGAGACCAGCAGGGTCACCAGCAGCGGTCCGACGGTGAACATGATCTCCTGGGCCACCGCGTCCATGGCGTAGGCGCGGTGCACCCGCTGCTCCTCGCCGCCCAGCACGCTGGGCCACAGGGCCCGGAGCCCGCCCTCCAGGGGCGGGGTGAAGAGGCCGGCCACGATCACGGCCGCGTACGCGAGCGGCAGCGTCCCGAGCCCGGCCGCGGCGAGCAGGGCCATGCCGAGCGCGGAGACGACGGCGGCCGGGAGCTGGATCCGCGGCTGCCCGTACAGGTCGACCGCGCGGCCGAGCAGGGGCTGACCGACCGCCGTGGCCAGGCCGTAGACGGCGGCGAGTGCCCCGGCGAGGGTGTAGCTGCCGCCTTCGGCGCGGGTGAACAGCACGATGGCGATGTGGGCGGTGCCGTTCGGCAGCCGGCCCACCAGGGTGCCCGTCAGCAGCCGGACGGCGTGCCGCGCCCGGAGGATGTCCAGATATCCCGCGGCCATGACCCGCCCCTCCTCCTGGGAGCGCCGGTCGGAGCACCCGAAGTTTTACGTATAACTTCCGGGTTCATACGTACCATGAGGCCAGTCCGCAGGTCCACCTCAGCGCGCCTGCCCGAGCGGCCCGGAGGCCCGCGTGACCACCCCAGCACCGCCCGGCCCGCCCCGCCCCACCAGCCGCGACGTAGCACGGGCCGCCGGTGTCTCCCAGGCGACCGTCTCCCTGGTCCTCGGCGACAAATGGCGCGGCCGGGTCTCCGAGGCCACCGCCGGCCGGGTGCGCGACGCCGCCCGCGGGCTGGGCTACCGGCCCAATCTCGCCGCCCGCAGTCTGCGCCTGGGCCGCACCCGCACCGCGCTGCTCGTCGTCCCCGCCCTGACCAACGAGTTCTTCGCCCGGGTCTACACGGGCGCCGCCGCGGTGGCCGCCGCCCACGAGTTCGGCGTGGTCCTCTACCCCTCGCCGGACGGCGTCGGCCCGGCCCGGGACCCCTTCGCCTCGGCCCGCGCGGCCCTGGACGGCGTGATCGCCTCCTCCATGGCGGCCGACGCGCTCGGTGCCCTGCGCGGGGCCGGGCTCCCCCTCGTCATGCTCGACAGCGATCCGGCCGCGCCCGGACCCGCCGCCCGGGTCAACCTGGACATCGCGGACGGCATGCGGCAGGTGATGGGCCATCTCCTCGGGCTCGGCCACCGCCGCTTCGTCCACCTCGCCTCGGCGGTCGACTCCTGGACCTTCGCCGTGCGGGCCCGCGCCCTGCACGAGGCGGCGCGCGCGGTCCCCGGCACCGAGGTCGTCACCGTCCCCGCCGCGCTGGACGTCCGGGCCGGCCGGCGGGCCGCCGAAGAGGCCCTGGCGGGCCCGGGGCCGCGCCCCACCGCGCTGGTCTGCGACGACGACATCCTGGCCGCGGGAGCCTGCAAGGCTGCCCGCCGGCTGGGGCTGCGGGTGCCCCACGACCTGTCCGTCACCGGTTTCGACGATCTGGCGCTGGCCACGGCGGTGGAACCGGAGCTCACCACCGTGCGGCTGCCCGCCGAGGAGGTCGGGGAACGCGGGATGCGCGCCCTGCTCGACGTGCTGGACGGGCGTCCGGCCGAGCCCGGCGGCCTGCCCGTGCGGCTGGTCGTCCGGGGCTCCAGCGGGCCGCCACCCGGCCGGCCCCCCGCATGACGGTGCCCCGGCCCGCCGGGACGGCGGACCGGGGCATCACGAGCCGGTGCGGGGCGGCTACTCCACGTCGCCGCCCGAGTCGGTCGACCCATCGGCGTCGGGAGCGGCCTTCTTCTTGTCCGTACCGCCGGTCTCCGCCGTGGCCGCCGAGGTGTCGGCGCCTTCGCCGTCCTCGTCGTCCGACGGCGCGTCCGTGGGCGTGGAGCCCGCGCCGTCGGCCTCCAGCAGCCGGGCCAGCTGCCGGCCGACGATCCGCTTGAACTTGCGCTGCTGCGGCCGCGTGCGGTCCAGGACCGCGACTTCGAGCCGCTCCGCGGGGATCTCCCGCTCGCTGCCGTTGGGATCGCGGGAGAGCGCCTGCACCGCGAGCTTCAGCGCCTCGGCGAGCGACATGCCGTCACGGTGCCGCTGGTCCAGGAAGGTGCTGATCTGCTCGGCGTTCCCGCCGACCGCGACCGAGCCGTGCTCGTCCACGATGGAGCCGTCGTGCGGCAGCCGGTAGATCTGGTCGCCCTCCGGCTGCGCGCCCACCTCGGCGACCACCAGCTCCACCTCGTACGGCTTCTCGGCCGCACTGGAGAAAATCGTGCCGAGCGTTTGTGCGTAGACGTTCGCCAGTCCACGCGCCGTCACGTCGTCGCGGTCGTAGGTGTATCCGCGCAGATCGGCGTAGCGCACACCGCCGATGCGGAGATTCTCGTACTCGTTGTACTTTCCGGCGGCGGCGAAACCGATCCGGTCGTAGATCTCGCTGAACTTGTGCAGCGCACGGGACGGGTTCTCGCCGACGAACACAATGCCGTCGGCGTACTGCAGCACAACCAGGCTGCGACCACGGGCGATGCCCTTCCGGGCGTATTCCGCCCGGTCGGCCATGGCCTGCTGGGGTGAGACATAGAACGGCGTCGACACCGGCTATCCGTCCCTTTCTGTCAGTGGCAGGAGCATCGAAGAAGCCAGGGAACGGGGCGTCAGAGCAGCGCGGCGCGGGGGCCGTCGGGGTGTTCCAGCCGGCGTTCCAGGATCGAGCGGGCGATCTCCGAGGATTCCGCCTCGGGCAGCCTGCGGAAACCCTCCTCGGTGATGACGGTGACGATCGGGTAGATCCGGCGGGCGACGTCCGGACCACCGGTCGCGGAGTCGTCGTCGGCCGCGTCGTACAGCGCCTGCACGACCAGCGTCAGCGCCTCCGCCTCGGTCAGATCGTCGCGGTAGAGCTTCTTCATCGAGCCCCGGGCGAAGATCGAGCCGGAACCGGTGGACGCGTAGCCGACGTGCTCCTCGGAACGCCCGCCGGTGACGTCGTAGCTGAAGATCCGGCCCCGCTCGCGGTCCACGTCGTAGCCGGCGAAGAGCGGCACGACGGCCAGCCCCTGCATGGCCATCGCGAGATTGCTGCGGATCATGGTGGAGAGCCGGTTGGCCTTGCCCTCCAGGGAGAGCTGGGCGCCCTCGACCTTCTCGAAATGCTCCAGCTCCAGCTGGAAGAGCTTGACCATCTCCACGGCCAGACCCGCCGTACCGGCGATGCCCACCGCCGAGTACTCGTCGGCCGGGAAGACCTTCTCGATGTCGCGCTGCGCGATCATGTTCCCCATGGTCGCCCGCCGGTCACCGGCCAGGACGACGCCGCCGGGGAAGGCCGCCGCGACGATCGTCGTGCCGTGCGGCGCCTCGACGACCCCGCTGGTGACCGGGAGCTGCCGGTTGCCCGGAAGCAGCTCGGGCGACTGCGCGGACAGGAAGTCCATGAAGGAGGACGATCCGGGCGTCAGGAAGGCTGCCGGTAGACGCCCGGTGCTACGAGTGTTGGCTTCCACGCGTTTCCCTCCAGGTAAGCGATGGCCCCGCGCAAGGTGTCAGGAGCGTCTGCCAACTTGCCTACGGCCGAATTGCAGTTGAAGCACCGTATGCCACGGACCCTACCCGTCCGACGGCGGTGATCCACATGTGTGGCGGCGGCATTCGGACCGGTCGCCCGGCCGACGCCGTGGGGGGGGGGGGGGCGCCCCCCCCCCCCCCCCCCCCCCCGGCCGGCCGGGGGGGGGCGGGGGGGGCGCCCCCGGTTGTAGGGAGCGGGGCCCCCAAGAAAGCGGGGGGGGGGGGGGGCC
>NZ_JBSFHN010000039.1:0-75232 GCF_053597115.1 Streptomyces sp. NPDC001515
ATGTCCATGTCCATTGGCTCATGATCGTCTACCCGGTGCTGCCGACACAATCCGGCCGAGAAGTAAGGAAGCACACGGGTTCATCCTCCGCACTCCCGTCTCGTCTCAGCCAATCAAGACGACGTCTTAAGGCCCATGGGTGGTGGCGGCCGCTCCGTGGGGGTTGTGGTCCGTTGGTCACCGGCCTGCCGCCGTGTGTCGCTGGGCCCGGATCACCATACGGGTACGTTGGGCCATGAGGACCGTGATGGCGACGAGCACGGCTGTACGGATGCCTCGCAGGGCTGCGGCAGCACAGCCGTCGGGCCAGATGGTGATCAGCACGGTGTAGAGGCAGAGAAGGCCGACCGCGCCGGCGAAGCCCATCAGGTTCCAGCCGGTGGCAGATTTCCACCACGGGGCCTTGGCGTGGTAGACGGTTGCGAAGATGGCGCAGGCCAGGCACGCGAGCGCCGACATAGTCACGTTGATCAACTGGTCCGTGCCCAACTCGTTCATGGTCGCACTCCTCGGCGTTCCGCGAACGCCGCCTCAATGCGCTCGCGAAGATGGTTCTCTATCCGTGCCCGCCGAATGGGGGCAACTGCAGCGTCCACACTGGACTGCCTGGCCTCAGTCGCTTCGCGGTCCGTGCGGGTGCGTTCAAGGGCTGCCTCGGAGGCGCGCAGGTCGGGCCGCTCAGGGCCTGCCAGATGGCGTTTGATCCATGCGATCACCCGGGCTCACCTCCTCCCTTGCCGTGCGTGGGGGCGCGGGAAGGGCGGCAAGGATGTGCCCTCCGAGGCGGGCCATCTCAAGCAGCTCGCCTGTCTGGTCGTGCTCGACTTTGCGGAGCGCCTCGGACTCAAGGAACGCGGCCCGCCAGTTGTCGCGGTCGGTCAGAGCGTCCTCGTGGGTTTTCCGGGGGATGAGGCGCCCGGTCAGGATGAACAGGATGACGAGGGTGAGGAGCGCGACGGCCCCGGCGTCGGTTGGGGCGACGCCGAATATTTCGTTCACCGGAGCCTCCGCTACGTGGTTGGCCGGCTCAGACGGTCCTGATGGGGCTGGACTGCTCGATGGGCGTGGACGGTAGGGGCGCTTGGACGGCGGGGCGTTCGATGACGACGAGGGCCGCGGAGACGAGTGCCATCCACCCGGCCTGCTGTGTGGCCGTCATGTCGAGGCCGAAGCCGACGAACAGGGCGAGGCCGGCAGACGCCAGCTGGAGCAGGGCGGCATACACGGCGCCGGTCTTCAGGACGACCGCGGACGCGACGGCGACGGCGCAAGCGAGGAACGTGTTGATGAGGGTCTGCTGCGTCTCGCTGACCTCGACGCCGTAGCCGGCGAGGAGCTTCAGGAGTACGGCGATGGCGCCGAGGATGGTGACGGGCTCTCTGCCGAAGATCTTCATGGTGGTCCGTTTCTCGTGTGGTCAGTTGGTGACGGTGAAGCCGTGGGCTTTGCCCAGTGCGGTGAGGCTGGCCTTGCCGGGGATTCCGTCGGCATCGGTGCCGCGGTAGGCGCCGCCCGCCTTGGAGCGCTGCCATGCGGCGTAGGCGGTGACGGTGGTCGTGCCGTAGTGCCCGTCGCTGAACTTCTTGGAGAGCAGGCCGGCGTTGACGAGCGCGGCCTCGACGACCTTGACCCCGGCGTAGGTGACCGGTGTGCCGGCCGCCTTTGGGTTGGCCCTGGCTGCGGCGACGAGCTGGGACAGGTCGACGACGGGCTGCTTCGGCGGCGTCGTGGCGGGCTTCTCCGGGGTCTTCACGCCGAGGCGCTTCTCGATGCGTGCCTGCATGGCGGGCCAGTCGATGCCGCGGGGGTCGACTTTGCCGGGCTGCCAGTCGAGGTGGCGGATGACGGACTTCGCGGACCAGCCGTGGGCACGGCAGAGGGCGGCGGCCACCTTCTCGATGGCGAGCAGCTGGGCCTCCGTCCAGGGGTCGCTGCCGTTGCCGAGGTTCTCGCACTCGAACCCGTAGAAGTGCCGGTTGCCGTCGACCGTGGCCTCGTTGTCCGTGGGCACGGACCGTTCAGCGATGACTGCGGCCAGGACGTCAGGGTCGCCGAGTCCGGCGTGGTTCGCGCGCCCGTAGCCGACGAGGTGTACCCGACCGTCCTTGGCGATCATGCCGTGACAGAGCGGTCCGGGGAGTCCGGAGTAGCCGTCGCGCACGATCTTGACGGTGTTAGCGGTGCCCTTGGTGACGGTGTGGTGGATCATCACGCCGTTGACGGGCCCCCAGGGGCCCTTGTGGTCGCGGTTGTGGGTGCGCCAGGAGTCGACCTCGACGATGTCGACTCCTTCGCTGCGGAGTGCGTCGAGGAAGGTTCCTGCGGTTAGCGGTGTGGCCATTGTGTCTCCTGCGGGATGGCGGGAGGAGCCCGCATCGACCGTTGACCTTTGAATCATAGGCTCCAAGTTCGATTATGCCTACGATTCCAAGGTTGAGGGTTACTCTGTCCTCGGGTCGTTGCTTCACCGCGTCACGGCCCCCGGTGGCGGGCTCCTTCTGGCAAGGGGCGAGCCCGCCGCCACCCTTGCCAACACCCTTGCCAAGGAGCGCGCATGCATGACCCGCTCACCGTCGCCTTCGAGATCCGCCGACCATGGCCCAAGGGCGAACCTTGGAGAACCGAACAAGCAGCCCGCAACGGAACACGCTGGCAGATCAACGGCGCCTTCTGGGGGCTCGCCGGGCACGGTCTCTACTTCCCGCCGCTGGTCACCGTGTGGCATCGAGACCCATCCGGCTACGACTCCACGACCTGGTCGATCTACCCGGGCCGCTCGTGGCGCTTCCACGTCTACCACTGGCGGCTGCAGGTCCATCCGCTCCAGAGGTGGCGACGCCGTCTCCTTACTCGCTGCACCTGGTGCGGTGGCCGTTCCGTCAAGGGCGACTGGGTCAACGTCTCCCATTCGTGGGACGGGCCGCGTCCCGCTGATGGCAGGGCGAAAAGGGGCTCTTCCACCGGGACTGTTCGTCGGTCGAGCGCGCATTCCACCTGTGTCTGTGAATCGCCCGTGCTGGACGGCAACAGCTACGGGCAGTGCGCAGCGTGCGACCGGTTCCGACCGTTTGGAGTCACGGAAGCCAACCTCGCGCGCGCTCGCGACCTTCAGCAGGTACCACTGGGTGGGCGCAAGGCCAGTTCTGAGGAGGCCCCCGATGCCTGAGCCGGCCGACCCCATGGCGCAGCTTGCGGTGACAGCAGCCCCGGTGCACGAGCTGTGCGAGACCTCGGGGACGGTGTGAGGGTTCGCTGGTCGCGGGTCGAGGCAGCCCGTCGGCCCGTGGCCGCCGCACGGCTGGCCGGGCTCTCCTGGTGCAAGGCCGCGGTCACCCTGACACGGGCCAGCGCGTCGGCGGCAAGTGCCGCAGTGTCAGCGGTGAAGGCCCGCGCCACCGAACAGCTGGCGCGGGCCTCCGCTATCCGCGCCCGACGTCGACGCTGAGCGCCTGCCCGTAGGCGGCCCGGTACTGGTCCGGGGTCCACGCCCGCCCGGCCGCCAGGAACACGGGCTCTACCCGGGCCCCGCCTGTCGCTGCCATGTCCGCGACGAGCACCCACCCGATCACCGCACCGCCCGGTGGTGCACCGGCCGTGTCGGTGCCGGGCGGGGCAGACACCTCAACCACCCAGCCCGGCGCTGCGGTTGCAAGCGCCGACACGGCGCCGGGCGCACCTGCGCCCGATACCAGCGCCGGCATCAGAGCTGGGTGACGGCGAGGTTCCGCCAGTAGGGGCGGGTCGCCACATCGGTCACGGAGCCGTTCGACAGGCCGAAGTAGCCCCCGCGGTAGGACGTATCGGCAATCGGTCCCGTCGTCCACCCGGTGCTGTCCGTGCGCCTCACCTCCACCGTGGTCGCGGTGACATCGATTTGGAAACTCATGGCCGTGTCGGCGACGGGCGCCGTGGTCGCAATCGTCGACCCGATCTGGGTACCAGTGGTCGAGCCGGCGGTGTGCTTGTTCAGCTGCAACTGCCCGTTGGCGCGCATCACCAGGTGGTAGCCGCCGGTGGCGTTGGCGGTCCCGAACCGGTAGGCGTCATCCGACTGCTTCCCGAAGTACACCCCGCCGTGCAGCGTGCTCGCGGGCAGCGTCTTGAACTTCATGTCGAACGAGATCCGGTAGCCGCCGGCCCCGCCCTGGATCGGCGAGTACGTACCGAGACCGTAGGACTGGTTGGGAACGGCGGCAACACTGACCCAGCCGACATCGGGCGAGGGTGCGAACACCAGGGCGTAGGTGTTGTCGTAGTCGATCGTGGGCGTCCCTCCCGATTCCTTGACCTGGAGGTCCCAGCGGGATGCAGTGCGCTGGGGTGTGGCAGTGGACACGTAGCGAGGGTCGGACGCCATGATGCCGACGACGCCGAGGCCGGTGAGGCGGGCGACCTGGGAGCGGCGGTAGACGGGCCAGGCGAAAGTGGGCTTGCCCCGGGCGACGACCTGCTGCACTCGGAGGTCGGTGAACGTGGTCTGGACGCCCCAGTAGTCGACGAGGCTGTCCTTGCCGTCCATGGTGGCGTCAGTGGTGCCGGAGTCGAGGTACACCCAGGTGCGGTAGTTGCGGCTCTTCGCCCACGGCAGGCTGGCCGTGCCGATGTGCGCCTTCCAGACGACGGACCGGGGGGCGTGCGGGTAGTGGGTGTCGAGCAGTTGCTGCAGAGGGACGACGGCGTCGTTGCCCTTGGCCTCCAAGAAGATGACGATCTTGCCCAGGAATTCATCCAAAACCTGGCGGAGCGGGACCATCGGCTGCGGTGCCCAGCCCGGTCCGAGCATGTCCCGGTTGGTGATGGCCTGCTGCCCGATCTCCTCGGTCGTGAACGTGTTGACGTTCCCGGTACGGTTTGTGGTGCGGTCCATGGTGGTGTCGTGGATGCACCACAGCTCGCCGCTGGCGTCGACGTTGACGCTGACCTCCAAGGGGAATCCCATGGCTGCCGACGCCCGGTAGCCGACCATGGTGTGCTCGGGCCGGACCATGCCCCCGCCGCGGTGCGCAAAGAACCTGGGGGCCAGGGATGTCGCTGTGGCGAAGTACGCGTCGACGGTGGTGATCGCGCTCGGCAGGTACAGGGCAGCAGCGCTCGTTGCGGCAGCGGCAGTGGCAGCGGCCTGGGCAGTAGCCGCCTTCGTCGTCGCGTCGTCGGCCGCCGCAGCAGCCACACCAGCCACTCGGGACGCCACCGTCTGCGCAATGTCTGCGGCAATCAGGGAGTAGCGGCGCCCGTACCCGAGGTCGATGAAGCAGGAGGTGACATCCTCCGGCCCGTAGAAAGACACGGCGCCGTCCGCCGCTGCCACAACACTGGTGGTGGGTGCGCCGCTGGTGTCGGTGAGGTCTTCGAGCTGGGTGCCGCCGGTGAGGGCATCCCAGACGGTGGCAACAATGCCGGGGCGGAGCAGGAGCTGGTTTCCGACCCGTTCCATGGCGTAGTCGCTGGTGGAGCCCCCGAAGAGGTGTCTCATGGTTGTTCCTTCCGGGTGGCTACGCGAGCCAGTAGGAGCCGTTGATGGTGAGGACGTCGTCGGTTCGGATGTTGATCGGGGAGTTCGTCAGGACGTCCTTGCTGTCCGGGAGGGCGGTGGAGGCGTTTCCGGAGGACGTGGGGTAGCGGAAGCGGGCGATGCGGAGGGTGGAGTCGCTGGGGTGTGTCGTCGCGACGCCCTGCATGCCGCCGTCGCCGTTAGAGCTGTTGAAGTTCCAGGTGAAGATCGACCGGTGTACGGAGGTGCAGGGCAGGCCAGGGGGGAGACTGACCGAGATCGGGTCGCTGTAAGCGGGCGGGTTTCCGGTAGGGATGAGCTGGATCGTCAGGTCGACCCGTCGGCCGACGGCCTGGTAGCGGCCGATGTTCTGCGAGTTGGATCCCCAGTTGATGGTGGTGGCCCCGGCCGACCACACTGGGGTGTACGTGGCGTCCTGGACGCCGGCCGTTGCCAGCCACTGCCATCCGGCCCCGTCGCCCACATATAGGCTGCCGCCCTCGACGAGGAGTTGGCCGCGCACGCTGGGGCGCCGTGCCCCGGGGATGCTGGCGACGGAGCCGCGGTCGGTGAACCAGCGCCGGTCTGCGACGTTGGCGGCGGTGACGACGGAGGACCCGGCGGCGACAGTGCACTGGGCGAGCGGGATTTCGTACACGCCGGCCTCGTCGGCGGCCAGGGTGGGGGCGCTGGTTCCGCCCGTCACGTACTGCACGGTGACCGTTTTGGCGCTCATGCTGGCCCGGAGGACGACCATGTCGATGCGGGCCGCCGAGCCTGCGTTTGCCACGACAGGGACGTTTCTGGCGGCGTCGTTCTTGTAGTAGAAGCCGTTCACGAACGCCTCCCCCACGGAGAGGGACACGTTGCCGGACCCGTCCCCGGTGACTTTCAGGGAGGCGGACGCGGGGTCGTCGGCGTGGACACCGTCGATGCCCCAGCGCCGCGCCATGCGGGACCACTGGGACTGGGTGGCGATGGGGCTGCCGTCGAACGGCGCCGAGAACTCAGCCATCAGGCGGCCTTCCTTGTCTTGAGGCGCCCGACGTCCTTCTTGACCTGGGCGATGTACTGGTAGATGCGTGCGACGGCACCGTCCCCGTTGTCCGACCCGACCGCCGCTTTGACGGTGGTGCCCTCGGAGGCGGTGCAGGTGAGGGTCACCTCGCGGACCACATCGGTGGTCCAGGTGGACCGGACCTGTGCGGCCACGGTGTCGCCAACCGCGTAGTCGCGCCCATAGCGGAGCAGCGGAATATCGATCGGGGAGATCGACAAGGAGCCCTTCCCTGCCCCCGACGTGAGGGCCTCCTCGGCGGCCTGGTCCATCTGTGCGGCCAGGTCGACGGACGCGGTGTCGACTGATGTTTGGTCGACGAACTGCTCGATGACCAGGTTCGGGTACAGGGGGTCGGTGCGGTCGTAGGTTTTGCAGACCCGGGGGGTTGACTGGCCGCCGGCGACGACGATGGCGCGGGTGCAGGTCGGGGGTGTGGTGGTGTAGTTCGCGTCGGTGAGGTTGCCCAGGCCAAAGCTGAAGCGGGCGGTGCCGGAGCGGTCGGTGGGCTGGAACACCTGGAACTGCAGCCCGGCCCCGACCTGGACCACGCGAACCCCGAGCCCGGCTGCGTCGGCGATGTCGGTGAGAACGGTGAGGAGGCTGTCGAACTGGTTGATCTGCCGGGTGATGACGGGGCCGCGGGCACCGTCCGTTGCCAGGGTCAGGAGTGGGTTCTTCCGGGAGGTGAGGGCGCCGGGCCCGGCGTTCAGGGTGACGAGGGCGCGCATGGCGGTCTCCGCCTTCGTCGCGCTGATCTTGTACACGGTGTCGGCTTGCGACCCGATCGCGGCGGCAGGGTTCGGCCAGCACGTGTACTGGGCGAGGAGCGCGGTGTCGCTGACCCCGGACACGGTGAGGCGGCCGGCTCCGGCGTCGCTTTCGCTGCGAGCCCAGTCGACGGTGCGGATCGGCCCGGAGTCGACGAGGTCACCGGCTGCGGTCCGGATGATGAGCCCGTTGCCCTCGACGAGCAATGCCGCCTTGGCCGAGTCGGCGGAGATCTCCATGGTGTAGGCGCCGATGGCGTTGTAGCGGGGCACGCACATCAGGCTGGTGTAGTCGTCGACCTGTCCGATGCGTTGCAGTGCGGCGTCGCGGACGTAGACGCGGAGGGTGGTGTCGTTCATGGGGTCCTCCTCTCAGGCGGCGAGGTAGCGGGGCTGGTAGGTCATGCGGACCCGGGTGGCGGATGTGGATCCGGCGACGGTCAGTGTCAGCTCGTTGGTGTCGGGTTCTAGCGGCCACAGGGTTGAGGCGTCGGACAGGTTGGGCCACAGGTTGGTGACGCCGTTCAGGAGCGCGGTCTGGCGTCGTTCCCGGGTGTCGATGACGATCTCGTCCGTGCCGGTGATGGTGCGGGTCAGGGCGAGGGTGTGGCCGGTCGTGACGTTCGTCAGGGTGATGGAGGTGGCGGGGCCGGTGATTGTCCAGACGGGGTGGGCGTCGTCGTCTCCGTCGTTGTCGACGGTGACGGACCCGAGGACCTGGGAGTCGCCGACGGCGAGGGGCAGGAAGGGGTAGAAGTCGCCGCCGAGTGCGGCAGCCCAGCTGGTGGTGACTTCCGCCCCGAGCCAGTACGGGGACGGTGCGGCAAACACGAGGGCGGCGATGCACCAGCGGGCCCCGGCCGCGTCGAGGGACTCGTCGCCTTCCAGGCCGTCGCTGTACAGGACGCCGATGCTGCGCGCTGCCCCGTCGGGCTGGGTGAGGGTGAGCGTCCCAGTGCCGCGTTTCGGGTTGAGGGAGCGGATGAGTGCGCGGCGGCGGGCCAGGTAGGCGGCGCGTGAGTCCTGTGCCCAGAAAGCAATCGGAATGGTGATCATTTTCCCTTGGGCTCGGACCTGCCGCACTTCGTAGCCGTCGATGCCGGGTGACTCGTCCTGTGCCATGGCGTACCCGGGCATGTCCAACCCCTTGGCGCCAGGCTGGACCACCCAGCCCCGTTCCCAGTCCGTGAGTGTCGTGACCCGGCCGCTGGGATCGGTGAACGACACCGTAGGCATCTGGATGAGGCGCTGGGGCCACTCCCATGGCGGCTGCGGCTCGCCGGGGATGGTGGCGGGTGCGACAAGGATGGGCATGTCAGGCTCCGCTCATCACGGGTCGGTGGAGCATTTCCTCGGCGTCCAGGGCGTCGAGGATGCTGCGGCGGGACGCGGTTTCGCGGACGAGGGCGTTGTAGTTGAGGACCCGGTCGCCGCTGGTGTTGTTGACGGTTCGCGTTTCGGTGCGGGCCATGGTGGCGGCCGTGGTGGAACGGACGACACGGGCCATGGACGCCGCGGCTTCGGCTGCCTGCGGGATGGTGTTGCGGATGCCTTGGGCGTAGCCCATGCCGGTGAACCGGCCGAGGGCGTCGAGGACCTGGGACGGCGACTTGATTTTCAGTTCGACCTTGATGGCCTTCTGGACCTTCTTGGCCAGGTCCGTCATCGCCTTCACGATCGACGTCTCCTGCGCCTTTAGTCCGGCCAGGTACCCCTTCCCCGACATGGCGCCGGCGTCATACATGGCGTCCGCGGCGGCCTGCCCGTAGGAGGTGGACGCCTTCCCGATCGCCGCCTGTGTGGCGTTGATGTCCTTGAGCTGGGCATCGGTTGCGGCCACCAGCGCTGCCGCATACGGTGCGCCCTGGTCGGGGCCGGCGGCGATGATCTGGCCGATGAGGTCCTTGGACAGGCCGCGCTTGGACAGGGCGGCGATGTTCTTGGAGAACGCCTGGAGTTGCCCGAGGCGGACCTTGAGCCCGTCGGTGATGCCGGTTGCGCCGAACGGCTGTCCGCTGTTGGGGAGGCTGGTGAGGGCGGCGAAGGTGTTCCCGCTCTTTGTGGTGTCGGCGGCGAACGCGGTCGCTTCGGCGATCTTGGCCCGGATTTTGTCGCGGTCGGTGGCCAGCTTCTGGAGTGCCTTGTTCTGTGCGGTGACTGCTTTGATGAGCTTGTCGTCGAGGGTGGTCTTGACGTTCTTGAACGCGTTCTTCAACGCGGCGGCGACCTTCGTCATCGCGGCGTCGATCGATGAGGCTGTGCCGGTGAGTTGCTTGAGGAAGTCCCCGCCGACGGCGGCCCGGAGCGGCCCGGTGTCGATGGTCTTCCCGCCGACACGGACCACGCCTCCGGTTGCGTACCCGGCGCTGCGGGGCAGCCCGGTGTAGATCTGGGCGCCTCCGCCGACGATGCCGCCCTGGGCGTACCCGCCGATGCGGCTGTACGCGGCGGACAGGGATCCGTACCTGGCAAGGGCGTACCGCATGGAGGCGTAGATGTTCGCCATCGGGTCGATGCTGACGCCGTACAGCTTGGGGCCGGTCTTCTTGTACTTCCCGGCGTAGGCGTTGAACGTGGGCTCGATGACCTGCATCAACCCCACCGACGGCGTGCCGTTGATCCAGTTGATGTCGGTGCGGTTTACCGCGCGCGGGTTGCCACCGGACTCCTGATTCATCCGCCGCAGCGTGGTGTTGACGAGGGCCAGGGACTGCCCGACCTGACCGAGTGCCTGCGTGACCACGCCTCGGTATCGCTCAACACCCGTACCGGAGTCGCCCCCGGTGCCGCCTTCGAGGTAGCGCATCGGGTCGACGGCCTTGCCGTCGATGCGGGCTTCGAGGTGGAGGTGGGGGCCAGTGACGTTGCCGGTCGCACCGACGGAGCCGATGCGGGCGCCGCGCTTGATGCTGTGCCCGGCCTTGGCGACCATCGCGGACATGTGGGCGTAGAGGGAGGACAGACCGCCGCCGTGCGCGATGGTGACGTGCTTGCCGTAGGGGCCGCCGGAGGTGACGGAGGCAACCTCGCCGTTGTCGACGGCGTGCACCGGTGTGCCGGTCTTGGCGGGGAAGTCGAGGCCGGTGTGCCGGCCGGACGACCACATCAGCCCGGCCTTGCCGAACGGGGTGCCGTAGGCGACGTTGACGGGCTTCATCCACTGCCCGGTGCCCTCCGGGGGGATGTCCTTGCCTCGGATGTAGTCGATGGCTTTGTCGATGAACCCGATGGGGGCTTGGCCGATCATGCCGCCGTAGGTGTTCTTGTCGCTGCCGAGCACCTTCGTGATGCCGGTCTTGATCGGCTTGAACGCGGACTCGGCAAGGTCAGCTAGGCCGCCGCGGACGACGTCGGCCCCCTTGGAGAGTGCGGAGCCGACGGCGTCGGAGATTCCACCGAGGATGCCGCCCTCGGCAAAGCCACGGAACTGGCGCAGGGAGCGTCCCTGCATGGCGGCCCGGTTGACGGCGTGGAGGCGGGCCCGCTCATACGGGTCCTTCATCGCTTCCGACACGTAGACGCCTTCGCCGCGGCGCATCGGGACGAGTTGGTCGTCGCCTTGGCGCCAGGTGCTGTACCCGGGCAGCACACCGCCTCGGGCAAAGCCCTTGGGCAGGGACATGGTCTTGAGGTCGGGGACGCCGGGGATCTTCCCTGCGGTCTTGTTCCACACCTTGACGATGCCGTTGTTGTAGACCGTCTCGATCCAGAACTTGATGGGTGCCTTCACCAGGGCTTTCAGCCCGTCCCAGACCTTGCCGATGCCCTTCTTCAGTCCCTCGAAGGCGCCCTTGAGGCCGTCCGCGAAGACGTCGAAGCCCTTCTTGACGATGCCCCAGGCTGCGCTGGCGGTCTTCTTGACGTTGCTCCACAGGGCGTCCCACTTGTCGCGGACTCCGTCGGTGATCCACTGGAAGATGCGGAGGGCTTTGTCCTTCAGGTCGGTGAACCACCGGATGGCCCCGCGCACAATGTCCGGGATGATCGAGTGGCCGAGGAGGACGTCGAACAGCCACTTGAACCCGTTGACGATCTTCGTGATGACCTTGGCGATGATCGCGGCAAGCTGGCCGATCCAGCCCAGCACCTTCACCACGATCGGGATGATGAACGCCAGTGCGGCCCCGAGCCCCTTCACCAACAGCCCGGCCACAAGCCCGATCACAGCCAGCAGAGGGCGCAGTGCCAAAGTCAGCAGCCCCAACAGCGGCGTCAGCAACTGGGCGAGCGCCCCAACCAACTGGCCGACGATCGGGAAGAGAGGCTGCAGGGCGGGCAGCAACTCCATGAAGATGTCCGCGACAAGCTTCAGGATCGGTGCGAGCGCCTGGATCGCGATGACGAGCACCTGCCCGAAAACCTGCGCCAACAGTGTGATGATCGGCGTCAGCGGGGTCAGGATCGCCACGACGAGCTGGCTGAAGATTTCGGCGATCAGCACGATCACCGGGATGAGCGGCTGCAGTGCCGGGATCAGGGCCTGGAGCACTGACACGACGACCGTGCCGAGCGACTGCGCCAGCAGGGCGACGATCCCGATGATCGGGGTCAGGGCAGGCATGAGGGCAGTGAGTGTCTCCCCGATCAGGTCGGCGAGGAGTGTGACCACCGGCATCAGCCCGGTGATGATTGCGGCCAGCGGTCCGGCGAGCGCACCGACGACCTGGACGATGACGTCGACGACGGTGCTGATGACGGGACCGAGGGCGTCGACGATGGCCCCGATGACCTGCCCGATGGGTGCGAGTACGGGCAGGAGGGCGGTGACGATGTCGAGGATGCCCTGCCCGAGCACGTTGATGATGGGCAGCAGGGCTGTGACGACCGGCATCAGTGCCTGGCCCAGGCTCACGGCCAGCTGAGCCAGGACCGGGCCGAGGGCGTTCGCCAGGACGGTGATCGTGGGGGCGAGCGCTGCGAGGAGCGGCAGGACTGCCTGAATGACAGCGCCGAGCGTGCCCGCGATGAGGGAGGCGATGGACTGCAGCGCCGTGAAGATCGTTGTGAGTGCCGTCTGCACCTCGGGCATGGCCGTGATGCGTTGAAGTTCGGCGAGGGCGGCGCCGAACACGGAGAAGAAGTTCCCTCCCGCGTCGGCGGCGGCGCCCATGATGTTCTTCAGAACGCCGAAGAGGTCCGCGAGGACGTGTCCGAACTGGACGGCGACGTCGAGCGCGGTGTCGATGGCGTCGGTGAGCTTCCCGGACTCCAGCCCCTTGGCGAGCTTGTCCATCACCCGGTCCATCGCGGACCCGGCGCCGGCCGTCATCCGGTCCCACGCCGGGCCGGCGGCAATGGTGAGCTGAGACAGGCCGGTGACGATCTGCCCAGGGATCTTGCTCAGGTTCCCGAGGCCGTTGCGAATGACGTCGAAGGTGCCCTTGAGCTGCCCGGTCTTCTGAAGATTGCCGACGGCGATGAGGGCGTTGTGCCCCATGGTGCCGAGCTCGCCGGCGGTCCCGACCAGTCCAGCCCTCACTGTGGGCAGGATCTGGGATCCGACGTTCTCCAGGCGAGTGCCGAGCCCGGCGAACAGGGCGTCCTGTACGTCGAGGCGCATCGCCCGCCATGCCGGGGCCATGGTCTGCAGGACAGCGACGAAGCCGCGGGCGTTCGGGGACAGCTTCGACAGCGCCTGGTCGAGCTTCGATGTCTGTGCGGCGGCGGCCGTCTGCGCCTCGGCCACGGCCCGGGTGGCGTCCGCAACGGCCCGGTGCGCGTCGGTAAGGACGCGCTGCTGCTGGGCGACCTGTTCGTTCGCGGCCCGGATCCGTTCCTGTGCCTGAACGACAGCGTCCGAACCGGCAACCCCAGCCTTGTTCGCGGCTGCTGTGTCAACCTGGAGGCGTTTCTGTTGCCGGGACTGCTCCTCGGCCGAGGCCTTGGCTCGCTGCAACGCCAGGTCGGCCTGCTGGATTTGGAGCTGGGTGGCGGCGGGGTCGGAGCGGACCGCGGCCAGGTCGGTTTCCGCCTGCTTCACATCGAGTGCGGCCTGCTTCTGGTCCAGGGAGCCCTGCCGTAGCCGGGCGTTCATGTCTTCCAGATCGCGGGCGGCTTGCCGTCGTGCGACAGACAGCTCGGCCTGGGCCTGGCGGGCGTCGCGCTGGGCCTGAGACAGGGCCCGCTCTGCGTCCGTGACGCCGCGCTGCGCATTCGCCAGCGAGCGCTGTGCCGTCTCGACCTGCCGAGTGGCGGTGGCCGCGGCCTTCGCTGCGCCGGAGGTGTCGGCGAACGCGGCCTTGATCGCGTCACCAACACCGGAGACGCCGAGCTTGAGCGCGCCGAAGGTGGCACCCAGCGTGAGAACGGCCGGTGCGGCTACGGCGGCCAGCGGCCCCAGTTGCGCCAGGGCGGACCCGAATGAGGCGATCGTCGGGAGCGAGGTGAGGATTGCCCCGCCGATGAGGAGGATCTGCTTCTGCAGCCTTCCCAGACCGCCGCTGCTGGTGCCACCTGAACTACCGAGGCCGGTGAGGGCTGTGGTGAGGCCGCCGAGCCCGAGGAGCCGGGTGCGGACGTTGACGGTTCGGTCGCGGGTCAGGAATCCGAGGGCGGTGTTCGCGCCAGCGGTGTCTGCGCGGGCGGTGACGCCGATGGTGCGGCGCCGGGTCAGGTTCGCAATGTCAGCGGCGGCAACGCGGGTGTCGACGTCGACACCGAGCCGAACCCGCTGCCGCTGAGTAAGGCCGCGCAACTCGTTCGCGGCAACGCGGGTGTCGAGGGTCGCCCGGATCTGCACGAACCGGTCCGCGGTCAGCTTGTCGAGGGCCTTCTCGACCCGCTTGTACGCGGCGTCCTGGATCTTCGCAATGATGTCGACGGTGGTTTTCCCGAACCCGGCGAGCTTGGCCTTGGCGGCGGTGTCGTCAACTTCGGCCTTCACCTTGACGGTGCGGGTGGCTGTCAGCTTCCCCAGGGCGGCCTTGGCCGCGGTCTCATCAAGGCTGGCGGCGATCGTCACGGTGCGGCGCCCAGTGAGCCGGCCAAGTGCGGTGCGGGCCGCGGTGTCGTCAAGAGATGCGGTGACCTTGACCGTCCGGTCGCGGGTCAGTCTGGTTAGGGCGGCGGTGGCCCCCTTGTCGCTCAAGGTGGCGTCGATGTTGACGGTGCGGGTGCGGGTCAGCTTGTCGAGCTGAGCAGTGACCAGGGCGGTCTTCAGGTCCACGCCGACACGCACGATCGGGGTGGCCGCTGCGAGCTTCCGCTGGATGCCGTCGAGGATTTCCTCACCGGCGACCCGGCCGGCGAGCTTTGCGGGCTGCCGCACGGCGGAGGGCAGCTCGATGCGGAGCCGGTCGCCGAACGACGACGTGTCCGGGATGAGTGACACCCGGGTGGATCCGACGACGGTCGGCTTGGCCATGCTGCCCTCCCCTACTGCATTTCGAGTTCGCGGATCTTGGTGGCCCAGTGGTCGATGTCCGCTGAGTCGTTGCGTTTCCCGGGCGAGTACTGGTCGAGGAGCGCCTCGCTGTACTGCACCGCTGCCGCTTCCTGTTCGGCCTGCCGTTCGTCGGCCTCCAGTTGCGGAGGGTCGATGCTCGACATGTCCGGCGGGTCGCCCTTGAGGTGCGCGGCCCACAGGACTCGGATCATGAGGAGAAGGGCGTTGTACTGGGCGGCCTGGATGTAGGTGTTCTGGGTCCAGCGCCGCCCGTCCACGTCCCCTCCGGTGGCTGCCCGGGTGGCCGAGTCCTCCGGCAGGGCGTCGACCAGGTCCCGGAGTTCGGCCCAGTTCATGGAGCCTTCGCCCCAGGACATGGCCCACAACTCGTCTAGGCGGCGGCCGGGGTAGTACCGCTGGATGTCGGCGCGGACGGCTCCGGGGTGCTCTCGGAGGAGGTTGAGGAGCCGGAGCCTTCCCCCTGGGTGGTGCCCGCCTCCCCGTCCATCTCGTCGATGATGTCCTTGAGTTCACCGACGGTGAGGTGGGCGACCTTGACGAGGCGGTCGAACGCCTCCTTCGGGGTGGCGATCTCGCGGAGGACGTTGAGGTTGGTGTTGCCGCCCTTCTCCTCGACCTCCTCGATGACCTCCAGCGGCCAGTTGTCCTGGACGGGAAACGTGCAGGTCTCCTCGTAGCCGTGCTCGTTTTCGAAGACGACGTCGACGAACTGCGTCTTCGCGGCGGAGGCGCGCTGGGCGCGCATCTGCTGGAGGCGGATGACCTTGCGGTTCGGCTTGGACATGTTCGGGTTCCTTCGCTGGGCGGGGACGGGGCGGGGGCATGCAGGTGGTCCGTCGTGCCGCCCCCGCCCAGGAGATGAGCGCGACGGACCACCAGTCAGGGGTTACGGGGTGGGGACGGTGACGTCGGTGATGAAGTGCTGCACCGACTGGGCGCCGCCGGGGGCGGCGAGGGCGGTGAACGTCAGCTCGTAGTTGCTGCTGTCGTCGGCGGAGTGCTTGAGCGCGCCGCGGTCGGAAACACCCGCGCGGGCGATCATGATGCGGTGTCGCTTCCCGCCGTAGATGACGTCCAGGCCCAGCGCGATCTCCACCGTGTCCTGGGTGCTGCCGCTACCGAACGACACGAACTGCTTCAGCGGGGCCGGCGTGGTCACCGCCGCAGTCGACGTCATGTTCGCCATCTGCACCTGGTAGTACAGGGCCAGCAGCTGTGCGGTCGTCTCCCGGAACGTCAGCTTGAACGTCTGGGTGCGCTTCTTCGCGAGGTCGACGACGGGGGCGTCCTCACCCCACGCGTCGAGTTGGGTGCGTTCCTCGGCCAGGGCCTCTTCGAGCCCGTCCGGGGTGATGAACCCCATGTCGGTGAAGTCGGAGCCCCACACGACCTCGGGGCCGAGCGGGAACGTCGAGCCGACGGGGGCGGCGTAAGCCTTGCCCGCTGTGCCGACGATGATGTTTGCAGAGTCGCCCACGACGGGCCTCCTAGCTGGTCGGGAGGGGTGGGCGAACGCTCATCCCCAGGATCATGCCGACGCGGGCGACGCCCGTGTTGGGCTCTTCGGGTCGGTCTTGCGGGCCGGTCTCCTGCGAGATGGCGCTCACGGTGGCGTCCTCTGTGGACCGGCCGGGCAGGAGCTCCCACTCGGCGCAGACCCGAAGCGCGAGGCGCATGGCCGCGCCCTCGTCGGCGGCGTAGCAGTCGACGGACAGCCGCGGCCGGTCGGTGGTGGCCGGGTCGGAC
Source organism: Streptomyces sp. NPDC001515 (assembly GCF_053597115.1). NCBI lineage: Bacteria > Bacillati > Actinomycetota > Actinomycetes > Kitasatosporales > Streptomycetaceae > Streptomyces > Streptomyces sp. NPDC001515. The sequence goes on from NZ_JBSFHN010000039.1 coordinate 16,470, forward strand.
CAGCCACGCATGGTGCTGGTGCCGCCGATCCTCAGGACCCTGACTGCCAGAAGCGCCGTGATGAGGGCGCTGCCTTCGGGGAGCTTCGACGTCACGAGGACACCGGGCATGGCGGCGGCCAGCAGGTCGATGGCGACTTGCTTGGAGTCGGGAAGGATCAGCGGAGCCGTCATCTACTTGCCGGCCTTCGACTGCTCAGCCGGGGTTGCGGGTGCGGTAGTTGCCTTGGATGCCTGCTTCGTCTCGGTGACGGCCACGGCGAATCCGGTCCACCGGTGGGCTTCGTCCGCGCGGACGTCGATGACGTCGCCCGGCTGCTTGCCGTCACGCCAGAACGTGAGCCGCATCTTGATCAGGTCCGTGTCGGCCATCAGTGGTCGCCTCCTGCGGCGTCGAGTGCGTTGCCTAGTACGTGGTGAGGCAGGTGGATGCGGCGGCCGTTACGGTCGGTCTGCCGGGTGCCGAGCTCCACGTAGATCGCGTAGTGCACTGGGGCGTCAACGTGCACCGCCCCGTCCTCGTCCGGCTCCTTGACGCGGTGGATCGTGGACTTGTACAGGCCGGTGTCGACCGGGGCTTCGGCCTTGGCAACTTCCACGACCCGGTCCATGCGACCGGCCAGGTCGGCCTGGACCTCGGGGTCGTGAATCAGGGCGTCGATTGCATCTTTGTAGATCTCCACGGTGGTCATCCGGCGACCTCCAGAAGGCGCACCGTTTGCCCCGACAGGGGTCCGGCGGCCTGCGTGTCCTTCGGAACGCCGTCGACTTCCCAGGTGCGGCCGTCCCACTCGACGCGCTGCCACTCCGTCACCCGGGGGGCGCGGCGCGGCATGAACAGTTGGGCGGCGGTGACCGTCTGGTCCCGTGCCTCACGGGACTCAGACGCGGCCGTGTAGTCGACGGTGCACCCGTAGACGGGGGTGCGGGTGGCGTGCGCCCAGTCTCTGACCTGTGTGTTGTAGTCCCCGGCAATCAGTGGAGCGTCGACGAGCGTGACTGTCTGGCGTCCGATGTGGCCCGGCATCAGCCCACCACCAGCGGGTCGAACCGGAAAAGCCCGCAGGTGACGAGGATGTCCAGAGCGGCGGGGGCCAGGCGGGGCGTCGTCCCCGCTCCCTGGCCGACAGTGCGGCGGGTGAACGACCGCTGCCCGGTCGACATGGACTGGAGGTCGGCGGTGGCGTCCGTCTCGTCGTCCCGGTCGATCATCCAATGCGCCTGGCACACCGTCGCCTCGCGCAAAGCCTCAACGACGTCCGGGTCGGCGAGGTCGTAGTACGCGCCGAAAAGGGCCTTGTCGACGCGGCGAGACGCCTGGGTCAGGAGCCGGACAGCGGTGTCCGGTACCGGCTCAGGTGCCAGCCACGCCTCAAGGTCGGTGACGGTCGCGTAGGCCACTACTACTCCTGACCGCTGGTGCCGTCGCCCTGGGCGTCGCGGACTTCCTCGACGACCTGGGCGTAGTCCTGGCAGTCGGCCTTGGTGGCGTCCTTGGCCTGCTCCGGGTCCATACCGAGGGCGACGGCGTAGGCCTGCCACGTCTCGGCCTTGGCGTTCACGCCGGGCCGCTTCGGAGCCCCGTCGGCCGAGGGCTTGGCCGGGTTCTTCGGCTCGACCTCCGGCGCACCGGCGACCGGCACGAGATGGCCGCGGTCGATCTGCTTGCGGATCTCGTCGGAGAACGGCTCGTCAAGGTGGAGCCGCAGCCCGCCGGCGCCCTGGTACGCGCGGGTCGCCATCAGTACGCCTTCGGGAGCTTGAACACGGTGATGGCGCCGGTCGTGCCGGACGCGAAGTCGACGTACAGCTTCGTGCCCTTCTGCTGGAACCGGGCGGAGGTGAACGGGCCGATGAACTCCTTGCCCGACGTGGCGGCGACCGTGGTCGCGGAGTCCCCCTGGCCAGCCATCCACGACTGGGTGCCCGTGCCGGCCTTCACGGTGACGACCTTGTCGGCGCCCGCCGTGTTCGTAACCCGTATCAGGGTGCGCTCGGGGTCGGCGTCGTTGATCACGACACCGTTCGTGACGAGGGTGGAGTCGATGGTCGTCCCCGCCAGATCGGTGAGGTGGCCGTTGGGGACGAACGGGGTGTAGTTGACGGCTGTGCGTGCCATGGGAGGGCTCCCGGGGTCAGAAGAGGCGACGAGGATCACGCGGGGTCGGCACGGGCTAGGCCGGGTTGATGAAGGCCACGGCGATGCCGGTCGGGCGCAGGAGCTTGGCGCCGTACACGTGGAGTCCACGGATGGCGTCGGCGATCGTCGACTGGAGGCGGAGCGCCTCGGTCTCCAGGATCTGCTCGGCGTAGGTGATCGCTCCGGGATAGCCGGCCTGCATGACCTGTACGTTGCCGGTCGGGTTCGGCGTGTTGTTGCTCTTGAGAATGTCGAAACCGGCGGCGCGGCCCGTCATGCCATTCCGCAGGCCCTGCTCGCTGCCGGAGGCGTCGACGCGAACGAAGCGGTCGTCGCGGAGGAGGGCGCCCTCGAACTCGGGGCTGCCGACGAAGTAGCGGCCCTCGGTCGGGACATTGGCCCGGTCGAGCCGGGTGCGCAGCGGTACGAGCACCTTGTCGTAGGCGTCGGTTGCGGTGCTGATGCTGATCGGGGCGCCGGTGGAGCCGACGGTGTTGGCGGCGGCGACGCCGGTGTAGAGGCTGGCGACGTAGGCGTCGGCCTTGTCGCGGAGCCCGTAGGCGGCGTTCTGGGCCATGTCCGACATGGGGTTGAGGAGGGACTGCGCCTTGTCCACGTCGTCGATCTTGAACGCGAACGCCTTGGCCTGGTCGATGATCAGGTCGGTGCCCGCAGTCTCGATGTCCTCGTAGTTGATCGTGTCGCCGGCGTCGTAGTCGAAGATCGTCGGGTCGCCGATCGTGGTGATGTGCACCGACTGGCCGCGGGTTGTGATCTCGCCCTCGTAGTTGCGGTTCACGAGCTGCGGCTGCGCGTAGACGAGGGCGTTGCGGAGGCCGACGAGGAGCTGGGCGGACCAGATCTCCGGCTTGAAGTTGTTGATCGACAACGGAGGCTCCTAGGGAGGCTAGCCGCCGAGGTAGGCGTTGAGCCTGCCCTCCTGCACGGCCTTGGTGATCTCTTCGGGGGTCATGCGAGCCACGTCCGCCTTGCCGAGCTGCCGCTTTCCGCTGCCGGCCCCGTCCATCGACGCTCCACCTGCCGGGGTGGGCTCCGGCTTCGGCTCGGGCGCCTTGGCCGCGAGCTTCGCGTTGGCCTCCACCGCGGCCTTCACCGCGTTGCCGACCGCTTGGTCGAACCCGGTGTCGGCCGGGTCGAGCTTGGCGATGGCGTTGGCGAAGGATCGTGAGTCGAGGAGTGCGTCGGGGTCGCCGCCGTGCTTCCCGGCCGTCTTGTAGACGGCGAGCTCTACCTGCGTCTGGCGGGCGCGATCGTCGGACGCCTTGGTCCGGGTCTGCTCCTCGGCCAGTTGCTGGGCGAGCTCTTCGGGGGTGGGTGGCTTGGCCTCGTCGGTTTCCAGCCCGAACGCCTTGGCGACCCGCTTCATGAGGTCGTCCTGGTCGTCCTTGGCCTTCTGCTCCAGTGCTTCGCGCTTGGCCTTTTCGGCGGCGACGTCGCCTCGGAGGTTTTCGACGAGCTTCTCGAACCTGGCGGGGTCGAAGTCGCCTTCGAACTTGGGCGCCTTGGCCTTGGGTTCGCTGGTCGGCTCGGTGACCGGTTCGGTGGTGGCGGGTGCGGCCGGCTTTGGCGGAGTCGGTGCGGCCGGGGGTGCGGGCGGGGTGGCCGGCTGGGTGCCGGTGTCCGTGGTCGTTCCCTCGGGTGCTGCGGGCTGGGCGGGGGTTGTCATCTCGGTGCCTCCTTGGGCGGCCTGCACGCGGTGGCGGCGCCTTGTCCGCTGGCGTGTTAGCCCAGATGTTAACCCTGAACCCACCACCATGCTGCACAATCAAAGGTCATAACGCAAGATACCCTTAGATTCAAAGGCCGGGAGGGGTTGGGGTGGCAGCCGTCAGCAACCAGATCGTCGCAGCGGCACGCCAGCAGCCCGCTACCATCCGCCGCATCGAGCAACGCGCCGCAAACGCCGCCGGGCAACCCCTCGCCATGGCACTCTCCGCAGCGCAGCGCGACGCCACCCGGCAATGGGCGCGCGCCACCGACCGAGGTGCACCGTCAACGACCGCTCTCGAACGCCTCGTTGCCTCGATCAAAGAGGCGCTCGTCGAGGCGTTCCGTGGCGCAGGGGCAGAAGCGCGGGACATCATCCGGCAGGCCGCCTACAACGCCGCGTACATCAGTGCGCAGCAGGCATCCGCACTGGCCGCCGCAATGCGGGCCCAGCCCACACCCCACGTCCAGCCCACCATCGGCCCCGACGCTGCCGCAGCAGCCGACGCCGTCCCCGCAGCAGTGGAGGCAGAACGCGTCCACGCCCTGGCCCTGCTGACGGCGGCGAGCCTCACTGCCCTCGGGCTAGCCGGGGTCACAGGTGTGTTCAATCGGGCCCGGCGCGCCGTAACTAGCATCACCCGGCACACCGCAGTTGCCGTCACGGCCGCCGCCGCCCACTCCGTTGCCGCAGTCGCAGCCGCGATCGGGCCGACGATCCGACAGCTCTGGGTGGCCGAGCCCGGCGCCTGCGCGGCATGTGCCGCATACGCCGGCCGAAGCACCCGCCCCGGCCACAAGTTCCCGGGCGGGCTCACCCTCGACCCGAAACGGGCCCTGTTCCCGGCGCCGCTCGACGGGCCGCCGCGGCACCCGCACTGCCGGTGCTGGCTACTCCCCTACTCCCCCGACTGGCCAGTTGACGGCACACCGCTGCCCGTCCTGCTGCGCCAGTACGCCCACGCAGGAGGCCGGAATGTCTGAAGGACCCATGGGTGAGGACAAGTGGGACACCATGCGTGCCCTCCATGCCGAGGGGCTGGGCCGCAACGCCATCGCCCGCGAGATGGGGATCGCGCCCGCCGTCGTCTCCCGCACCGCCGCCCGCCTCGGCCTCACCTTCGACCGGGCCCTGATGCAGGCGGCCACCGCGGCACGGCTCGCCGACCTGGCGGAGCGCCGGTCCCTCCTCGCCGAAGACCTGATCAGCGATGCGGAACGACTGCGCGCCCGGGTGTGGGAGCCCCGCCTGTACTGGGACTGGGGCGGCAAGGACCACGACTACGACGAACGAACCCATGACGAGCCGACGCCTGGCGACCAGCGGGCCCTGATGGGTGCTGCCGGAATGGCGATCGACCGGTCGCTGAAGTTGGCCCCGCCTGAGGTGAGCAGCGGCGTGGATGCGGCGAAGTCGATGCTCGGCAGTATCGGTGAGGCGCTCGCGCAGTTCGTGGCGGCCGAGGACCAGCAGCCGGATGACGGCGGGGCGTAGCCGTGTCCGTGCTGGAGGCGCTGCCCATGTCCCGGAAGCAGATCCGGTCCGTTGTCGAGTCGACGGGCAAGATCTCCTGCTGGGAGGGTGCGATCCGGTCGGGGAAGACGATCGCGTCGCTGTTGAAGTGGTTGATGTTCGTGGCGCAGGCGCCGTCAACGGGCGAACTTGTGATCATCGGGAAGACGTCGCAGACGATCCACCGCAACCTGTTCCTCCCCATGCAGGACACGGCCCTGTTCGGGGAGATCGCCGCCCACGTCCACTACACCCCGGGTGCCCCAACGGCGACGATCCTCGGCCGAACCGTGCACGTCATCGGCGCGAACGACGCCAAGTCCGAGCCGAAGATCCGAGGCATGACCCTGTGCGGCGCCTACGTCGACGAAGTCACCCTGGTCCCGCAGGTCTTCTTCGAACAGTTGCTGGGCCGCATGTCCGTGCGCGGCGCCCAGCTGTTTTGTACGACGAACCCGGACAACCCGGCGCACTGGTTCATGCGGGACTGGCTGTCCCAGGTCGGGGTCAAGCCGATCCGCCGGTTCTCGTTCACGATCGATGACAACCCGTTCCTGGACCCCGAGTACGTCCGGGACATCACGGCCATGCACGAGGGCTTGTTCTACCGGCGGTTCATCCTCGGCGAGTGGGTTGCTGCAGAAGGTGCCATCTACGACGCCTGGGACCGGGACCGGCACATCGTCACCGCACTCCCGAAGGCCGGCATCCACCGGTGGATCAGTCTCGGTGTCGACTACGGGACGAAGAACCCGTTCCACGCCGTGCTCCTCGGCCTGGGCGCGGACCGGAAGCTGTACGCGGCGGCGGACTGGCGGTACGACTCCCGGCAGCACAAACGGCAGCTCACCGATGCCGAGTACTCGCAGCGGATGCGGGCCTGGCTGGCGGACGTCCCGGGGATCGGCCCTGTTCGCCCCCAGTTCGTGACTGTGGACCCGTCCGCCGCGAGCTTCTCCACTCAGCTACGCCGTGACCAACTGGTCCCGACCGCTGCGAAGAACGATGTCATGGACGGGATCCGCACCGTCTCGTCCCTGCTGGCCGCGAACAAGCTTTTGGTGCACGCCTCCTGCAAGGACCTCATCACCGAGATCGGCGGCTACTCCTGGGACGACCAGGCCGCCCTGCGCGGCGAGGAGCGCCCCATCAAGGTCGCCGACCACGGTGTCGACGCCCTCCGCTACGCCATCTTCACGACCCGTGCCCTGTGGCAGCGCCAGCTTGCCCTCGCCGCCTGATCTGAGAGGACTCCTCATGCCGCTGCCTCTGCCCGGGAAGACCCCGTGGCCGCCGCCCGCCTTGGAGATTCCGCACGCCGATATGGACATGTGGCGGGCCTGGTACTCCGGAAACACTGATCATCTGGCTGCGGTGTATGGCGGGCCGGCGAACTATCGCGGCAACGCTGTGGCCCGCGAGTTCTTCGAAGCCGACCAGCGGCAGGCAGCCGGCGGGGGCGAGCTCCGGATGTTCTGGGGGCAGGAGCCCACCCCCGGCCAGCAGGCGGCGAAGTTGCACATCCCGATCGGTGCGGACATTGCTGAGATGTCCGCAAACCTGCTGTGGTCGGATGTGCCCCAGGTGACTGTGGACGCCGACTCGACGACCGCCGCCTCATCCACGCAGGCACAGATCGGTCGGTACCTCGACGACCGCGGCCACGCCAAACTACGGGAGGGCGCGGAGCTGGCGGCCGGATTGTCCAACGTGTACCTGCGGGTGGTGTGGGACACGAACTTGCGCCCGAGGCCGTGGCCGGACGTGATCGCCCCGGACGCGGTTGTCCCGGAGTGGCGGTGGGGTGCCCTGTCTGCGGCAACTGTGTGGCGGGAGCTTGACCCGGTGAAGGAGGCGTCGGAGGTGTGGCGGCTGCTGGAGCACCACACACCTGGGGCGATCGAGTACGGGCTCTACCGAGGCGACACGGCCACGCTCGGCCAGCGCATGGACCTGGCCGACCATCCGGACTCGGAGTACCTCGCGAAGCGCACGGACGACCAGGGCCGGCAGTCGACAGGCATCCCTCGGCTGTTGATCACTCATATGCCGAACTTGCTGCCGAACCGGGTGTGGGACGGGCTGCCCAACACGGCGCCGTTGGGCCGCTCCGACTTCGCCGGGATCGAGCCGATGATGGACGCCCTGGACGAATCGTGGACGTCGTGGATGCGGGACCTGCGCCTGGGGAAGGCCCGGGTCGTGGTGCCGCAGTCGATGCTCGACACGGCAGGGCCCGGCCAGGGGGCGACCTTCGACCTGGACAAGGAGCTGGTCGTCGCCCTGTCCGGGCTGTTGGGCGCGGAGACGATGAAGGACTCGATCACCGAGGTCCAGTTCAAGATCCGGGTCGAAGAGCACGAGCGCACAACGAAGGCGCTGCGCCTGCAGATCCTGTCATCGGCCGGGTATTCGGCTCAGGGCTTCGGTGAGGCAGGCACGATCGCGGCGACGGCCACGGAGGTTGTGGCCCGCAAGGAAGAGAGCTTGACTACCCGGGGTACGAAGATCCTGTACCAGCGGCCGGCGCTTCTTGAGTTCCTGACGACGATGATGATGGTCGACGTGGTGCACTGCGGGGCGAAGGATGTCGACCCGGATGCCGAGCTGACGGCGTCGTGGCCGCAGGCGGTGCAGCCGGACCAGGAGGCCACAGCTCGCGCCCTGTCGTTGCTGGACGGGGCGGGGGCAATCTCCACGTTCATGAAGGTCAAAATGCGTGAGCCGTCGTGGGACGACGCCGAGGTGATGGCGGAGGTGCAGCGGATCCACGACGACCAGGCACACGCGGTCCCGGCTGGCGACCCGTTCAGCACTCGCGGCGACGGGCCTGCGGATCCGACTGACGAGGCCCAGGCATCGGAGGACAATCCCGAGGCCGGCGCAGATGAGGGCCAGGATGAGGAGTTGGCGGGCGGGGGATCGGATCGGCTGGCTGCCTAGGCAGTGTCTTCAAATGATCTTGTCTGGTGGATCATGGAGTCGTGATACGTCGCCATGAACTGTCCGATCGTGAGTGGGAGTTCGTCCGGCCGCTGCTGCCCAAGTCGTTGCGGGGGCGGAAACGGCTGGACGACCGCAGGATCCTGAACGGGATCGTATGGAAGTTCCGCACCGGGACGGCGTGGCGAGATGTGCCCGAGCGCTACGGACCGTGGGCCACGCTGCATACACGTTTCCGCAGGTGGGCGGCGGACGGAACGTTTGCCCGGATGCTGCGGTCCGCGCAGGCGAAGGCGGACGCTGCTGGCGACATCGAGTGGCTGGTGTCGGTTGACTCCACGGTCGTCCGGGCTCACCAGCATGCGGCCGGGGCTCGAAAAGGGGGCTCCGGGAGCCGGCGCTCGGACGGTCCCGAGGCGGCCTAACAAGCAAGATCCACCTGGCCTGCGAGGGCCGGGGGCGTCCGCTCGCCTTCGTCGTGACGGGCGGCAACACCAATGACTGCACTCAGTTCACCACGGTTATGGAGGCGATCCGGGTACCCCGTGTCGGACCCGGGCGGCCCCGCATCCGGCCCGGTCACGTCCTGGGCGACAAGGGCTACAGCTCGAAAGCTATCCGCACCTGGCTCCGTCGTCGCGGCATCCCGCACACGATTCCCGAGCGGTCCGACCAGGTCCGTAACCGGGCTCGGCGCGGTCGCTTCGGAGGCCGCCCGCCGGCCTTCGACCGAGAGATCTACAAGCGCCGCAACGTCGTGGAGCGGTGCTTCAACCGCTTGAAGCAGTGGCGTGGCATCGCCACCCGATACGACAAGACCGTCCAGTCCTACGAAGCAGCCGTCACCCTGGCCTCACTTCTCATGTGGGCGTGATCCTCGCGCCCGTCGCCTGTGGCCGCCGAGGAGATGACCGATCAGCGCGTATCGAAACCCAGACGATTCGGTACATCGCCCATTGTGCAGAGCGCCGTGACCTGCTCCTCCAAACAACTCAGGGCGTCCGTGAGGGAGAGTTGATCGATTCGCTCAAGATAGAGAGTGTGGACATCGGTGCCGAACTCCCCCAGTGGTCGTTCAAGGTCGACATCGACCGTGGCTTCAACGATGCACCCAGTCGAGGTGATGGTCACACCTGTCGAGAACCGCAGTTCACTGACATCCGAATCACCCTCCGCGAAGAAGCCGAAGCGGTGGTAGGTCCTCAGTTCAGGTCCCGCAGCGTGTTTTTCGATCAAGATGGCAGGCACCAGCCCAGACTCATCCCCGAAGTCGTAGGCGATGTAGAGCTGAGTGGTGAAATCGTCCAGCTGCTTGTGCAGCCGATGCATCGTGGTCAGCAAGAGAGCCGTGCTTGCGGCATCGTCCGCGCCGGTGACGTTCAACATCAGTGGATCATCGCCCATGCGCAGCAGCGCTGGCACGTGGGTTTTGCCACCAGGCCGCCCCGTCCTCCACACCGTTCAACCTCGACCCCACGGTCCGTTTTGACGACACGGCCTAGCGGCGGCGGGTGCCCTTGCGGGCGGGGAGCCTCCGGTACCGGGTGATCTTCCCGCCCTTGGTGGCGTGGGCTTTCTGGTGGGCGTAGCGGCGGAGTCGCGGGTTCGCGAAGAAGTACCGCCACTGCGCCCGGCTCCGAAAGCCGGTGTGTCCGCGTCCTGACATAACCGCCTCCCTCCTTCCCAGCAGGGGTGCGTCCCCTACAGTCAGCGGACACTGATTTGAAGGAGGCGGCATGGCCGGGGGTTGTCGGGATTGTGAGACGTGCACGAAGTCGGGGCTGGGCCGCGTGGTGCAGAACTGGGCTGTCGGCTTCATGCACCTGATGACGGTGGGGATCAGCTGGGTGATCAAGCGGGGTGTGATGCGGCACTGTCCGCAGTGCCGCCACCTAATGTCCCGGCACGCCCGCCGGCGCGATGGGTCGTTCATCGACTGAGTAGCGAAGCCCACCCTGTGGGGTTGGGCCAGGGGTCAGTCTTCGTCGTTGTCTCTGTCCCAGTAGTCACGGTCGGCTTGCGCGGCTTCGCGGGTGGTCTCCTCCCATGGTGGGAGCGGGGTCGTGGAAGGGTCGCCGTCGACTGGTGGCGGCCCCGACCTGATCAGGGCGGTCACCTGAGGACTCCCGCCGCTCGTGCGGACACCAGCCACTCCGGGAACTCAGCCATCAGGCCGTCGTACAGGGAGCTGTCCGGCACCCCGACTGGCCGAACCCCTGCAGGGAAGAACCCGGCGTTGTCCACGATCCGCTTCTGCGGCACTGCCAGGTCGTCGAGCTTCCGCAGGAACGTGAACGAGTCATCACCGAACCCGATGAACTGCCAGAACAGCGGCAGGCGTGCGGCCTTGCACAGTGTCTGCTCGGCGGCCCGCCGCGAGTCTGGCGACCCGTCCGTCTGGAAGATCACGAACGCGGGGTCAGTGGACCCGCTGTCGAGGTAGTGGTCGATGACCTCGTCCATGGCTGCGGCATAGTTCGTGGTGCCCATGTGCCCGAGGCCGGCGTGCAGTGCACTTATGCGGCCTTCGTACTTGTCGAGACTGATGGCGACGGGCTTGTACGCGTCGGTGTCGAAGAAGATGACGGGTACCACACCGTCGTCGTCGAGGTTCGCGGACAACCCCAGGGCTTGCTCGGCGAGGCGCTGGACGCTGCCGTCCCGGTAGTAGCGGCTCATGCTCCCGGATCGGTCGAGGACGAGGTACACCGCCGCCCGCTGACCGCCCAGTCCGTTCTTCGTCAGGCTGATTGCCGCTGTCTTGGTCAGGTTGACGAGACCTGCGGGGACCTTGTCCATGCTGATGGCCATGCCTAATTCTCCTGATCGATAGTGGCAGGGTGGCGGAGTCGTGTCTCGGCCGCCTCGATGACTTCCAAATGGTCACTCCTCCTTCGGTGCTCGGGTAACCCCGAGGCGTTCGGCCTGTTCGTGGGTGAGGAAGTAGCTGTGGCCCTTCGCGGTGACGCTAAACCCGTCTCGGTGGAGGGTGGCGACCGTGTAGTCGCGGGTGCGGTTGATCGGAAGGGTGGCGTTGGTGAAGCGGACGGTCTCTCCGACCTGGTACTCGGTGTCCACGTCAGTTCTCCTTCGGTGCGATGTACGTGCGACCCCGGTCGTAGTTCGGCACCGGGTCGGAGGTCGGGAGCAACACCCGCTCGTGCGGGTCGAGTTCCTGCCCGTCACGGGAGTACGTCGGGGCGTCCGTCTCGTGCTTGGCCCGCCACTCGTCGAACTCAGCCTCGGTGGCGACGTCGCCGGGAAAGACCTCCCCGCCGTACCAGTCCGCCTCGATCCCGGCCTGCTTCAGCTCGGCCTCGGACATCTCGTTGACGATGTGCTCGGTCGCGGCGTGCACGTCGTACACCTCGGCCTGCGGGATGTGGGAGAACGCGTCCTGCAGTTCGTTCAGGCAGGCGACCATGCGTTCCTGCCACTCGGTCGGCATGGACTGCATGAGGGTGCGCGGAATGACCTGGTAGTTGCAGTACGACAGGCTGAACCAGGTGTGGATCGGGCCGTCGGTCACGTCGGACGGGCGGGGGTTCTCGGACATGGTCAGGACTCCTTCGGGTTGGCGAGTTCGAGCAGGACGGCGGCGTGGCAGTGGTCCGGCTGGCCAGGCTCGGAGAGCGGGCAGTAGCAGGCGAGGTTCTTGCCGCGCAGCTCGTGGAGCCCGTCCAGGAGCCGCTTACGGGTCGCGGCGGCCTCCGGGCCCATCCACCAGTCGTCCGAGCCGCGCACCCAGGACTGGAACGCCATGTGGCATGCCTCGCGGGCCTGCTGCGGCGTCTCGGCGCCGAGCCACTCGCGGGCCCCGGCAAGGGTGAAGGGGTTCCCGAACCGGGACGGCCTGGTGACGATCACCGTGTTCTCAGGCTTGCGCCACCCCTTGGTGCGGCGGCGCTGGATACGGTTCGGCACGTCAGGTCTCCTTGCGGGTTCGGGCTGCGCGTCGGGCGCGCATGCGGGTTTTGATCTGGTCCTGGGTGGGCGGGGTCCACTTGTGCCAGCCGGCGCCGGTCTTCCACCGCTGCATGTGCTCGCGGAGGTTGAGGCCGCAGTGACGGCAGCCATTCGGGGACGGGGCGCGGACGGTCACGAGGCGACCGCGTCGGCGTGCCCACCAAAGCATTTGCCGGTGCAGTGGTCGCAGACGCCGATCATGCGGTGGTCTCGGGCGTCGCAGTCGGCGCCGCACGGGTTGCCGCCAGTTCGCTCAGCATAGAGAGAAACCTGGTCCGGCCCGTAGAGCCCTTCGCCGCCTTTGACGTAGTACCCGTTGTCTGTGGCGAAGACGCGGACGCTGGTGATCTCCCGGACTTGGCCAGCAAGGGTGCCAACGTGAACGGTGAGCTTGTCGCCAGCTTTGTACATGGTCAATTCTCCTTGTCGTTGTTACGGATGATGGCTCGGGCGATGCGCCTCGCCGCCATGTGGGCGAGGCGTGGGCGTTGGTGGGCTGCTCCCAGGCGTGCACACCCTGGGAGGCGACGTAGCTGCGGCCGTGGTGGTGGCGGGCTTCCCCGCACCACCGGCACCCGTCCGGGGACGGGGCCTGGCGGTGGCGAATGCGGGTGGTCACGAGTCCGCCTTGGGAGCCAGCGGACCGAAGTGCCGCTCGACGTCGCGACGGAGCATCGGCCTCATGTCCCCTGCGCGCGGCATCAGGACCGTGTCTCCGTCGTAGGTCTCGTCGGTCACTTCCCAGATGTCGCCGTCGCGGTCGACCCATACGTGCCAGCCGGTCGGCCGACCGGTGTTGGTGGCCTCGCGCAGCTCGATCACGATGTTCTCGGGAATGCGAGTGACGCCGAGGTCTGTGGCGCGGTCCATCGGGTGCTCGTCCGGGCAGGTGCAGTCCGGGGAGTCGGGGACACGGCACGGGGCGGGGTGGTCCACACGCATCGCCTCCAAGTTGGCCAACGCCTGAGCGAGGTCGGCGGCCTCATCTGCAGGGGCACCGTCCAGCCTGAGTGCGTCGAGCAGCAGGTTGGTGTCGACGGTGTGGTTGCCCTTGTCGCGGGCTTCCTCGACCAGCCGCTCCGTGGCAGCCAAGCGGGACTCGGCCGCATCCCGCTGGCGCCGCAGGGCACGCATCACGCCGTCGTCCTCCACCAGCTCGGCGCGCAGCCGGTCGACCTCGGCCAGCAGTACGGCCTCGTCCGTGTCAGGCTCCTCGGCCCACCACCGCATCACCGTGCACCGCTGGCACATCTCCTGGGTCGGGTACTGAGACGGCCCCCACTCGTGCAGCGGGCGCTCGTCCTCGGTCTCGAAACGGCTGGCCTCGCAGTGTGTGCGGCGCATGCGAATCATGCGCTCGCGGTCCTGGGTCATCGGGGTGTCGGTCATGGTCACGCCTCCGTGGCGGGCAGGAAGGGGGCGGTGCGGACGCAGCGCTGCGTCCAGCCCCAGCGGGCGCCCTTCTCCGTGCGGCGGGCCATCAGTCGCCACTCGCCGGAGCGGTACTCGTCCCAGCGGAACTCGCGGTTGCCGGTGGAGTAGCGGGTCTCGTCCTCAAGGGCCGCCTCCTGGGCGTCCAGCAGGACGGCGCTGACAGCCTTCGGGTACTCGCCGATCATCACAACGTAGGCGGTGGGCTGGTCGGTCACGGTGCTCCTCACTGAATTTCGTCGGCGTTGACGGTTTCGAAGTGCCGCCAGAGGCCGTCTTCCCAGTACTCGACGCGGGCGTTCTCGGCGGGGCTGTCACCGCCTAGCGCGGCACGAATGAAGGCGTAGGCCTTGGCCTCGCTGGTGTGGTCAGATTCGGCGCGAAGGTCGGGGCCGGTAATGATGACGCGCCACGGCTTGCGGGGACGGGTCGGCATGGTGCTCCTCGGGTGTGGCGGGGTGGTGGCGGGTCTACCAGGTGAGAAGTGCGCCGGCCGGGTCGTTGAAGTCCCTGTTGAGGGTGCCGGTCGTGGTGTCGGTGATCGGCGCCTTCAGCGCGGTCACGAACTCCGTCACCTTGGTGGCGGCCTCCTCGGCGGGGCCGATCCAGCTGTGGTTGATGCAGTGCTGGGGCTGGCCCCGGTCCCACGGCTCGATCACCAGCACGTGTCCCTCGACGAGGATCTGTCCGGTAGGGAGGTGGGTGGTGACGACGAAGCCGCCGTCGGCGGGCGTGTAGGCGGGGACGCTCATGGCGGACTCCTCGGGGTCGGGGCGGTGTGTGTCGGGGGCGGGGTGGTGGGCCGCAGCCCCGGAAAGGGGGGCGGGGCTGCGGCCCGGTCACGGGGGTTAGGCGCGAGAAGTGTTCAGAAGAACTCGCGGCGGCAGAACGCGTGCCCGCCAGAGGTGACGTAGCGATGCTCGTCGTCGCGGTAGAAGCGCGCCCGGAGCGGGGCCCCTTCGCGATCGGTAGTCGCTCTCATCGTCTGGACCATTTCGTCAATGGTGACGTCACACCCGTGCTCGTCGCGGATGGTCACATTGACGCTCTGGAGGAAGTGCTCCCAGTCCGGGAGCGTGGTGATGCCCTGTGAGTTGTGGGCCCGGAAGAGGAACCGCCATCCGGCGGCCGTCTGTCCGATGTGGAGCCCCTCTCCATCAGCATGGCCGCCGGAGAACGGCCCGAAGGCGTAGTAGTTGGTGGACATGGGGTTCTCCTAGTCGTTGCGTGCGGTGCGCTTCCAGTTCTGGCGTTCGCTGCGCTTGGCCTGGCGTCGGGCCGTCTTCCGCTGCCGGCCGGGCGGCTGGCCGCAGCAGGCGCAGTCGCGGCCTCCGGGGCCGTCGGGGCAGGTGCGGCCGATCATGCGTGCGCGGGAGTTGGTCTAGGCGACCTCCGCGTAGTCGGCCTGGGCGAGGTGGCTGGTGGCCTTGTAGCTGGTGAGCGCGGTGTACAGGGCGGGGTCGGTCGGGGCGTAGACGTGGACGTGGATCCAGCGGCCGGTGGTGCGGTGCTGCGCCCAGACCTTGACGGCGTCGATGCCGAGGTGGGCGGCCCGGTACGCCTTCGCGGCGTGCCGGCCGTACCAGGAGCGCTGCCCGTCCTTCAACTCGTCGGCGCCGAGCCGGTCGAGAAGGTCCCCGGTGCGGATCAACGTGCCCTGCTCAACGGCGGCAGCAATGAGGCCGGAGCGACACCGGTAGGCGAGGGCCCGGGTGGTGGTGCGGGCGGCGCGGTGAGTGCGGGCGATGTGGCGGGCGGCGTTCATGAATCCCCCTCGGGCGGTTCATCCCCTTGTTCGGGGTGTAGCTACACCGTAGCATCGAGGTGTAGCTACACCGCAAGCCCTGGGCGCGGGAATCTGTAGCTACACCCGACGCCGGCTATCGACCACGCAGGAGAGGACGCAAGATGACGCAGGTAGCTACACCCGGATACCGTCAGCGCATGTCGCCGAACATGCCCAAGACCCCCGCCCGCCAGATCCGCATCGGCGATACCTGGTACGACTTCGACGCCGCCGCCAAGGCCATGGGCACCGAGCGGGCCGCCGTGATCCGGGAACTCATCGACTGGTACATCCGGGAGCCCGGAGCCAAGCTCCCGACTCGTCCAGAGCGGGACGTCATCGAGTCGGCCCGCAGGGTCCGTCAGGAAGGTGATGCTCGATGAGGCACTGCCGGAACGTCACGGAAGCCGAGGCCCTAGCCGCCGAGGCGCACGCCGGCCAGGTCGACAAGATCGGCGGGCCGTACATCGAGCATGTCCGAGCGGTCGCCGCCGGGCTCGCCCCGTTCGGCGACGAGCTGGTGATGGCCGGGCTGCTGCACGACGTCATCGAGGACACCGACTGGACCGCTGACCGGCTTCGTGAGGAAGGCGTCCCGGACTATGTGGTCGCGCTCGTGGAAGCAGTCACGCACGAGCGGTACGTGCCCTACGAGGAGAAAATCGCCCGTATCACCGGGCAGGGGCTCGATGCGGTACTCCTGAAGATCGCGGACAACGCCCACAACAGCCGACCCGACCGGGCGGCACGGCTGCCCGAGGAGAAGCGGGTACGGCTGGCCGCGAAGTACCGGACGGCGCGCGACATCCTGTGGCCTTGTGCCAGCAGCCGCGACATCGAAGCAATCGTCACGATCGTCAACCCGGCACTCCTCGACGAACTCCGCGAACGGCAGGCCGCTGCAACGCTCGACCTGGGGAGCACAGCATGACCGCCGACCTCGCCGCCTTCCTCAAGGCCCGGTTCGCCGAGGAGTTGGAGAAGGCCCGCTACGCCAGCGGTGTGGTCCTAAAAGACCCGGCCCGTTTCGGTGTCGCACCCGAGGACGCTGCCGCGCACGCCCGGTTCACAGTGGCCACCGCCGAAGTCCACCTGGCACTGTTGGAGGACACGGTCGTACCGAACCTCGGCGCCGAGGGTGCGGCCGGCCAGACCGCCGAGTACCAGCTGCGGCTGCTCGCCGCCCCGTACATCGAACACCGCGACTACCCGCACGACACCAACCAGCCCGGGAGCCCCACATGACCGTCGACCTGGTGCAGTTCCTCCACGACCGCCTCGACGACGACGAGCAGACAGCGCGGCGCGCAATCAGTGGGCAAGTCGACTGGGAAGAAGGCTGGGGAGCAGAGCGGTCAGAGGGGCACCGGCATACGACCATCGTCCCGCACGTCGGCATGATCCACGAGGCAGTACAGGCCCAGCACATCGCCCGCCACGACCCGGCCCGCGTCCTGGCCGAGGTCGAGGCGAAGAGGCAGATCGTTCGAGCCCACGCGAAGTGGTGCGAAGGCCGATGCGAGGCCAAGTACCCCGAAGGCAGCTTCGACGCCGCGCACTACTGGTCACTCAAGGCTCTGGCCGCCGTGTACGCCGATCACCCGGAGTACCGCCCGGAGTGGCGTCCCTGACGATTCCCGCCCCTCCCCTGCCGCTGACCGGGCACAATGCCGTTATGGGCGTGAGCTACATGGTTCGGGGCCGGACCGAGACGGAGTGCCAGCAGGCGCTGGACTCGCTGTGCCAGCTCCTACACGCCGTGCCGACGACCCGGCCGGTGAACCCGGGCGGGCGGGGTTGGGTAGCGCGGGCCGTGCCCGAAACAGCGAAGGCCCCAGACCTCCAGGTCCGGGGCCTTGTCGCGCAGTGAGGCATAGCTAACGCCTCAAACCGGGCGAGGTTGCGACGGTTCACACCATTAGGTGGTCGGCCGGGATATGGCCCCTCAAAGGCTTGCGGGTGTCGTTGATTCAGGTGGAGCACATTCGTGCTTCACGGTTGCGTCACCCCTCGCTCTTCTCACTTCCCGGCGATCGGGGCGAGGGGTGACGCCTCACAGAGGAGTCAGCGGTGGAAATCTCCCCTGCGGGCCAGGGACTGCACGCCCCCGGCCGCGACCAGGCCGTACCTGGCCGCAGCTCTCATTCCGCAACGGACGCGATGTTGGTTGCGGTCGGCGGCGTAGCGTTCGCCTGCCTGACGCGGGCTCACGTGGATCACCATGAGGCAGTTCGCAGTTCGCTCGCACTGGTGGCCGGCCTGAAGGCGGTCGTCACGGTGCCGACCTGGCTTGCGGTCGGCTGGAGCAAGGTGCGTCGGTTTCTGCACTCTTAGCTCCTAGTCTCACGGTTGCCCCGGGCTGCCAGCCCTTCGTTGGCGGTCCGGGGCTGCGGGTTTCGCGGCCCCGGTTGGCGGTCCGGGGCTTTCGCGTGTGCACGCTAATTCAACGGCGGGCGGGATATTGCGTAATTGGATTTGTGATCTCGCCACTCGTATGGGGGAACACTTTGGGCAGTAGTAGTCACCGATGACACGCCCGTAACAGTACCAGTGGCATATGCCAAGAACCTACGACGGCCCTGGCTGCACCACCCTGACCTCCGAGGATGCCCCCCAGAGGCGACCCGTGCGCTACGTGAGACCCGATCGAACAGCCGTATGCAACCACTCGCACGGCATCACATCAACGCCCACCGCTGTTGCGGTTGTTAGCAATAACTCCGCGGGTGGTGCTGGTGATGTTGCGGGAGTCCTGGGTGACGGTGCCGTAGTAGTGGTTGTGCGTCGGTGCGGGCGCGGCTTCGTCTGTGGCTTTGATGCGGGCGACGAGCCGGCCGACGGCCAGGGCCAGGGCGACGGGGCTGCCGCACATGATTCCCAGCGTCAGCGGGTCGACCTGGCCAACAATCCAGAGGGCGCCGCCAACGGGCAGGGATGTGACGGCGATGGCTTTCATGACGCCGCTGGCGTCGACTGCCCACTGAGACATGGGCGGCTGGCCGGGCTGGGGCACGGGCGGTGCAGTGCCAACGACGGGAAGCGGGGTGTCGTCGCGGAATGCGGTGGGCCGCTCCATCTGGATCTCGTTGATGGCGGCCATCAACTTGTCGGCGTTGCGGCGGATGTCGGGGTCGGGCTGCCCGAGTCGGGCGGGCTGCTCGGGCAGCTGCATGGTGGGGCTCCTAGGTGTCGAGTGCCCAGCGGGCACCGAGTTGGCGGACTGTGACGTTCGGTCCGGTGATGCGGCCGTTGTGGGCTCGGACGCTGCCGGGGGCGAGGGCGTCGAGCTTGTTGAGGAGTTCGGCGATCTGCTCGCCTATGGCGACGGCGTCTCGCTCTTTGCGGCGGAGTTCGTCTGGGGTTCCGGTGAACACGGGTCTCCTCAGGTGATGCGGAAGGTGTCGGGGCGGCGGGTCTCCGTGAGGCGCCCTTCGTCGATGAGATCGGTGACGTGGGCGGCGATCCAGGTCCGGGACCGACCGATGCGCGGGGCAGCTTCCGCCAGGTCCGCGGTGGTGATGCGGTCGCGGCCGGCTGCGGCGACTTCGGCGAGGAGGCCGTTGATGACGGCGGCGGCGCGTTCGGGGGTGGAGTGGCCGGGCCGGTTTTCGGCGAGGTCGTCTCGGAGGAAGTCGAGGAGCCGGCTCTGCTGTTGGGCGGTGATGTTGCTGGTGGAGGCGAAGGCCCAGGCTGGCGGGTAGCGGATTTCGAGGCGGGCGACGGGGGGTTCGGGGTCGTTGTCGATGGTGGTCCAGGTGCGGAGGGCCGCGGCGAGGACCTTGGCCGCCGACGCGCCCGTTTCGGGCGGTTTCACTGGTTTGTCTCCTGTGTCAGGGGTTGGGTGTCAGCGGAGGGCGGTCACGCGCGCGCACGCGCATGACCTATAGAGATCGGCCCTCCGAGGGGGTTCTGACACCGGTTCTGACACCTCCGAGGTGTCAGAACCGGTGTCAGACGGTGTCACCGCAGGTCAGAGGGGGTGTCAGCGCTGACACCCCGAGGTGTCAGACCTCCGCCAGCTCCGGGTACAGCAGCCGATACACGCCCGGCTCGTCGGTTTCTGACAGGTGAATCCCGGCATCTGACAGGTCCCCCAGAGCCCCTGACACCCACGCCCGGGACCGTCCGATGCGCTGCCCCTTCCCGAACGGGCCGAAGTCCTTCGGGCCGATGAACTCCCGCTCGGCGGCCCGGAACTCGGCCAGCATCACCATCAGGGCCTCCATCCCGGCCTCCGGGGTGTTCTCCTGCACTGCGGCCGGGGCCTGCCCGAACGACCACGTCTCGGCCGGCGGTGCGATCTCCCGCTCGGCGTCCACGTCGGGCACGAACCCGTCGTCGTCGGGGTCGACGGCGACCATGGCGTCGATCTCGCGGTCGACCTGCTTCTCGATCAGCGCCTTCTCGGCCGCCTCGTTGTCGTCCTTGGACATGACAATGGTCTCCTGTCGCGGGCTGTCAGCGCTGGTCAGGGCGGTGTCAGCGTCGTATCGGGTGCGGTTGGCGTAGGCGTCACCGGCCGCTGCGGCGGTGACCGGGTCGATGGGGGTGCGGGGGACGACGGCGAGTGTGCCGCGGATCTGGTCGTCGTCGATGAGGTAGGTGCGCAGCGGGGTGGCGTAGCGGTCTTCGTCGACGCCGGGGGCGACGAGGTAGGCGTAGCCGGGCTTGCGGTTCTCCCATGCCTCCGGGCGGGCGCCGGCGTCGCGGACGTCGTCGGGGAGGGCCATGTCGGCGGTGGTGGAGCCCTTGACGCCGAAGCAGAGGACGCCGCCGAGCTGCTCGCGAACGTCGGTCGGCATGCTGGTGGCGGAGGGCCGCTGGAGACTGATGATGACGGAGATGCCCGCGGATCGGGCCTCCATGACGAGGCCTTCCATCTCGGTGCCGTTGCGGAAGAACTTCGCAGCTTCCTCGATCCACACGATCATGTACGGCATGCCGAGCTGGTCGAACGCGGCCGGGGTCCAGTTCTTGTAGCCGTGTCGGCCGAGCGTGTCGGCGCGGGCGGTGATGACCTGCGACAAGGCATCGATCATCTGGTTGCCGCCGGCCTCGGTCATCTCGACCCAGTCCAGGTGCGGCAGGAACGGGGCGAACGTCTGCTGCCCCTTGGACGGGTCGACAGCCCACACGATGGCGTCGGTCTTGGTCAGCACTTCGACCATGGCCACGCTGATGCCGGTGGACTTCGCCGAGCCGTTCATGCCCGCGGCCAGGAAGTGCGTCCCGTTCCTCTTCGTGTCCTCGTCGAACGGGAACCACAGGACGGTCTGCTGTCCGTCCTCGTAGATGCCGATGTGGATGGGGTCGGTGATGCTGCCGCCCGGGTTGGACGGTCCGGGCCAGATCGTGGACTGCTTCAGTTCGTCCTTGGGGACGACGATCAGCGTGGCCTGTGCCGCGTCGTCGGGGTCGGGCACGATGCGAATGCTGGTCGGGGACACGCCGAGCTCGCCAGCGATGTGCTTGATGCGGTTACCGAGGTCGTCGGACGTGACCTGGCCGGCGGCCAACTGCAGCGGGGCGGTGACCTTGTTCGGCTCGACGACCGGCTTGGACCGCAGGGCGACCTTGGCGTTCCCAATGGCCTTGACGAGGACACCGGTCTCTGCGGCACCGTTGTCGGCCGTCTTCGGGTCGACGTTGACGCGCAGCGCCTTGCGAACGTTCCACGAGGCGGCGGCCACGGATCCGCCCATGGCCAGCCAGGACAGCTGGGTGGCGCCGAGGGGGTCGGTGAACGTGGCAACGGTCAGGTATGCGGTGCCGGCTGCGGTGGACAGGGTGGCGTGGATGCGGCGCGGCGTTTTCGTTCCTTCGGCGCCGAGCCAGGTGGCGGCGGTGAGGGCCGCGCTCGCCACGGTCATGCCGATCGCGGCGAGCGGGCTGTCACTCCATGCGGTGTGGGCGAGGAAGGTGGCCGGGATTTCTCCGGCGACTGCCAGCCACGGCCGGGTGTGCGGATGTTTCACGGCCTTCCACAGGTCGGCCTTCGGGCTGTCAGCCACGGTGTTCTCCAGATTGAAGGGTCAGTGGGTGTCGGAGTTGCGGACGATTCCGTCGAACGCGTGCTTCGCGGTGACCTGCTGGACAACGTCGGTGAGGTCGAAGTCGACCGTGAGGCGGATCGGGGTGGTGCGTTCGATCTGCTTGCGGTCGCTGTAGTTGCCGGGTTCGAGGGCCAGGCTCTGGGCTTCGAGCTGCTTCGTGGCCGCGTCAAGGATGTTGAGCGCCTCGGAGATCGTGGAAGCGATCAAGGTCTGCCTCATGGGTGTGCTCCTTCCGTGTGAGGGGGGTGTCAGTTCCACCCGAAGGGGCGGCGGGGCTGGGGCTGGGTACGCCCCTTGCCGATCTTCCGGAGCTCGGACTCGTACTCGCGCTCGAACGTGCCGTACAGGGCGGCGAAGTACTTCTGCTTGGCCTTCTCCGCTGCGGCAGCCTTCTTCAGCCACCGGGTCACACGGCGGGCGCGGCCCCGGGATCCTCCGAGCGAACCGCTGGCGTCGGGGATCGTCCGAAGGACGGCCCCGAGGTGATCGGCGTCCATGGCAAGTTCGGTGGCCCCGTTCCTGGACTTCTTCCGGTAGTGCTCGCAGAAGGCCCGGATGTCCTCGTTGCTCATGAAGTCGGAGCCGGGAACTTTGCCGCCGCCCTGCCCGCCGGGGCCCGCCTGCTGTCCGACGGTGCCGCCCTGCTGGGTGACCTTCGTGAAGCCGACGCTGAGGGACGGGTTGAAGCTGCCACCGGTGCGGCTGTTGCTCACGTTCGGCTGGCCGGGTGCGGTGCTGGTGATGGGGCTGCTGGGAGGGGTGGTCACTGGGGTCTCCTTGGTGTGTGACGGGTGCCCGGGGCGGTGTTCAGTTGCCGTTGGCGGCGGCGTTTCGGGCGGTGATGGATGCCTGCTTGCGGGCGGCTGCGACGTACTTCGGGGTGTCGCCGGGGCGGCGCCGTCCAGGGCGCGCCGGCGGGTTGTAGACGCGGGCCGGCTTGGAGGCCGGGACTTGCGATGCACGCTGCGCGTTCGTGGTCTTGCCGAGGGTGTTCACGGGGCTACTGGTGCGCGCCGATTCAACGCGCTTCGCAGCCACGTTCCGGGCGCGGATCGTCTCGGCGGACTCGCCGGGATCAGTGCCTTCGATGTCGAGGTGCGCGCGCCGCCACACAGCCTCCGTGACCGTGGTCTCGCCGAGCGCCGCAGCGAGCCGCAGAGCGTGCTTCCACACATCGGGGAACTCGGCCGCCCGCGTCTCGGCGAGCCGCCTCGCGGTCTCCGCCGCAGCCGTATCGGCGGCCTCCTTCTCAGCGGCCAGCTGCTGTTCCTCGGCAGCCTTCCGTGCGGCCTCGGCACGCTCCTGCTCCCGCAGCGCCCGACGCTCCCGCCAGCTCGGCTTGCCATCACGCTTCCGGATCCGGCCGTGCTCGTGGAGGTCCCACATGCCAGGCCCGGCGACGGAGGCAAGGGCGGTACCGAACGCGGTTGCGGCGTCGAACGCGCCAAGCCCGTGGACGGCGTTGATGGTGGCGGCGGTGAGAGCCCCTACCCAGGCGACGAGCCGGTAGTGCCAGTGCGGGCGGGCGGCGGTGACCGCGGCGGCGGCACCGACGAGGGCCACGAGGGCGATCACCTCGATGAACACGGGTGCGACGAGCAGGTACTCGGCGCCCGGCTTGTAGAAGGCGGTCATCTGTACGGGCAGGGCGACCGCGGCGCAGAGGGCATAGAAGCCCTTCGCGACCCGCCGCCACCGGGTGCTCGACTTTTCGATGTCGCCGGCCTTGGCGACTTCGGCCTGCTGCTGCTCTTGGTCTTGGCGGGCGGCGCGCTGGCGAGCCCGGTCGGCTTCGTCGCGGCGCCGCTGGTGCTCGGCGATCCGCGCCTGGGATGCGGCCCGCTCCTCGGCGGCCTTGCGTTCGGCACGGTCGTTGGCGAGGCGGGCCTTGCGTGCGTCCTCCTCGGCCTTCACGCGGATGGCTTCGGCTTCGGCCTGGGCCTTGATGCGGCGCTCCTCGGCTTCGGCGTGCACGCGGGTACGGATGGCGTCGGCTTCGGCCTGGGCGACGAGGTCGGCTACGGGAGCGGTCTCCGGCGTGGGTGCGGGTTCGGCGACCGGCTGCTCGGCGGGCGTCCCGAGGAGCGCCTGCCAGTCCGTGATCACGGGCAGGGGGCGGGGGTGACCGTTCACCTGGGGCGAGCTGGTCGTCACGGCGGTTCGGTGTCCTTTCAGGCGTGGCGGGTGGGTGCCGGCTTCAGGGGCGACGGGCCATGAGCAACGCGGTGGCGGCGATGAGAGGGGACAGAAACGCAAGGGTGATGAGGAGTGCCATGACGGATTTCCTTCAGCGGTTGATGACGGGCCGGTGCAGGTCGCGGTGGTGGACGGTGACGGTGTGGCCGTCGGCGGTGAGCCGGTCGGCGAGTGCCTGGGCGAAGGTGGGTGCGCGGTGCCTGCCGCCGGCGCATCCGTCGGCAACGGTGATGGGGCCGGTGCTGGGTCCGGCGGCGAACGCGCTGATTGCGGCGGCGGTCGCCGCGATCAGCGGGCCGATGCCCGGGGTGCTGAGGACTGCCGCCCGGACCGGGGCGTCGTGGGCGGTCATGTGCCGCAGTTCCAGGGAGACGTGCGGGTCACGGAAGTGGTGGCGCAGATCGATGGTCATGTGAGCGGCAGGCGGCTTGTTGTGGAGGTAGCCGAACGAGGTGATCTGAACCTGCGCCATAAGGGCGATGTCCTTCCGGTGTTGTGGTGGGTGGTTGGGTAGGTCGGGGTCAGTAGACGGGGCCGTCGAACTGCTCGACGTACAGGCGGATGCCAGGGTGCTTGGCCTGGGTGCGGAGGGCGTCCTGGACGATGCCGTTCAGGGAGCCGGGCCCTCCGTTGCTGCCGAAGGAGAGGAGTTCTCCGGTGGCGGCGTTGTAGATGCGGTAGTTCAGGTCGACGTCGCTGACCGGCTGGCGGTCGACGAGCGGCTTGCCCTGCCACGTGTCCATGGGTGTTCCTCTCGGTGGTGCGGTGGTCCGGTCTGTCGGCTCGGCCGGCCCCCACGGGACGGGTGGTCAGCGGTTGTGCTGGTCTTCGCAGTTCTCGGCCCACGACTGGTGGGTCCAGCAGGTGGTGCGGTCGTCGGCGTGCATGCCGTTGTCCTCGCGCTGGTTGTCGCGCTCAATGGCGTCGTAGAGCTTCTGAGGAAGGTCCGGTCCGAACCTCGTGTGCTTCGGCATGGCAGTCCTTTCAGGGGTCAGTGCTGGGTGGCGGCGATGATGTCGGCGTGGTCGAACGCGAGGGGCGGGAGGTTCGTGAGCGGCCACCACTGGGCGTTGGTGGCGTCGTCGCCGGCCTTGATGGGGGTGCCGGGGATGACGGTGAGGTGGTAGGCGACGGTGACGTACCGGCCGCGCGGGTCCCGGCCGGGCTGGTCGAACACGCCGATCTGGGCAAGCTCGTCCGGGGCCGCGTACACGGCAGCCTCTTCGGCGAGCTCGCGGACGGCGGCGGCCAGGCTGGTCTCGCCGGTGTCGACGTGACCGCCGGGGAGGGCCCACATGCCCTTGTGCGGGGCCCAGCCGCGCTGGATGAGGAGGACGTGGTCGTCGGTCGTGGTGACGACGACATCGGCGGTGTACCGGATCGTCTCGGGGGTCTCGTCCACGGTGTGCCCTTCTACATAGGTGGTTGGGGAGTGCCCTGCGCCCGATTCGTTCGGGCGGCCTCGCGCCGTGTTCCAGAGCTGCCAGGCCAGGTTCAGGCCGCTGCCGGGGTGGAGAGTCCCCGGATCTCGTCCATGAGGCGGGGTGCGCCGGGGTTGGTGTGGTCGAGGTCGATGGCGGCAAGGATGACGTCGGTCATCCGGTCGGTGTTGCCGGCGGACCAAGCGCCGCGGAACTCGTTGAGGAGGGCGATGGCCAGCTGGTCGGTGGCGGCTTCCTCGACCTGGGCGACGGTGATGGACGCCCGCCGCTTGGCGGCCAAGTCGGACACGGTCGCACTGTCGGCGTCGGACAGGGCGGCCAGCGAGGACGTGGACATCAGGTACGGAGACATGGGGGTGCCTATCTATGAAGTGGAGTGGGGTGGAGAGCCGCGGTCGCGGGTGGCCTTGGGGGATGTGGGCTCCCCGCGACCGCGGCGGTCTGTGGTTTAGCGGGTCGTCGCCCTCTGGGCGGACTCGCGCTTGGTGCGGGCGGCGGCAGCGAGCCTGGCCGCCTTCTTGATCCGGCGTATGGCTTGCCTGGTGGCGTGGTCGGCGATGCAGAGGTCGGCGGCACCGAACACGGTCACCACTCCCAGTCGGGCTGCTCGGTGAGCGCGGCGGCGGCCTCGAATGCTTCGCGGGCGCACCGCTGGTACATGGGCAGCGAGCCGGCCGACGGGTGGCCGGGGGTGGAGGCGATTTCGGCGGCGCGGGCGGCGAGCCCTTCGGCCCGGCCTTCCTCGTCGAACGCGAGGGCGGGGGCGATCACCGGACGCTCCCGGCGGTGGCGAGACCACGGGCGCGGCGCAGGGCCTCGTCCGGGTCCGGGTCGGAGTCGCCGGGGGCGGTGCGAACGCAGGAGGCGGCGAGGTGCGCGGCGACGTCGGCGGCACTCATCGGCGAGGACGGGGCAATCGGCGGAGTCATGCCGCCACCTCCGGGGTGATAGCCGAGCTGGACAGGTACTCAACGACGGCGGACTCGGGAACGCGCAGACCGCGAGGGCGGATCTTGCCGCCCCCCATGCAGTGCGCGGCGAGCCGGCCAGACGCGATCAGGTTGTAGACGGTGGAGCGGGAGACGCGGAGGCGTATGGCGACCTCGGCGGCGTTGAGGAATTCGGTGGCCACGATCTCCGCGGCCGGGGCTTCGTGGCTCATGAGGGCTCCCGGGTGATGGCAGGACAAGGAACCGCTTCCAACTTCCACGGGGAGGTTGTCTGCGTGCTCCAAGAGTGCGCCAACTTCCACGTGGAAGTCAATGCCGACATTGCCGGGAGACATAAAAAGCCCCCATCCACACGGATGGGGGCCACAGAAGAGCAGGTCAGGAAGGTACGACGTACTCCAGGACGTAGTTGGAGGCATCCAGGACCATGGCGTTCAGCTCGACGACTCGGCCGTATTCATCCATGGCCGACCGAGTGATCTCAATGACCGGCGTGCCAGGCAGCATCTGCAGCCGCTCCTTCTCCGAGGTCCATGGCATGCGGCAGATAACCTCCTCGACGGACCGCGTCGGCGCGTGGCCTTGGTCCTTAAGCCGAGCCCAGACGCCCCCGGGGCCCGTGTCCTCCTCCTCAATCCGCGTACCATCCGCCAGGTCAGCGGGGATGTGCGAGGTCGAAAGAAGTACCGGCTTCCCGCCCACGGCGTAGTACCGGCTGCGCCTCACCACCTCGCTGCCGGCTTCAATGCCGAGCCGCCCGGCCGTGGACTCATCGACAGCTACGCGCTCGACTCGCAGGCCCAGCACGTCAGGCTGCTTGTCGACAGTGTCGACGCTCCACATGGACCGCCCCTCGCCCCATACCTCGGCAGACAGGCGCTTGCTGGCCTCGCGGCGGATGCGTTCATAGGTGCGCACCCGAGTTGGGGCCCCTTGGCGTCCGACGGTGAGCCCTTCGGCCCGAAGCAGCTTCAGCGCCTGATAGGCCGTATCCCTGCTGACGCCATGGAGCGCCATAAGCTCTTTCTCGCCGGGCACTTTGGCACCGGGAGGCAGGTCGCCGCTCTCGATGCGCGCGCGCAGTTCTTCGGCGATCGTTTCGTAGCCGCCGGCGTCGCGCTTCTTGGCCGTCAAGACACCCTCCGGTGCGAATCACTTGACTTCCACGTGGAAGTCATAGACCGTCTATTCCAGTAGTTCCACGAGCACCCAGGGCCACTGAGCTGCGGCAATACCGCCAGTGGGCTATGCCTGCATGCCCTGCGCACCACTGTACGCACAACGTCCACGTGGAACGCTGCGGGCGGCAGGCAGAAAAGGAGGACGAGTGAGCGAAGAGCGCGTATACGTCATAGGACCCCAGGGCGGGCGGACCGTAAAGATTGGGAGGTCAACTGACATTCCGAAGCGGCAGGCCGACATCCAACGCATGTCCCCCCTGCCGCTCGCCCTTCTGTGGTCCCACCCGGGTGATCACACGCTTGAAACGAGTCTCCATCGGCATTTCTCGGGGCTTCGCGTCCACGGCGAGTGGTTCACCTTCCAGGCTGACCCCGTGACCATGGTGGCCTGGGCGGTGGAGGTAAGGCCTTGGGACCTGCCGAAGGTCAGCCTGAAGCGGCCCCGTCCGCCCCGTCGGCGAGAGCTCCGCCCCAATTCCTACGTCGCGCACCCGAGCGGTACCGAAGCGCTCGCTAAGTGGCGCAGTGACGTCGAAACATCCCTGGCCGGCCTGTGCGCAGAGATCCGCGCGATCCAAGACCCCCTGAAGAGGTTCGCCGCAGTGCGCGACCTGGAGGAGCTTCTTGGAGTGGTCCTACGCGGCGAAACGCAGCGGGCGGTGATCGCCATGAAGGAGAGCGGCCTTGTCTGGCGCGAGATTGGCGAACTGCTCGGAGTCAGCGGGCAGCGAGCTCATCAGATCTCACTCGGCGGTCGCCCCTTGTACGGCCGCAAGAAGGAATCGGCCGGTCAGCAGAAAGGCCGGACGGTCATCACCCGTCCGGCCAGTGCAACCAGCGAGTCATCACCTCGCTGATCAGCGAACCCACAACGTCGAAAGGTCCTGCCATGACTGTACTGCACGACGCGCCCATCGTCCCCGCATCATCCCCGACCACGTCTCATCCGACGGTGTGTCCGTCGTGGTGCAAGGATCGTCATCGCCCGTTGGCTCATCACTTCGGCCCGACGTCGACGGCGCATTGGTCCCCGCAGGTGCATCTGTTGAATCTGCGGCCTCTGGATGGCTCGGCCGGCGTGATGTTGCGTGCCGAGGTGTACCGCGGGGATGAGGGGTCGGCCGTGGGCGAGCCAGTGTTGTACGTCCAGGGTGAGTCGGACATCGACTTGTCGGCGGACGAGGCGGATCTGTTCATCGCCCAGGCGCAGGCGTTCGTGGACACGCTGCGGGTGCTGCGCCGGAAGATGGGCTGATCGGCCCCTGTGGGTCTCACGGCCGGGCGGCCTCTGCTGCCCGGCCCCTTCTTCTGCCGGAGCGGGAAGGCCCGCACCATCGGCTCCCCGCACATGATGGCGGGGCGTCTTCAGTGCCGGGGCCTCAAGCCGTCTGCCGGTATTGGATCTTCAGCTGGTCGTAGACGTCCGAGTCGACGGAGACGGCGAATGATGGGGCCCAGACGTCCTCGACTCCGGGCGAGATACCTTCGTGCGCCTTCTCGCCCACCTGCACCTGCGTGCTCCACCGCTTCCACCGGGGCGCTTCGACGAGTACCCAAAGTTCGCCTCCGCGCTGTTCCATGCGCTTTAGCTTGGCCTTCACGGATCCACTGTTCGCCGGAAGCCGCAGTTCGACGGTCGGAAGAGGTTCTGGCACGTCGAAAAATCTGGTGATCTCGCTCATGCCTTCGTTACGGCGTGGCGGGCCGGATAGTTGCGCGCCCTGGGCCGCATTCACCCGGATGCCCACTCTCACGCTTGAGCCTCCGGCGTATCGGCCTGTCAGGCTCGTCGTGTCCTCGCGCTGGCCGCCCCGTTGTCCCTGGCATGGACTTCTCCCCCACGCCCACCGACTCGTACCCGGCCGACCCCCGCCTGCCGCTGCTCACCCTGCCGGAGGCCCGGGACGCGGTCCGCCTGCTGATGCATCTGGCGGACGACACCGAGGCGGGGCGGGAGGCGAGGGAACTGGCGCTGGAGGTTGGGGCGCGACTGCCGGCGGGGTAACTGTCCGCTTGCCGCACCCGTGTTCGCCTCTTCGGTTACGGGTACTCATGAGGTTGGCCCCGCACGGGTGACTTGTTCTGGGGTCGCCCGCATGATTGTCAGTGGGTCCTGCTTGACTGTGGCCATCGAACCCGGGGAGCGAGTTATGCCGACTGTGATCCATCGGACGCGCAGTGAGCTTGAGGCCCAGCGTGAGCAGTTGCTGGCCAGCGTGAACATGACCTACGAACAGCTCGCGGAACGCGCCGCAATGTACAGCCTGAGCATGGATGAGCTGGACGTTTGGCACACCATCGAAGGTCTCGACTACCTTCTCGATGGTGACTGCTGACGAGGCTAAGGCCCTTGATGCGCTGGCGGCAGGTTTCGCCGACCAGATGACTGCCCTGACGCGGGGTGTCCTCGGTGAGGACACCCCGCGTTTCCATGCGATCAACATGGGTTCCAAGGTTCAGGTCTCACCGATAGCGGAGAGCAAGGTCGTTCAGCGCATCCCGATCCGCATCGATGGCGAGGAGCGTCTGAGTCTGGGCGTTCGATACTTTTGCTGCTGGGATGGCGCAAGTACGTTCATGGCGACGGATCTTGCCGACGTGCACGTGTTTTACGCGGGCATCACCGATCCCTTGGTGCGGTTCGAGTACGTGCGGAGCAGCAACGAGCCGCCTGGTGCGCACCTGCACGTGCACGCCCACCGGGACGAGATGGCGTACTTGCTGCGCCTGGCGGACAAGGGCCGGCCCAAGCAGGGGCTCAAGCGAAATCGGCTGCCGCGACTTGCCGAGATGCACCTCCCGGTTGGAGGTCACAGGATGCGGCCGTCCCTGGAGGACGTGCTTCTTTTCCTGAAGCGAGAGTTCGCGATCGACACGGCTCCTGGATGGGAGGCTGTGATCGACGAGCATCTACAGAAGTGGCGGCTCATGCAGCTGAAGGCCGCAGTGAGGGACGCTCCCGACTCTGCCGCCCGGGTGCTGCGCGCGCTGGGGTACACGGTGGTCGAGCCGTCGGTCCCTGGAGCCCGGCAAGCACCGGAAGAGATCAAGCTTTTCTGGCCGTAGAAGCCGACCGGCCCCCACTCAACCAAGTGGGGGCCGTTTCGCGTCCAGGGCATGCGCTCACGGTTTCCCGCGAAGCATGGCGCCGATGACGGCCGGCAGGGCGCGTAGTACGGCTACGACGTCGCTGCGACTTGCCCGGAGGAGGGCGACGATGCCAATCAGTGTGACGCACAGCAGGGCGAGGAAGGGCTAGCGGCACTGTGGTGGCGAGCAGGGCAAGGGTTTCCACGGGGTCTCCTGAGTGAGGGTGGGTTGGGGCATAGCAACGCCCCGTCCAGATGTGGCGTGGACGGGGCGTTTTTGGGTTGTGGTGGTGCGGTTATGGCTTGCGTGGGTCGCAGTGGCAGCTGCACGTCTTGGGGTGTGCGGGGGTGGCCGCCCGGGTGGGGTCCGGGCGGCCGGTGGGTCAGGCGGGGTACTGCTCGCGGTACAGCTCGGCGCATTCGCGGTGGACGCCGGTCATGCGCTGGCCCGCTTTGCCGTAGCAGGCGGCGCCTCGGACGCTGCCGCAGCGGGAGCAGGCGACCATGTACTCGGGCCGGTGGACGGTCGGTTCGCGGTGGGTCATGTGGGCTCCTTCGGGGTGTGGGTCAGGCGGTGGGCGGTTCGGGTTCGACGGCGCGGGTGTGATCGGCGAGCCGGTGCTCCCAGGAGGGCTGTGCCGCCTTGCGTTTGGCCAGCCAGGTGAGGGCCTGGGCGGGGTCGGTGGTGGTCGGGCTGTCTTCCCAGGTGCCGCCGTAGGGGCGCGACTGCACGTAGTACTCGGTGACCTTGGTGGGGGTGGTGGGAGTGGCGGGGTGGGGGGTGGGCAGTGCGGCCCGGATGCGGGTGGTGGCGGCGTGGATGGTGGGGTCGGTGGTGGTGGCGTCGATGAGGTCGAGGTCGGTGTGGACGCTGGTCGGCACTGAAGCCGGGGGTGGGGTGGGCTTGGCCTTTCACGCGTTGATGGCACGGGCGGCGAGCTGGTCTCGGCTCATGGCCATGGGGCCTCCTCAGGTGGTGGGCTGCTGCGCGACGAGGGCTCGGGTGGTGGGGCAGGGCCAGGTGCCGCATCCGGCGGCGCAGGAGCGGCCGGGGGTGTCGGGGTAGGCGTCGTGGTGGAGTTCCCGCACGCGGGCGTTGGCGGCTTCGGCGGTGACGGTGCGGTCGACGAGGCGTGCGGCGTGGTCGGCCCAGTGGTCGCGGGCGCGGCGTAGGCGGTCCCGGGCGGCCTCGGCCTGCTCGGCGCGGGACTCTGCAGCCCATGCGGCCTGGACGGCGCCCTTGTAGGCGCGTTTGTTGCTCTCGCAGACGGCCTCCAGCGTGGTGATGCGGGCGGCCATGTCGGTGATTCCGTCGGCTAGCAGCGCCCCTTCGGCGGGGAGGAGGACGCCGCGCCTTGCCCGGTCGGCGAGGTGGAGGAGCTGGTCGCGGTCGGTCATCGGGTCGGCTCCTTGCTCTTGGCGGTGCAGGTGGGGCAGCGGTCGTGGCCGCGCGGGCGGGTCCAGCCCTGCCGCCGGCCGTCGGCCCGGACCTGCGCGGCGGTGCGGGAGACGAACCGGGCGGGGACGGCGGCGCTGTCGGAGCAGTCGTCTTGGCCGGTGGGTCCGTCGCAGGCGATTTCGTAGCCGATGAGGTGGGCGGTCACGGCTGCGGCTCCTCGGTCGCGGCCCGGTAGTCGCACAGGCCGCGATCACGCCAGCGGCATACGGTCAGGGTGGCGCGCACGGTGACGCCGTCCGCGTCCTGCCAGGAGTCGTATCCGATCGTCAGCGCGGCTCCTCGGCCGCACTTCGGGCACCGGGTCCGTTCGGCGCGGCGGCGCTTCGCGGCCCTCTGGGGTCCGCTGTCACGGCGAGTCTGTCCCATGGCGTCTCACTGCTCCTCGGTCGCGGCGGTGGCGGCGTGCGGGCAGTCGGCGTAGTGCCCGGCCGGGGCGAACTCGGGGCCCGCGTCGGCGCAGGTGCACCGCTCGGTCTCGGTGGGCTGTGCCTCGTCGGCCAGGCGGCGGAGCTCGGCGGCCCGGTCGCGGATGGCGTCCCACGGCGCCCCGGTGCCCAGCCCCAGCGCCTCGGACAGGGCCAGGCGGTGCGCCTCGGCGGCCTCCAGGCGGCGGAGTGCCCCGGGCAGGGCGTCGCGGCCGAACGTCGCCCGCCACTGCTCCACCTCGGCCCGCAGCTCGGCCACCTCGGCAACCCAGTCAGTGGGCGCGGCAGGGGCAGACGCGGGGGCGGCGACCCGGTGCGGGGCGGCAGCAAGGGCGGCAGCCGTGCTGACGTAGCCGTGGTGGTGGCCCTCGCGCGGCTCGCCGCAGTAGCCGCAGAGACCGATTGTGTCCTCCTCGGGCGTCGGGTCCGTGGTCGGGGTGCCGAGCACCTGCCGGGCCACGGTGGCAGCGGCGTCGGCCAGGGCGTGCACGTCGCTCTCCTCGTCCAGGTCGGCGAGCGTGCCACCGCCCTCGTTCAGGCTGCGGAAGGCCGCCGCGATCCGGTCGCGCAGTTCGTCGGCGGGGGTGGGTGTGGTCATCGGGTGCCTCCAGGCGGTGCGTAGGGTGGTGGGGCGCCCCGGCCGGATACGACCCGGCCGGGGCTGCGTGCTGTGGGTCACGGGGCGAGGGCGTCGTCGGCCGCGCGCAGAATCTCTGCGAACCGGCGGGCTGCCTCGTGCTGGGAGAGAAGGCCCGGGTGGGGCTCCAGGACGGCGAGGAGGTCGCGGACCTCGGCGGCCTCGATCTCCACGTGGATGCGCTGCTCGCCCGTGCGGCGGTTCATGTAGACGCGGTCCATCAGGCGGCTTCCCAGAGGGTGCGGGCGATGTGGTCGGTGCCGTGGGAGTCCCGGGGCCGTGACGGGCAGTCCCAGCCGCGGCGTGCTGGCCGCTGGGCCACGACTCGCCACCCGGCGCCGCGCAGGCTGGATCCGGTCTCCCCGTCCTGGGTGTAGGTGATGAGGCGGGTGTATCCGAGGGCTCGGGCGGCTCGCCAGCAGGTTCCGTAGAGGAGGCTGTTGGCGTTGCGGGTGCCGTCGGTGGCGGTGCGGGTGACCTCGTCGGTCTGCCCGTTGTCGAGGTGGCGGGCGACGGGTCTGCCGACGATCGCGACCCCGCGGAGCACTCCGTCGTCGTCGGCTGCTCCGACGCAGAACAGGGCGCCGGGCGGGGGCGGGTGGTGTCGGTGCCACGTCGCCACGAATCCGGCGGCGTCGCGGAACCGGACGGGGACGAGGTGCAGGGTCACTGTGTGCTCCTGGTCTGCTGGGCCTTGTGGGCGGCGGTGCGGGTCTGGTGGACGTCGTGCCGGCGGGGACAAATACCGGAGTGGCTGGTGCAGAGCTGGCCGGGCTGGCTGCCGCAGGTGGGGCAGGCGACGGCGAGGGCGGGGAGCCGGTCGGTGTGGTCGGGGTCGACGTGGGACAGGGCGATGCAGGCGCCTTCGCCGTCGACCCAGACGACCGCGGTGTGACCGCCGAGGACTTCGGCGGCGGATCGGGTGCGGGTCAGGGTGCCGTCGCCCTCGCGGACGCCGGGCCAGACACGGACCGGGGTGCCGACGGGGTGGGCCTTGTTCCAGCGGGCGACGGTGGTCGCGGGGCGCTCAGGCATCGGTGGCTCCCGGGGTGGCAGCGCGGTGCGCGTCGCACGGCTCGCAGGCGGGGACGCCGCAGTCGCGGCCGTGGGCGTGCTCGGTGGCCTGCGTCCAGGCGTAGCCGTAGTGAAGGACGACGGCGTACATGACCGGGTCGTGCTCGCTGGTCGAGTTGAACCAGCTCTGAGCGAAGCCGGCGTTCAGCTCCTGGGCGAGGTTCAGGGCGCCGCCGAGGGTTTCGCGGTCGTGGATGTCGTCCATGCCGGACACCCACACCGCCCATTCCTGGTCGGGATAGCCGATGCGGTCGGGGGTCTCGCCGAAGAGGGTGGTGGTCATCAGAGGCTCCAGAGGGTCGGCTGCATGGGCTGCAGCGGGAGTTCGGTCTGTCCGTCGATGTGGTGGTCGGGCTGGGGTGTGGGGATGCGGGGCGCTGTGCGGCTCCGTGAGCGCCTGTCGCACACCGGTCCGACCCCGGCGGCCCGGGACTGCTCCGTGCGCAGCAGACGCCCGCACACACGGCACGACGGGGCAGGTACGCGGCCAACCGTCGGACCGGTCCCCCGAGTGGCCTTCACGCCACGTCTTTCTCGTAGGCGCCCAAGTTCCGGTTCGTCGACCAGATGTGGCCGCAGGCCGGGCACTGGTAGAGGTGGCTGTCTTGGTTGCCGCGGTGGTGCTCGGCTGCCGGCTGGATGCTCTGTTGCTGGCAGTTGGGGCAGTTGTCGGTCATGGGGGTCCTCCGTTCTGGCAGCCGGTGCAGGGCTGTGGTGTGGGTCCGGTGGCGGCGGTGCCGCAGGGCCAGGCGCCGGGGCGGCTGATGTGGAAGCGGGGCTTCGGTTCCGGCTTGGGTTCGGCTTGGCGCTGTTTCGGGGGACGGCCGGTGAGGGACCGGAGGTAGTCGAGGAGGTCGCCGTCGGCCCTCATCGCGGCGATGTCTTCGGGCGCCGCGGTCACGTAGCAGCCATGTCGAGGAAGGACGCGTAGTGCAGAGCAGCCGCAGTGGTCACGGTGCCTGTCGGTCCGCCGCGGTGCTTGCCGACGATGAAGTCGGCTTCGCCGGCGCGTGCGGATTCCTTGTCGTAGGCGTCCTCGCGGTGGAGCAGGATGACCATGTCGGCGTCCTGCTCGATCGCCCCGGACTCGCGGAGGTCGGAGACCTGCGGCTTCTTGTCGGTGCGCTGTTCGGGGCCACGGTTGAGCTGCGCGAGGACGATGAGGGTGATCCCGAAGTCCTTGGCCATGAGCTTGAGTCCACGGGTGAGCTTGGAGACTTCGGCCTGCCGGTTCTCTGCCTTGGGTGCCTGCATGAGCTGGAGGTAGTCGATGATGACGAGCCGCAGTCCGACGGTGCGGATCATGTGGCGGACGCGGCCTCGGAGGATTTGGAGCGACAGGGTTGAGCAGTCGTTGAGGTAGAGCGGCGCCTCCGCGATCTTGGGGGTGATGCGGGCGGCGCGGGCCATGCCGGCGTCGTCGACGATGCCCTGCTTGATGTGGTGCAGTCCGATGCGGGCTTCGGCGGCGAGGATGCTGTTGGTCATCTCTTCGTCGCCCATTTCCAGCGACTCGAACAGGGTGGGCACGCGGTGCTTGATCGCGGCGGCGCGGGCGATCCCGAGGCCGAGCGTCGACTTGCCGATCGCGGGGCGGGCGGCGATGACGACGAGTTGGCCGGGGGCGAACCCGCCGCTGAACATGGCGTCGAGGTCCATGAACCCGGTGGGAATGCGGTTCTCGTTCGTGGGCGGGGTGATGGCGCGTTCGAGGGCACCGCCGATGAGGTCGCCGACGAGGGACGGGGTGCTGGCCCCGTCCTGCCGGGTGAGGCTGTCGAGGGCGTCCTGCGCGGCGGCGATGTCGACGTCGGGGTCGAAGCCGGCGGACCGGCCGCGGAGACCGATGTCGGCGCCGAGGGCGAGGTAGCGGCGGGCTACGGATGCCCTGGTGATCTGCTGGGCGTGCCAGGCGGCGGCGGAGTAGCTGGGCCGGGCTTCGTCGTAGAGCCGGAACAGCTGGTCGAGGGCGAGAGGCACGATCGGCAGATAGTCGGTCGCCTTCCACGCCTGCAGCTGCCGGTTGACGGCCTGCCAGCGGATCTCGTCATCGGTGAGGTTCTGCCGGATTTCGTCGACGGCGTTCCATACCCACCGGTAGCGGTCGTCCTGGATGTCGGCGGGGTCGAACTCGCCGCCGAGTTCGTCGATGAGGTCGGGGCGGGCCATGACGGATGCGACGAGAATGCGTTCGTCTTCGAAGACGGACGGGCCGCCGATCGGTGTCGTTGCGGGTGCGTCGTCGATGGGGGCGTCCCACATGTCGGTGGTCATGCGGCTTCACCTCGCCGCCGGTCGTCGCCTTCCAGTAGGACGACGCTCCCCCGGCACATCTCTCCCAGCCGGGACGCGACCCGCGGGCCGGTGACCGGGCCGAGGTCGGCCGGCAGCACATCGCTGGTGATGATCACGGGGCGCTGGTTGATGTACCGCTCGTCGAAGATTTCGAACAGGCGCTCCTGCGTCCACTCGGTGGCCTTGGGGGCGGCCAGGTCGTCGACGAAGACGAGGTCGGCATCCTGCAGCGTCTTGATCAGGGTGCGACGGACCTCGTCCGGGCCGTCGGGCCGCAGGGCATCGAACAGGGCAGTCGACCGGTAGGTGTAGATGTCCGCGGACCCGTTCCACGCCCGGTCGGGGCCGTAGAACGCCTTGAGCCACAGGCGGCACGTCTCCCATGCCGTGTGCGTCTTCCCGACACCGATGGGTCCGGTGAGGAAGAGGCTGGTGCCGCCCCAGCCGGCGACCCAGTCGGTGACGTCCTTGGGGACGTTGATGCGCTGGCGGTAGATGAGCGGGGTGGTGTCGTGGAAGCGGGTGAGGGCGCCGTGGGCTCGCTGCTGGAGCCATTCCTTGCGGAGGTCGGGGCCGTCAGAACTGGAGCGCACGCTTCTTCTCCTCGTCGGTCATGTGGCGGGGGGCGGTAGGGGCGGCGGGCTGGACGCGGCCGCGCTGGGCCTGGAGGCGCAAGGTGTCGTACTGCTTGCGGAGTTTCGGCATGGAGTGGATGTTCGACTTCCAGAAGTCGTTGGCCTGGGACCAGCGGATGGCGCCGAGGACGTCCTCGAGAGCCACGCCGTCTTTGTCGATCAGGAGGCGGGCGGCGTCACGCCACTCCTTGTTGATCGTCGGGCGGCGGCAGCCGTTGGCTTCCATGAGATCGGCGAGCAGGGTGCATGCCTGCTCGACGTCGGGGCGAATCTGGGTGATCGTCGCGCCGACCGGCTCTGCCGTGTCGGAGGCATCGGGTTCCTCGGCCGGGTCGGCCCCGAAGGGCTCATCAGCCCACACGTCTTCTACGGGGTTGGTGGCAGGGGTAGGGGCAGGGGCAGGGGAATGCGCGCGTGACGCGGGCGCGCGCCCGCGCGTAGAGCCTTTCGGACCCCCTTCGGCAGGGGTATCGGAGGGGGTTACGGAAGGGGGTGCGGAGGGGGTTCCGGACCCCCTTCCCGTGGGGTCCGGGGTGGGGGTGCCGAAGGCCCGGCGAAGGTCGTCGATGTGGCTCTGGACCTGCTGCCGGATCGACGGCCCCTCACCGCCAGCCCGTACCTTCGTCGGCTCGTTGCTGAGCTCGTGCAGCGGGATGCGGTCCATCTCGGCGAGTAGCGCCAACTGGAGCCGCTTGGAAGAAATCTCCAGCGCTCCGGAGACCGCAGCGCCCATGACCTTCGGCTGCTTCCAGACGCCGTCGTTGCGGATGAACGAGCGGATGAGGAGTTCTTCGGTGTCTTCGTCCACGACGATGAAGCGGGCGTCCTCCAGGGCGCTGATGCGCTTCTCCAGCTCGCCCACGGTGAGACCCCGGGCCTTGCGGGACCAGCGCCGGAGCGTGAGGTCGAGCAGGCCGGCGTGGTTGAGGTTCGGCTGGGAGATGAGGAACAGGTAGAGGCGCTGCTCGCTCTCGTCCAGGTTCCGGAAGTCCTCGTCCTCCCAGATGCTGGTGAGGATCCGGCCGTGGCCACGTGCCATGGGGTCGTCTTCTTTCCTGCGGTACGGATAGGTCGGGCGGGGGCGGTGTGGGGCCCGCGGCAGGGTCAGGTGGGGGCGGTCACGCGGCGGCGCCGATGTTGCTGTCGGGCGCCTCGGGCACATGGGTCCATCCCTGGCGGCTTACGACGCGCGAGATCGTCGGATGGCTCACGCCGTACTCAGCCGCCAGTACCTTCTGCATCTCGCCGGCTGCAGCTCGGGCGCGGATCTCGGGGATTTGCGCCTCGGTGAGCTTGCTCGTGCGCCGCCCGGTGCCTCGCGCCTGCCGCCCCTTGCCGACCATGTCGGCTGCGTTGTCTGCCGCAGTCCCCGCGGAAAGGTGGTTCGGGTTGACACAGGGCGGGTTGTCGCAGGCGTGCAGCACGTACAGTCCCTCGATCTCAACGCCTGCGAGCTGCAGTGAGGCGCGGTGCGCCTTCACGGTGGGCCCGTTGCGCCGCTGGGTGTTCGGTCGCATCACGCCGTAGCCGTGCTCGTTGAGGGCGCCGGTCCACAGCCAGCATTCGTCAGGGCCGCGGCGGTCGACCTTCGACCAGAAGCGTTCGGCGAACGTCAGGCGTTTGGGGTCGTCGGTGGTGCCGGTTCGCTTCATCCGCTGGTCGTGGGTGTCGCACAGGCCGTTACGGCGATGGGGCTTGCCGCAGTCCGGGACGGAGCAGGTTCGAGTGGGGGCGCCCATCACAGGGCCGCCTTGACGCGCTCGGCAAGCCACTGCGCGGTGTTGACGGACACCGCGTTTCCGGCCTGCATGGTCTGCTCGCCCTTGTTCCCGTGGACGATGTACTCCCCAGGGAAGCGCTGGGCGAGGAGCTGCTCGCGCGGCTGGATCATGCGGTAGTGGCAGTCCTCCAGCACTGGTGCCGGGCCGAGCAGCGCGGCGGAGTCGCGGGTGCTCATGGTGTGCAGCGGGTCGGTGACGGTCCGGGCCTGGTTGCCGTTGCGGTACGGGACGACGAGCCAGTGGTGGCGGCCCTGACCGGTCACAGTGTCGACAGGTTCCGAGACGTGGCGGGCCTGGGAGTGGGCGCGGAGGGTGACGATGAACGAGTCGTCGGCCTGCGGCGGCGTCACCAGGGCCTCGAAGCCCTTCGGGTTCGCGAGGCGGGTGCGCATCGGCTCCGCCGTCGTCGTGGCCGTGGTGTTCCACGTGCCGCCCGCCGGCACGAGGATGGCGTCGCCGATCTTCGCGGTGCGAGCAGCCAGGGGCGCCGTGTCGGCCACGTAGGCCCGCCCGTCGTGCCCACCGTGGTTGACCGTCAGAACCATCCGCTGATCACCGAGCTGCGACAGCCCGGCACGGATGCGCTTCACGGTGTTCGCCGCGAGAGGGCGGAGCCCATGTTCGGGGCGGTCGCCGATGCGAACGCCGAGGTTCGACCAGTCGATGATCGACGCGGCTGGCCGGACGTAGGGCTCGACGATCGTGTGCCTGCACCGGGTCCCGTTGGGGCAGCGGTACACGTACTGCTGTCCGTACTTCCCGAGGTGGCGGACGCCGGGCTTCTTCCATGACTGGAACGCCTCGACGGTCTCCTCGCACACGGGGCACCAGGCTGGGGGGCGGGGCTCGACGTCAGGGAGCGGGATGTCCTCGCGGGTCAGGACGATGTAGATCCGGTCCCGCCACTGCGGCGCGGCCGGGTTGTTGTCGCCGCCCGCGTGCGCGGAGGAGATCGACACGAACTGGTACCGGTACCCGAGGGTGCGCATCCCGGCGAGCCAGATGTCGAACAGCTCCCAGTCGGCCGCCTCCATGACGTTCTCGACGAGGACGGCCTTGTACCTGTTGACCTCGGTGGCGCGGATGACGTCCCAGAACGTGGCCCGGGTGCGGTCGAACGCCCCGGAGGGGACGTGGCCGAACTCCTCCAGGCCGAGCTGGCCGTGTCCGGCGTCGCTCTTGCGGGCCTTGCGGCGGCGTCCGCCGGCAGGGCTGAGCTCGGTGCAGATCGGGGAGGCCCAGAGGACGTCGGTGCGGGGCAGGCGCCGCATGTCGTAGTTGTTGATGTCGGCGCACAGGTGCTCGGCGTCACGGTGGTTTGCGGCGTGGGTCTCGATTGCGGTCGCCCAGTGGTTCGCGGCGAGCTTGAGCTGGTACCCGGCGGCAACGAGCCCGGTTGAGGAGCCTCCTGCGCCGCAGAAGATGTCGGTGAAGGTGAGCGAGCTGTCGTGGTTGAAGGCCACTGCTGGTCTCCTCTTGGAGCGGGTGGTCTGGGACGTTGAGGCACGCGGAACCAGGCCCCTGGGGGCGGTCACGTTCGGCCGTGGCAACACTCTCTCACCATTCTTTAAACTTTGGCAAGAGTCGCCATACTGGGAAACAGGGCAATGGCTTACACTCTTGCCATGTCCGCCGACCTGGAACCGAAGATCGCCGCCGATGGCGTGCAGGAAGTGCCCCTCACCAAGGCCCGGCCCTTGCTGACGCGCCTGATCGAGCAGGCTCGTGAAGACGGGCTCGATAGCGCACTGACCGTCCGTGGCCGTCGCCGGATCTACTTGGTCACGCCCGATTTCTACGAGCGGGCGGCGGAGGACCGACGGACCGTTGAGGCGCTGCGCCGGTACATCGACGAGATGCCCGACGAGAAGCGCCGGCACAAGATGACCAATGACATCGAGCGCCTCCGGGCCAATTTCGCGGCTGCGGACGCCGACGACTGACACGTCCCCTCCTCTCTCTCCCCCGCCGCGGCGGGGTTTTGTCGTGCGTGCAACGCGGTGTGGCGGGCCACCTGGTGGT
The DNA here is from genome assembly GCF_053597115.1 of Streptomyces sp. NPDC001515. Taxonomy (NCBI): domain Bacteria; kingdom Bacillati; phylum Actinomycetota; class Actinomycetes; order Kitasatosporales; family Streptomycetaceae; genus Streptomyces; species Streptomyces sp. NPDC001515. The sequence continues at coordinate 57,215 of NZ_JBSFHN010000039.1, forward strand.
GACCCGCCGTTGTCATGCCGCTTTCGTCTCGGCACGCCGCGCCCGGGTGAGCCGGCGGAGTTCCTGCTGGCCGAGCCCGCCCCACACACCCCAGCGCTCGCCGGCCTGGATGGCGTAGTCGAGGCATTCGCGTCGCACCTCACACGCCATGCAGGTGGCCTTCGCGTCCTTCGCGGAGCCGCCTACCTCGGGCATGAACAGGTCCGGATCGGTCTGACGGCAGAGGGCGTCCACGCGCCAGTCGGTGCTCATGCCGCCGCCTGAGTGCGGTCCCGGCGCTCGCTGGAGCGAAGTTCGCGGACGATGCCCTGCACGGTCTTCAGCGCAATGTTGAGCCGGGCGGCGATGTCCTTCTCCGCGATGCCGAACTGGTTGAGGTGCTCGATCTCGGCGCGGCGGACGGATGCGAGCTCGTTCCGGGTCAGCGCCCTGACAGGTGCCGCGGTCGCAGGCCGTGCCGCAGGGTCGTCGATGGCGTCGTCGTCCCACGCCACAGCTGTTGCCCAGCCCTTGCTGAGGGCGACCCGGCGGGCGACGTCGGACGGCCCCGGGCGCATGGCGTGGGTTCGGTACAGGGCCTGGATGGCGTCGTGGTAGGCGCGCTGTACGGACTTGGTTCGACCTGCGGAGATGTCCCGCAGCCCCGTGTAGGAGAGGCCGGCCTGGGCGGCCGTCCAGGCGAGAGGCCAGCCCATAGCGGCGAGTGCGTGGCTGCGGCGCATCGATCCGATCGACGAGACCGTGCCGTCGGGGCGCTCGGTGGGAACGAGTCGAAGGATGGCCCGCGCCGTTCCGAAGTGGACGGTGGATGCGTCGGACTTCAGGATGTTCCACACCGTTTTGCGGTTGAGGTCTGCCGCGTCCGCGACTTGCTGGCCACTCCATCCGTGGTCAAGGAGGATGCGGAGGTGCGTGGCGACGGTGTCGCGGTTGGCGTAGCCGCTGGTGCCGCGGCTTCGGCGCAGCTCGCGGAGCTTGTCAGCCCGCCGCATGGCGGTGCGGCAGTCTTCGCAGCGGCAAGGCTGCCAGCGGTTGTGCCGACGGGGCCCGCTGTAGCGCGAGGGGGTGCCGTGAGGCGGGGGCTGGTAGGCGGCGGTTCGGGTTGTGGTGCTCATTTCTCCCCCTCGCGGGTGTTAGTGGTGTGGATTTGCTGGTGGAGGTGTTCGGCGAGCTGGTTGCCTGCGGCGGCGATGATGCGGTCGGCCTGGTCGGCGACCCGGTTGAGTCGGTGGGCGCGGGCGGCGTACTCGCGGCGTTCGGCCCGGTCGCGGCAGCGGTCGGCGACCCAGCGGAGGCCGCACCAGACGGCGGCGCCGGTGGTGGCGGCGAGGAGTCCGGGGCCGAGGGTTGTGGCGGCGTTGATGGCCATGTCGCCGGCTGCGGCGTTCACGGCGAGGATCTGGCCGCCAGTGAGTAGGGCGTCGAGGCCGTTCATGCAGCCACCTCCCGTCGTGCTGCTGCGGTTCCTTTCCAGGTGCGGACGCCTGAGTGGTGGGTGGTGGGGCGGTCGGAGCACGCCCAGCCGGCGGTGCGGATGTAGCCCTCGTCGCGTAGCAGGGTCATGAGCCGACCCCAGTGAGCTTGCGGGTTCGGGGGGTCGGGAAGCTTGTGAGCGTCAGCGACGGAGTAGCAGGTGAAGGTCCGGCCTGCAGCGGCCACTGCTATGAACTTGGGCCAGACTTCTGCGAGCCAGGCTTCGTAATCCTCCGACTGGCAGCGGGAGGTGGTGGCGGGGGCGACGGGGATGCTGCCGTCGAGGGCAGGCTGGATCGGTGCTGTCATGTCATCGGTCTTATGGCACCCCTCCGACAGATTTTGTTTCACGGAACGTTTCACGATCTTGGCCACGGTCTTCCTCCTGCTCCGACGGGTGTGAGTGCTCTGTGGTCGTCACGGTCGTGGGTGACGTCCGTGTGGTCTCCTGGTCTGGGGCAGCCCCGTATTTCGGGTACGGGGCTGCCCCGAGGTGCGGGTGGGGGTTAGAACGGGACGTCGGTGGCAGCCGGGTCTTCGGCGGGGAGCAGCGGCCGGTGGAAGATGTAGATCGCGTCGAGCGTCGACGTGTTCCCGATGGCCTTGCAGTGCATGAGCGGCCCCTGATCGAACTCGCCGGTCCACTCCCAGTTGTTGCCGTCGCAGTCGATCCACGACCGGTTCAGGTCCCAGATGGTTCCGCTGAGGTCGGTCCACTTCTTCGTGTCCGGGTTGACCTGGTCGTGGGGTCCAATCCAGGCGTTGCGCGGGTCGATGCCCCGGTCTTCCAGGCGCTCGTCGACTGCCTGGTCGATGTTCTGCCCGTAGGTGTCAAGGTCCCGAGTCAGGTCTCGGGCGGATCGCCACGCGTACAAGTCTTGGCGGCCGAGGTTGTCGGCGACGTGGTCGACGATGATGCGGCGCATGTTTGCCAGGTCGTTACGGAGTTTGCTGTTGGCGTCACGAAGGTCGGCGAGGGTGGCCGCGTTGTCCTCGTCGCGGGCGAGGGTGGCGTGGACCAGGGCCATGCGGAGGTGGTATTCGGTGGCGACCGGGTCTGCCGGGTGCGCGGTGTCGGGGCCGGTGATGAACGAGCCCTTGCTGAGGTGCTTTTCGGCTTCGGCCCTGTGGTTGGCGGTCATGCTCGTGGTCTCCTTGGGTGGCCGGGGCCCCGCCTGTTAGCGGCGGGCGGGGCCCCGGGTGCGGATGGCTACGCGGCGGAGCCGGGCTGGGCGGTCTCGGGCCAGTCGACGGAGTCCTCTGCGGCCTCCGCGTCCCAGATCCCGTCGGCCGGGGCCTGGTCGTCACGGGTCACCTGGTGGGTCTCCTCGACGGGTGCCGGGGCCGGCTCGGGCAGTGCCGCCGGGGCCGTGAGTGCTGAGACGCTCAGCGGGGCGCGGGATTGGACGAGCTCGCCGTGGACCGTGCCCTCCAGTTCCTCGGACACGTAGGCCATGCCGTGCAGGGCGTCCGACGCGATCAGCCGGCACAGCTCACCAGTGGCGCGGGCGACGAGCATGTTCTGCGGCTGCTTCTTCCACTCCGCCTTCTCGGTGAGCTTCATCTGGGCGGCCCGCTGAAGAGTCCACTCGACGGTCTGCCACGACTCGGCGTCCTTCCGGCGCCCGCGGAGGATGCAGTGCTGGGGGTCGGACTCGACGAGCTCGATCTCGTGGCCCTGCCGCTGGACGATGGCCCGCATCGCGTGGGCCCGGAGGGCGGGCGTGCCCTGGATCACGTCGATCGACTTGAGGGTGGCCATCGGCTTCATGCCGAGCTCGGAGCCGGCGAGGATCGCGGCGGCGATGTCGCCGGGCTTACCGCGGAGAGTTGCCGGGACGAAGGAGGTGACGGCGAGCTTCTGCGCCATGTCGTAGGCGAGGCTGGCTTCCTGCGCCCAAGCCATGAGGGCGTTGGTGCCCTCGGTCGGCGCCGGAGCGGGGAGGCTGTTGGTCTGCTGGGTGGCGACGGCCTGCTGCTCGTCGCGGGTGGCGATCTCGTTGGTGCTCATGACATGTACTCCGAGGTTTCGTTGAGGACAGCCCAGGTGGGCATGGAGATGGTGGGGATTTGGGTGACGGGCCCGGTCCAGTCGGGCCAGATGCCGGTGGCCTGGCAGTCGGCGTAGATGCGGAGGGCGCGTTCGTTCTTCGCGCGGCCGATGTCCCGGTTCTGGTCGGTGAGTTCGCGGACGGTGACCAGGTAGGGCGCGGTTTTGGACTGGAAGACGAAGACGAAGCGGACGTCCTCGGGCTGGAGTGCCGCCCAGATTCCGTCGGTGTAGAAGGCGTCCTGCTGGTGGTACCCGTGGTCTCGGATGGCCTTGGACACGGTCTCCGGATCGGCGGACTTGATCGTCTTGTAGTCGACGCAGAGCGTGAGACCGGGCAGCTGCTTCAGCCAGTCGGGGCGGATCCGGCAGCGGACCCCGGTCGCCGGGTCAGTCCAGAAGATCGACTGCTCGGCGACGCCCTTGCCCGGCTGGAACAGCGGGCCGGCCAGCGGGTGCTGGCGGATCGCCTCCGCCATCGCCTGCACCTGCTCGTGGTCCTTTGTGAGGAGCGGTACCTTGCCCTCGGCGTAGGCCGTGTCTCGGAGTTCGCGGGTGGCGACCTTCTTCCAGTCCGGTGCGTCGATGACCTCCAGCTCCGGGCCTTCCCCGAGCACCATCAGGTGGGCGGCGTGCCCGAGGTCGAACTCCTTCTTCGGCGGCTGCGGGTGGTCGAGGTCGTACTTGAACTGTGCGGGGCAGCCGGGTGCGAGGAGCCTCCGTAGCCCGGTCGAGGAGATGCTGTTCCTGTCGGCGTGGTAGTCGTCGGCGGGCATGCCGTCGATTACGACCGGGGCCTCGGTCAATGGGGGTTCGAGGGTGGCGGTCACTTCTTGCCGTCCTGCGCGTCGTGGCAGTCCTCGCAGAGGGGGCGACGGGAGAGGGGGCGGCCAGCCAGGCGGACGAATGGTCCAGCGGTGGAGCCGCAGATGCGGCACTGGATCGGGTGCTCGGTGGGGCTCATGTGGTTCTCCTTGGTGGGTGCCATGGGCCGCCTTGGGGTTGGCGGCCCACGGCGGGCAGACGGAGCCGGGCTCGAACGCCTGCCGGTTGCGGGTGATCAGGCGGCGCTCTGTTCGGCGGCGCGCTTGTCGGCCATCCGCTTGAGGTGGGCCTCGTAGTCGTCAGACCACTTCTGCGGGTCGTGTCCGGCGGCTTCCGCCTCGTCCCAGGCCCACTCGCCGATCTCGCCGGATTCCAGCTGCTCGGAGAGGTCGCGCACGGTCTGCTCGGCGAGGTCCGGGTCGGCCTGCTTCAGCGCCTGGAGCAGCCGGTAGGCGGACCAGGCGTAGATCCCGGAGTGGACCCATGCGGTGAAGGCGCGACGTTCCTTCTCGGTTTCCATGTCCGCGCCGAACATCTCCGATGTGGAGCGCAGGGTCTGCCGGAGCATTTCCTCGGCCATCTCGGCGACGGCGCCCGGCTGCGGGAGCGGCGCGACGGGCTCGGCGTTGTCATCCTGCTTCTTGGCGAGACTCCCGACCCACTCGCCAATCACGTCGACCCGGTTCTTGTTGTCGCCGCTGTACCGGCACGGCATCTGGAGGCCGAGAAAGTTCTCGCCGATGAGGAGCAGCGGCTTCTCGGCGCCCGTCTGCCAGACCCGGAGGTGGGTGTCGGCGTGCTTCCAGCGGCTGAGCATGTCGGTGTCGACGGAGACGAGGTCGCCCGACTTGGAGGCATCTTGCAGAGCTTCTCGGAACAGGTGCTGCCACGTCGGGAAAGTCGTCTCGGGAGCGGGGACGGTGAGCTTCCCGTCGTCGTCGGTGATGGTCAGCCCGTCAGCGCTGGCCGTCAGGTTGAGGATGGTGTCGCCCTTGTGCGTCTCCAGCCAGGGGATGAGCCAGCCGAGGGTCTTCTCGCTGATGGTGACGGACCAGGAGTCGGTCTCCTCGCGGACCTTCGTGCGGGCCACGGCGAAGGTGTAGCGGTCGGTGGCGAGGGCGTGGATGTGGACGCCGTCGCACTCGAAGCGGATGCCGTTGATGGGCGGCAGGGTGTCGTCGGAGCTGATGTGGGCGCTGGTCTGCTTGATGAGCCGCTGCAGCTTGTGGGCGTTGATGGTCGTCATGGCGTCCTTCTCTGGGATGCTGGTGGTGGGCGCCCCGCCACTTGTCCTGGCGGGGCGTCTTGCGTTGGTCGCCGGGCCGGCCGGACAGGGCACGGCCGGCCCGGCGGGTCAGGTGGCGACGACGCGGAACGTCTGCGTGGTGTCGCGCTCGGCCGGGGGTACGGTGACGGCGTCCCGGTTGGCGTCGGCCGCCAGGTATGGGGCGAGCCGGGCCCTGAGTACGACCACCTCAGCGGCCAACTGGTCGCGCTCCTGCGTGCGTTCGACGAGGTCGGCGTCCAGGCAGACGACAACTCGCTCCGCCTCGCCCTGCTTGGCCCTGGCCTCCGCCAACTGCTGTTCCAGGAGCGCGATGGCGTCGCCGGCCCCGACGACCTGGCCGAGGAGGCGCCGGTTTTCGTCCCGCAGGTTGGTGACGGCGTCGACCGCACGATGCTTGCGGGGCCGGCGTATGCCGAGGTGGAGGCTCATGACTTGCCCTTTCGGGACCAGAGAGATGGGGCAACGGCCATCGCGCAGAAAGCGAGGCCGATGAGTGAGGCAGTGACCGTGTACGCGGTCACGTGGTTGCCGTCTCGTTGAGGAGTCGGGTGAGTCCGCCGCCCAACGGGTCGGGGGCGAGGTCGTCCCAGATGCTGTTCAGCTGCTCCGGTGTCGGCTCCGGGGGCCGGATGGCGCAGCCGGCCGGGAGGGTGACGTAGCCGGAGGCGACGGAGTCCGCGTAGTCCCGCTCCGCTTTCAGGTCGCGGGGCCGGTCGACCAAACCGAGGCTGCGGACCAGGGCGGCCCCGGCCGCCTGCTGGGCTTCGGCGGGAGCGTCCGGCAGGACGCCGAGGAGCACCGCCTGCATGGTGACGGTGGGGCGCTTCACGCCGCCACCGACCCGTTGCGCTGGACCGGGGCCCCGATGTGGCGCACCCCGTCCTCCGCCGCGACCTGGGCGGCCACGTCCGGTTCGTCGTCGAGCTCGTTCAGCGCCCACAGCACCCGGCGCAGCGCATCCGTGACTGCCGCATGCGAGGCGACCAGGGCCAGGTCGTCGGTGATGTCGACCGTCTCCGCCTCGGCCAGTTCGGTGCGGGCGTTGTCCAGGGCTGCGGTCAGCAGCAGGGCGTTTGCCGACGCGGTGCTCATGCGTCCTCACCGACCTCGGCCTTGAGCCGGGCAATCTCGGCCCGCGCTGCTTCGAGTTCATCGGTGGCCGTCCGCTCCTGCTCGACCCGCGCCGCGATCTTGTCGCGCCATGCAGCCGTTGCCGCGGCGAAATGATCGGCGATCGCCAGCTGCTCATCGACCGGCAGCTTCGAGTCGATCTGGAAGGTGACGTACCCCGACTGGTGCTGACCGTCCGGTTCCACGTACAGCACGGGGCGCGCGGACGCATTGCCCCGCACGTGGGTGGCCGCGTTCACGAAGTAGGTGGCGGAGTAGCTCATCGGGTGCCTCCAGCGGTCCAGCCGGGGTAGTCCGCGTCGGTGGACACGGGGGCGTCGGGGTGGGTGACGAGGTACAGATCGAGGGAGTACGCGAGGGCATCCGACGGGGAGTGCGTCGCGGCGCGGGCCCGGACGAGGACGTCGGCGGCCAGCTGCTGCTCAACCTCGGCGACGGGGACGTCGAGCGCGGCGATCGTGCGGGGCTGAGTCCTCATGCCGCACCCCCGGTCAGGCGGCGCAGCGACACCAGCGCCTGCTCGTCCGCCTCCTCGAACTCGTCGCCCCGGCTGAGCTTGTCGGCCATGCGGTAGATGGCGGTCGCCCGGACGCGGGCGTTCTTGTTGGCGGTGCCCTCCTCGCGGGCCTTCTTCTCCAGCCACGCGATGATCTGCGCGTCCCGGGCGGCGATGACCTCGGCGGCGAAGGCGTTGGTGACGTACTCGGCGGTCGAGTCCACGCGGGCGCCACCGTTGCGCAGCATCGCGATCAGATCGTCACGACGCGTCAGGGTCTGAGATGATCGAGGCACGTGAAGCCCCTTTCGTTGCGTGCTGTGGATGGGGTGGATCGGAGGTCGTCCCGGGGCTGGCGTTTCGGGGCGGCCTCGTTCGCTGCCGTCAGGCGATGGCCTTGGCGTGGTCTTCGACGTGCCGCTCTCGGGGGCGGTAGAGCCGGCGCGGCTCGGCCGGGCGCATGCTGTGCTCGATCACGGCCCGGGAGGCGGCGCGCTCCTGCGTGGCGGCCCGCTCCAGAGACCGCAGCCAGTCCTCGATGGCGGTGATACGAGCTGCGATCTTCTTCCCGATGCGGACGGTGTCAGGCCCTTCGTCGCGCATCCGCCACTTTCGGTAGGTGCTCGGGCTGATGCCGAGCCGGGACGCGATGCCCGGGATGTGCACGGAGCCGTCGCCGGTGCGGTAGTCCTCGATCCAGACAAAGCCGGACGGCGGCGGCTGGACTGCGAGCTTGCGGTTCTCATCCATGTGGGCTCCTTTACGTGGGGGGCGGTGTTGCCCCAACTGCTAGCGGGTCTCGATCTCGATCCGTTCCGTTCGGTTCCGGAGACGCGGAGGGCGCGAAGAGCACCAGCACTGCCACACCGACCGCCTCCGCGATGCGGTGGGCAGTCCGGATGTCGCAGTCGTTTCGCTCCCCGGTCAGGAGGTGCCCTATGAGGGCGTGGTGGCTCAGGCCGATCGCGTCGGCCAGTTGCCGGATGCTGTACGGGGCCCCCCGCCCTGGGTGATCCATCACCCATCGAAGGACTTTGGGGTCACGGAGGGCGTATCGGACACTCAATGGATCTCCATCAGAACGGGTCGGCTCTGGATAGGAACAGTGAAGCAGATTGAATCCGCTGCGTCTACAGATCCGAACGGCCGGATGTGAAGTTTCCGCGAAGGATCCATACGAGTAGCATCAAGTCGTAGACGATTCGTCTTCACTGCCAGATGGTTGTACGGCCTGGCCTGCGATTTGTAGAGTCAGGCCCGGATTGTTCAGGAGACGGCCGGTGTGAACGAGACACGAGGAGAAAGCGGCATGGAGGCAGCAGCCCCCAGCGACAACCGCACCACCGGAGCCCCCGACCTACCCGACAATCTCGTCAGGGACATGGACAGAGACGAACTCAGCCGGCTGGTCCGCGACATCAACGACGACGGCCGCGGCGTCTCCTACCAGCAGATGGCCGACCGGGCCGATGCCGCTGGCTACCCGCTCTCCAAGCCGTACTTCCAGAAGCTCGCCACCAACGCCGTCACCCAGGCCCCCAACCCGGACCGCCTCCGCGGCATTGCCGCCGGTCTGGAACGCCCCCTAGCCATCGTGCAGCGTGCCGCGGCCGTCCAGTACCTCGACTACCAGGCCACCGAGCTCTCCGGCTACGACGAAGACATCCGCGTGATCGTCGCCCACCTGGCAGGCATGGAGAAGGGCGAGCGGCGGCGCTGGCAGGCGATGATCGAGGCGGACGAGCGCGCCAAGCGCTTCGAGGGCTAGTCACCTGCCAGCCCTTTCGGAAGCTGCACGTATCGGATCATCAACAACGTGTTGTGTGACCGCCAAGGTGACGATATGTTTCCGGATCCGAACACATACGTCCCAAGGGCTCCCCCAGACCCTGTGTGCCCCAAGAGGGGGTGGATCCGTGCTCTCAATCTCCTACGAGCTAGCCGATCTCCCAGCAGACGCTCCGGTCGTGGTCAAAGAAGGACGCGGAACCGTCAGGTACGAACTGTCGCGGGGACTGTTCGTACCCGAGCACGCCGCGGCCCTGGAAGCCGCTACCGCCATGGTCATCGCCGGGGGACAGTGGTTCCAACTATGGCGGGGCGACGTCGTGTCGCTCCGTTCCCCAGAGATGAGAGGGCTGCCGCATGCCCGGCTACATCGAGGATCGCTGGCTGACCAAGCGTCCGGACCCGGTCACAGGTAAAAAGCGCAGAACAGCCCGCTACGGCACGGGCAAACGCTACCGAGTCGCAGGCATTCCCGGCGTGCGGGACCGGTCATTCGACACCCTGACCGGTCCCGGCGGGGCCAACGCCTGGAAGGCGAAGGCAGAGCACGAGTCGACCAAGGGCGAGTTCATCGACCCCCGGGACGGCAACATTCTGCTGCGGGAGTACGTCGAGAAGCACTGGTGGCCGACCCTGAAGGTCGACCCGGCGACGATGGAAACCATCAAGGGGCGGGTCTGGACCCACATCCTCCCCCACCTCGGGAACGAGAAGCTGCGCGACATCAAAGTCGGCACACTGCGGATCTGGCTCAAGACACTGGAGCGAACCGTCGCCCCCGGGACGGCCAACGCCGTCTGGGGCTACCTGTCCAACATCCTTGCCTACGCCATCGACGACGAGCGCATCAGCCGCAACCCGTGCAAAGCCAAAACCATCAAGGCCCCTGTGGCTCCGCCACGTAAGGCTCGCGCGTGGTCCCGCGACAGAGTGGTTGCAGTTAAGAACGCGTTGCACCCCAGGTACCAGATTCTCGTCGACATCGGCGTCGGCGCCGGCTGCCGCCAGGGCGAGGCGTTCGGCATCGACGCGGACACGGACATCGACGAGGAGGCGGGTGTCATCCACATCCGCCGCCAGGTGAAGCGTGTCGCCGGCAAGCTGGTGTTCGCGCCACCGAAGAACGGCAAGGAGCGCACTGTGCCCCTGCCCGCGTTCCTGGCGGAGCAGATCCGTGCCCATCGGAAGGCGTTCCCTCCCGAGCCCGTCACGCTGCCGTGGAAGGACGCCACGCCGCCGGAGACGAAGAAGGAGGAAGAGGAGAGGCGGCCCCGCACCCACCGCCTGCTCGTCACCAATCTGGAAGGCGGGGCCATCCGTGCTTGGTCGTGGAACCAGCACTACTGGAAGAAGGCTCTCGCCGAGGTCGGCGTGATTGCTGCCGCTCCGGCCCGCGAGCCGGGGTCCAGAGCGAACCTTGCCTACGGCGACACCCGCGAGTTCGGCTATCACGCCCTCAGGCACACCTACGCCTCGGTGCAGCTGGATGCGCGGGAGTCTGTCGTGTCAGTATCGAAGTGGCTGGGGCACGCAGACCCGTCGATCACGTTGAAGGTCTACGCGCACTTCATGCCGGAGGCCGACGGACGCGGCCGGGCCGCGATGGACGCCTGGTTTGGGGGCGCCCCCATCGTCGACTCCCCGAAATTCTCCCCAGATTCTCCCCAGCCCTCCAGTGGGGAGGGCCGGGAGGTCGAATCCAGTGATGCTCCCGCCTCCGGTATGGCGGCTTCGGTTGAGACGCAGGTGGCTTTCACGCTCTGGTGAACCGGCCGTGCAGGACAGTTTTCGCAGGTCAGTGTCACCCCTTGCCGGACCCCAGGGTGAGGCCCGCGACGAAGTGGCGCTGGAGCAGCAGGAAGACCACCAGGGTGGGCAGGGCGACGATCACCGAACCGGCGGCGAGCAGGTTGTAGTCGGTGAAGAACTGACCGCGCAGATTGTTCAGCGCCGAGGTGATCGGGAGCTTGTCGCCGTCCGAGACGAAGACCAGGGCCCAGAGGAAGTCGTTGTACATCCAGGTGAACTGGAGCGTGCCCAGGGCGGCGAGGGCGGGCCGGCACAGCGGCAGGGTGATCCGCCAGTACCGCGTCCAGACGCCCGCGCCGTCCACGACCGCCGCCTCCAGGATCTCCTGCGGGAGGGTGCGCATGAAGTTGGCCAGGACGAAGACGCAGAAGCCCAGCTGGAATCCGATCTGCACCAGGACGACGGCCCAGTAGGAGTCGAACATGGTCATCGAGTCGGACATCCAGTACGGCAGCGGGATCCGGTTGAAGACGACGTACAGCGGGGTGACGATCACCTGCTGCGGAAGCAGGTTGCCCGCGGTGAACAGCATCAGCAGGACGAGTCCGCCGCGCAGCTTCAGCCGGGCGAGGGCGAACGCCACGAACGAGGCGAGGAAGAGGGTCACCAGCACGCCGGGGACGGCGATGATCAGGGTGTTGACGAAGTACTTCGTCATGCCGGAGTCGGAGAACGCCTGGCGGTAGTAGTCCAGCGAGAGATGGCGCGGCAAGGAGAAGTAGCCGTGCTCGGAGGTCTCCTCGTAGGGACGCAGCGAGGCGTAGACGGCGAGCAGCAGCGGGGCGAGGAAGGCGAGCGAGACCGCCATGAGGAAGGCGTGCACGCCCAGCCGGCCGGGGCGGACACGACGTCGGGGCCGGTCGGCCCCGGGCGGATGCGGCGAGGTCATCGGTCCTTCTCCCCTCGGAGCTCCTGGACCAGGTACGTGACGACGAATCCCAGGGAGACGACGAGCAGGACGACGGCGATGGCGGAGCCGAACCCGATCCGGCTGGCCTCGCCGATGATGTTGTCCGTGACGAGGACGGAGAGCAGTTCGAGTCCGTTGCGGCCGTGGTTGACGGCGTAGACGATGTCGAAGGCGCGCAGCGACTCGATGACGGTGATGACGCCGACGATCACATTGACCGGCCGCAGGGTGGGAAGAACGACGCGGAAGAAGGTCTGCGTCTCGCTCGCCCCGTCGATCGCGGCGGCCTCCTTGAGGGAGGTGTCCACGGCCTTGAGTCCGGCGAGGTAGAGGATCATCACATAGCCGGTGTGGCGCCAGGCCGCCGCCAGCAGGACCATCCAGATGTTGAGGTCGGGGTCGCCCAGCCAGTCCGTGGGGGTGCGGGTGTCCCCGATGACGGCGTTGAGGGCCCCTTGGTCGCGGGAGAAGAGGAGCTGGGCGATGAAGCCGACCACGGCCAGGGAGAGCACCACGGGCATGTAGAGGGTGGACTGGTAGAACCGGCTGAAGCGCACCCCCTTGTCGACGAGGACGGCCAGCAGCAGTCCGAAAGGGGTGGCGACCAGCCCCAGGAAGGCGAGCCAGAGCAGGTTGTGGCGGGCGGCGGGCCAGAACGGCGGATAGTTCGTGAAGAGGTTCACGTAGTTGCGCGTGCCCACCCACTCGATGTCACCGATCCCGTCCCAGCTGGTGAAGGAGAGGGCGACGGAGGCCAGGGTGGGCCCCCATACGACGGCGAGGTCGAGCAGGACGGGCAGGCCGAGCAGGGCGCCCAGGACGGCCAGGTCGCGGCGGGTGAACCGCCGCGAGCCCCGTCGTCCGGTGCGCCGCCCCGAGGTGAACGACACGGTCGGTACTCCCGGTTCAGTCCGAGGCGAAGATGGTCTTCTTCTGCCGTTCGATGTCGTTGACGAGTCCGTCCACGTCGTTCGGGCTGCTGATGAACCTCTGGATCGCGGGGATCATGACGGTCGAGGAGAAGTCGGGCCGGGTGTCGCGGTCCAGGAACTGGGAGATCTGCTTCGCCCCGGAGACCAGGTCGACGGCCTTCTTCTGGAGCGGGGAGTACCGCGAGGTGTCGGCCCGTTCGCTGACCGCGATGTTGTTGGGGTCGCTCCTGAGATAGATGTCCTCGGCCTTGCCGGTGGCGAGCCACTTCAGCAGGTCCTTGGCGCTCTCCAGCGTCTTGGTGTTCTTGAGGCTCTTGGACTTCTTGGCGAGGAGGAAACCGTCGATGGGCGCCTCGACGGCGTCCTGGCCGTGCTCGGGGTCGATGACGGGGAAGGGGAAGAAGTCGAGGTCGCCCTGCTCGTCCTTGGGGAACTGGGCGCCGGGGTGCGGGAGTCCGAAGACGGCCATGCCCGAGGTGCGCTTCTGCAGACTGGTGGCGGCCTCCTGCCAGGTACGGCCGTTGGCGCCCGGCTGGCAGTACGGGAGGAGCCGGCGCCAGGTGTCGAAGACCTCCCTGACGCGCTTGTCGGTCCATGCCTCCCGGCCCGCCATCAGGCTCTTGTGGAACGCGTATCCGTTGGTGCGCATGTTGATGTAGTCGAAGGTGCCCATCGCGGGCCAGCCGTCCTTGTCGCAGAACGCGATCGGGTCCAGCTTGTCCTTCTTCATCTGCCTGGCGAGCGCCACGTACGCGTCGAGCGTCTTCGGCGCCTCGTAGCCGCGCTCCGTGAAGAGGCTCTTGCGGTGGAAGACGGCCCACGGATAGTAGTAGTACGGCGTGAGGTACTGCTTGCCGTCCTCGCCGGTCGACTGCGCCTTCAGGGCGTCGGAGAATCCCTCGTACGCCTGCCAGTTGTCACTGATGTCGTGCAGCAGCCCCTTCTTGGCGAAGAACTGCATGCGGTATCCGGCGAACCACATGAAGACGTCGTCGGGCTTGCCCTGGAGATAGCGGTTGATGTTCTCCTGAAAGGTGTTGTGGTCCACGGTGTTGACCTTCACCGTGCGTCCGCCGGACTGGGCCTCGTAGGCCCTGAACGCGTCGGCGAAGGCCTTCTTCGGAATGGGGTCGGAGGAGTTGGAGCCCAGGGTGACGGTCTTTCCGTCGCCGCCGGGCCCACCGCCGCAGGCGGTGAGCAGAGCGGGAAGGGTGACCGCGCCGGCTCCGGCCGCCGCGCCGCGCAGCAGGCTCCGCCGTGACATCCGTCCCGCGCCGCCGCGGGACGGATCCGTGCTGTCGTACGAGTGCGCCATGACCTTCTCCTTCGGAAGGCAACCGAACACAACCGAACGTGCGCTTGGATCACACCCCCAACCAGCAACCCCGTCAAGGGTTTTGGCGAGATGCCGAACAACGGGCGCCGGGCCTCTTCCAACAGACTTCAACACGCTTTAACGCAATCGCCCGCCGTGGCGTGCGCGGATCGTCCGGCCGGTCCTCGCCGTCGGCGACGACGGCGCGGTCGACGACAACGGGACGACTCCGGCCGGGCGGATCCGCGCATCACCCGCGTGCCCGTCCGGGCCCGGGTGGCGGCCCCCTCCGCCGTCACCCGGGTCCGGTCGGGAGGTTCACGGCCGCACCGGGACCGTCGGGGCCCCCCGCGCCCCGTCCCGCGCACCGAAGGCGGCGGCCGCCGCGCCGACCAGGCCGGCGTCGTTGCCCATGACCGCCGGGGTCACCGTCAGGCCCTGGACGAACGACAACGTGGCGTACCGGCGCAGGGCACCGCGCAGCGGGGCGAACAGGAGGTCGCCCGCGCCCGCGACTCCCCCGCCGATCACCGCGATGTCGATCTCCACGAGGGTGGCCGTCGCGGCGATGCCCGCGGCGAGCGCCTGCGCGGCCCGCTCGAAGCAGGCCAGCGCGACCGGGTCCCCGGCCCGTGCGGCGGCGGCCACCCCGGCCGCCGAGGCGTCGGCGTCCGGGCCGGGCAGCCAGCCGTTCGCCAGGGCACGGCGGGCGATGTTCGGACCGCTCGCGATGCGTTCGACGCAGCCGCGCCCGCCGCACGGACACGGATCGCCGTCGAGGTCCACACTGATGTGCCCGATGTGCCCGGCGTTCCCGCTCGGGCCGGGGTGCAGCGCGCCGCCGAGCACGAGTCCGCCGCCGACCCCGGTCGACACGACCATGCACAGGGCGTTGTCATGGCCCCGGGCGGCTCCGAGCCAGTGCTCGGCCGCGGTGATCGCGACACCGTCCCCGACCAGCTCGACCGGAAGCCCGCCGGCCGCCGCGCTCACCCGTGCCACCAGCGGAAAGTCCCGCCACCCCGGGACGTTGACCGGGCTCACCGTGCCGTTCGCCGCGTCCACCGGGCCGGCGCTGCCGATGCCGACGGCCCGGACCCTCGGCCAGAGCGGGGAGGCGGACAGCTCCGCGACGACCTCGGTGACGGCCGCCATCACCGTCTCGCCGTCCTCCCGGGCGGGCGTGGGGCGGCGCGCCCGCGCGCGGAGCGTGCCGGCCCCGTCCACCAGCGCTCCGGCGATCTTGGTCCCGCCGATGTCCAGCGCGGCGACGAGGTCGGTGTGCATCGGGTCGGCTCCGGGGGTGAGGGGGCGGGACCTGCGGCTACGGCCGGTGGTCCCGCACAGTCTCCATTCCGCTGACAACGTTGTCCAGGGCCTATGCTCGACGCCACAGCCTCCGGCGCCCCGCGTGGCGCACCCGGATCCGCCCGTAACCCGACGACAGGACAGCGCACCGTGGCCGAGACCACCCGTCAGCCAGAGCCCCGTTACGGCAACCGTCCGACCATGAAGGACGTGGCCGCCCGAGCCGGCGTGGGCCTCAAGACGGTCTCGCGCGTGGTCAACGGCGAACCGGGCGTCACCCCCGACACCGAGCGCCGGGTGCAGGAGGCCATCGAGGCCCTGGGCTTCCGCCGCAACGACAGCGCCCGCGTCCTGCGCAAGGGCCGCACCGCCTCGATCGGGCTGGTGCTGGAGGATCTCGCCGACCCGTTCTACGGACCGCTGAGCCGTGCCGTCGAGGAGGTCGCGCGCGCCCACGGGGCCCTGCTCATCAACGGGTCGAGCGCCGAGGACCCGGAGCGCGAGCAGGAGCTGGTCCTCGCCCTGTGCGCCCGCCGGGTCGACGGCCTCATCGTCATCCCGGCGGGCGACGACCACCGGTATCTGGAGCCCGAGATCAAGGCGGGCATAGCCACGGTGTTCGTGGACCGCCCGGCGGGCCGGATCGACGCCGACACGGTGCTGTCGGACAGTTTCGGCGGGGCCCGCGAGGGCGTCGCCCATCTGCTCGCGCACGGCCACCGCCGCATCGGCTTCGTCGGTGACCAGCCGAGGATCCACACCGCCACGGAGCGGCTGCGCGGCTACCACGCGGCGATGGCGGATGCCGGGATCGCGGTCCGGGACTCCTGGGTCTCGCTGGGCTCCACGGATCCGGCGCGGGTGCGCGCGGCCGTGGAGGACATGGTGGCGGGCCCCGAGCCGGTGACGGCCCTGTTCGCGGGCAACAACCGGGTGACGGTCACCGCCGTGCGCGTCCTGGCCGGCCGGAAGCGGCCCGTGGCCCTGGTCGGGTTCGACGACATCGAACTGGCGGATCTGCTCGGCATCACCGTCGTCTCCCAGGACCCGGCCGCGGCCGGACGCACCGCCGCCGAGCACCTGTTCCGCCGGCTCGACGGCGCCGACCACGCCCCGGCCCGGGTCGAACTGCCGACCCGGCTGATCCCGCGCGGTTCGGGCGAACTGCGCCCGGCCTGACCGGCGGGAGACCGCTACGGCGCCGTGACGGTCAGCCCGCCGCGCCGCGGCGAGGCGTACTCGTCGAGGTCGGCACGGGTCAGCCCGGTCAGGCGGGTCACCTCGGCGGTGTCGAGGGCGCCGCAGTCGATGCCGCGCAGCAGATAGCCGCTCAGCGCCTTGGCGGTGGCCGGTTCGTCCATCACGTCGCCGCCGGTCTTGGCCGCGTAGGCGGCGAGGCGGGCGGCGGCCTGTTCCAGGCCCTCGCGGTAGAAGGCGTAGACGGCCGCGTAACGGGTCGGCAGGTGTCCCGGGTGCATGTCCCAGCCCTGGTAGTAGGCGCGAGCCAGGGCGCGGCGGGTCAGACCGTAGTGGAGCCGCCATGCCTCGTGGACCCGGTCGGTGGGACCGATGGGCAGGACGTTGGTGGAGCCGTCACTGACGCGTACGCCGGTGCCGGCGGCGGCGACCTGCATGACGGCCTTCGCGTGGTCGGCGGCCGGGTGGTCGCTCGCCTGGTAGGCGGCGCTGACCCCGACACAGGCGCTGTAGTCGAAGGTGCCGTAGTGGAGCCCGGTCGCCCGGCCCGCTGCGGCGTCGATCATGCGGGCGACGGCGGCAGTCCCGTCGGCGGCCAGGATGGACTGGCTGGTCTCGATCTGGATCTCGAAGCCGAGCCGCCCCTCGGGCAGCGCGTGCGCCTTCTCGAAGGCGTCGAGCAGCTGGACGAAGGCGGTGACCTGTTCGGGGTACGTCACCTTCGGCAGGGTCAGCACGAGCCCGTCGGGCAGACCGCCGGCCTCCATCAGCCCGGTGAGGAAGACGTCGGTGGTGCGGATGCCCCGGTCGCGTACGGCGGCCTCCATGCACTTCACGCGGATGCCCATGTACGGGGCGGCCGTGCCGTCCCGGTACGCCTCCGCCACGAGCCGGGCCGCCCGGGCCGCCGCCTCGTCCTCCTCGGCGTCGGAGCGGGAGCCGTAGCCGTCCTCGAAGTCGATGCGCAGGTCCTCGACGGGTTCGCGCTCCAGCTTGGCGCGGACGCGGTCGTGGACCGGGCCCGCCAGCTCGTCCGGGATGCCGAGCACGGAGGCGAGCGCGTCGGCGTCGGGGGCGTGCTCGTCGAGCGCCCGCAGCGCGCGGTCACCCCAGGAGCGCAGGGTTCCTGCCTCGAAGGCGTCTCCCGGTACGTAGACCGTGTGCACGGGCTGGCGGGTGCCGGGGTCGCCGGGGTAGCGGCGGGCGAGTTCGGCGTCGACCGGCGCGAGGGACGCGCTGATCCCCGCACTGACGGCACCGTCGAGGCTCGTCGCCACCTTCTCCTGCTGGCCCATGTCCACACCCTTCACCGTCGACAGTGTTTCCGCTTCCCGGAATCAACAATCCGTATAGTGAAGTTATAAGGCCGCCGTATCGGCGTCAATGGTGATCGACACCAGTGCGGGGCCGCGCGGTGGGTGTCACCGTGCGGCCCCGCACTGTCTGCCGGGTGGGGGTCTCAGCCCTTGCGGTTGTTGATCTCTTCGGTGAGCTGG
>NZ_JBSFHN010000040.1:0-71693 GCF_053597115.1 Streptomyces sp. NPDC001515
ACATCCTGAAAGATCTCCCACAGCCTGTCCGGCACCAGACGCAGAACTATGTCCATGCCGGGAGCAACGATCCAGCACCAATCGAGACACCGTCTTAGTACGGAGGTGACGTCCGCGTAGCGCCCGTGCTGGGCGATGAAGTCGAGCTGGAGGTCCTCGCCGGGCACCGGTGATGGAGGGGTCTGGTCGGTGAGTCGATGGTATTGAGCGAGAGCGCCGGGTATGAGGACCTGACGGGTCCACCCGATCAGCGCTGTGTAGTAGGGGTGATGGACTACCACGGCCTGCTTGCTGCCGAGAGTGGTCACCTCGTCCACGATGTGTGCCAGACCGGGCCGTCCGTGAACGGGGCGCAGTTCCTTGGGCAGGTACGGGGACCAGGAGCCCACCCTGGTGCCGAGTCCTCCGGCGGCGATTACCACCGGAGCTGCGGCTGGGACTGAGGTCTGTTTCACCGTTGTGTCCTTCGGGTGCGGCTTGCGCGCGATAGCGTCGACGGATGCATGTACGTGTGACGGGCATCGTCATTGAGGACGGCCAGATTCTGCTGTTGGACCAGGACACCGACGGCCCCCGGAGTTGGTCTCTGCCGGGGGGCAAGGTCGAGGACGGTGAGGGCCTGGACGAGGCGCTGGTCAGGGAAATGAAGGAGGAGACCGGCGTCGAGGTCGAGGTCGGCCGGCTGCTGTATCTGTGTGACAACCAGAAGGCTCATGTCACTCACATCACCTTCGAGGCCCGCCGAGTCGGCGGGCATCTGGGGGCGGTCAAGGAGGGCGCCGATACGAGGCCGATTCGCAGCGTCGAGTTCGTGCCCCTCGACGATCTGCCGGGCCGGGGCTTCAGCGAGACGTTCATGAAGCTCGCCCGGGACGGATTCCCGGGCGCAGGGTCCTATATGGGACCGAAGTCCGCGATCGGACTATGACCCCACGGTCAGGGCGCTGAGGATCATCCGGTCGAGGGAGCCCGGCGTGGTGGGTGCGGAACTGTCGGCGACGTCGACCCACTGGTTGAGGCGGTGCGCGAGTTCCCACGCTCCGAGCCGGGCCGCGTCGGTGGTGCCGGCGTCGCGGACCAGGCGGACACCGACGCCCCGCGAGGAACCCAGAAGGTAGCGCGATCGGATGGCAGTGACAGCCTGCTTGGTTCCAGGGGTGTTCCAGGCGGCACCGAACAAGTATCGCTGCACCGGCTGCGAGGCCGGCTGGTCGGGGCCGTCACTGCACCAGATCTGCACGTTGCCGATCAGGTGATGCACGGTACGCCCGCCGAGACCGGGTTCGGCTACCGGGCAGCTGTCTCCGAGGAGGTAGTCGCTGTTGTGCGCCCGTGCGCCCTGGGTCGCGTGGAGCGCCTCGGCGCGGGTGGGCAGGCGGGCACCGCACCATGCGGCCATGAGAGCCGCTCCGATCCACGTGACCCAGTACGCCGGGTGCAACTCGTATCCCGGGCTGATCCGCCAGCGCCGCTCGGTCGGCATGTAGTGGAGCCGCCCGCCGCGTTCGTGCGGCATGGGGCACACCAGCAGGTGAGTGCCCAGCCGGGAGTTCGCAGCGCCACCCTCGTGGAGCAGGTTCAGCATCTCGGCCATTTCGGCATTGCTGACGAGTACGTTGCGCCACATGGCGTTCGCGGTGGGGACGTACTGAGGTTTCGGAGCGCACTCCGAGACCGGCACGGTCCGGACTCGACGTACGGGGAGGGCCATCGGGGGACGAACCTCGTACAGGTCGCCGCCGGAGAGCCATTCGGACGCCGCGGCCGTGGTCTTCGGCGGCAGGAGCTGGCGGGCCCGCAGCAGGGTCTGGCCGACCGACTGTGTCAGCAACTCTACGTATGGAGACGCCAGTTCGGCCACCAGGGCGTCCTTGCGCGCCGTGGTCGCGAACGTCGGGTCGGCAGACGGTGCGCTCGGGCCGGTGGCCCGCGCCGCCTCTTCGGGCTTCTGGGCGGGGATCCCGAGGAAGCCGTTCAGCCGCGACTGTACCTGGGCAGGGTCGGTGACGTGCTGCTCGTACGGGACGACCAGGAGAGGCCGGGGTCCGGCTTCCGGGTCGTGAAGGGCGCGGGCCAGTAGCACCGTGTTCACGACGATTAGGCGACCTAGGGCGGTTGACGGGTCGGGGTCGTCCTGAGGAAGCAGGGGAGCGAAGACGGAGCGCCAGCGTGGGGCGCGGGCGGTGGCTGCGACCTGTGCGTAGCGGTCGCTGTAGTGCCACCGGGACCACAGGGAGCCGCGGACGAACGAGGACAGGACGCCGACCGGAGCACGGGTCAGGACGATGGCCGGAGAGTGCGGCAGCATTCCCAGGACGGTGTCGGCGGCGAAGAAGAGGTTGGTCTCCTTGACCAAGTGCCGCGGCCGGCCGTGCAGGTCGCTCAGTGCGCATAACAGGTGGTGCCAGCCCAGGCCGCTGAGTCCGGTCCCGTGAAGGCTGGGCGGGACTCGGTTGCCGGGCGAGAGCGGGTGCTCGCGTCCTAACTGCTGGCGGAAGGGCTCGTTGTGCTGCGGCATCACGTCTCGTACGGAGTCGGAGAACCAGTTCGATCCGACACGCTCGAAGATGCCCAGGGCCAGGACGGGCGGCATGGCGGATCCTCCGGACTGCTTGGTGAGGCGGGCCAGCCGTGCGGCGACGCTCGCGATCGTGCCGTCCAGCGGAATGCCGGCCTGCGGTAATCCGCCACGTGCGGGCGTCGAGAGGGCGAGGCTGTAGTCGTTCTCGTCGGCTCGTGAGTGGTTGCCGGCGGCCGGTGAAGTGCTGTGCCCGGTCGGATCGGATGGAGAGGTGGTCACTGGGTCACTCCTTGATGGTGGTGGCGTTGGTGGTGCAGGGGTCGGTCGCGGGAACACGGCAGATGATCTGTTTGCCGACAGGGGTGATGCGTGTCTGCCAGCCAGGCGAGAGCAGGTCGATCAGGCCGAGACCTCGACCGGTTTCCGCGTCCTCGTCGTCCAGGGCGGTCAAGCGCCGCCTGGGCATACGGTTCGGCTCAGGATCGTGGACCTTGACCGAGACGCAGGTTTTCTCGGCACCGATCTCCACGACCAGCGGGACCAGGTCACCGCAAGCACGTACCGCGTTGCCTACCAGTTCGGAGGCCACCAGTTGCGCGCTCTCCACCGCTTCCTGCCCGACGCCGGCCAGCTTGAGCGTTGTGCCGGTCATGTCGCGCAACCGTTGTAGATGCTCCGCGCAGGCGCACATGTGCACGACGAATCCGCGGTCTGTCGTCATCAGGTAGAACCCGGGGGCGGTCTCCGTCACCGTCTCCGCCATGAGCGTCATGGCTTCCTCCGTGGTGCAGCATGCGGCCACACGTCGAGATCTCGCGCACACCGTGTTCCCGCCAGCTTGAGTACGGTGACGCGTCCTTGGGGAGGAGCATGCACCGTTTGAAGCTCAACTCGCAATATTGTCACCCGAGTTTGCGTTTTAGGCTCGGTGTTCTATCGACTTGCGCCCTGGAGCGGTGAAAGACTGCGCCCATGCCGAACGCGCGACCCGTACCCACCGTGCGCCGCCGTCGCCTGGGTGAGGCGCTGCGGCAGTTCCGCATCCAGGCAGGGCCCGGAGCCAAAGGGCTCACCCTTGAGGAGGCCGTCGAGGAGGTCATCCGGCGAGACAAGCAAGCCGGCGGCGACGGCGGCACGTGGGCCCCGTCGAAGCTGTCTCGGATCGAAACCGCCAAGGCCCGCATCCGCCCGGCCGAGGTCACCCAGCTCCTCACGGCATACGGCCTGGACGCCAAGCAGGACGATGGCATCTTCACGGCCCTGGAAGGCCTGGCCAAGCATGCCAGCCAGCAGGGTTGGTGGCAGACCTACAGAGGGGTCGTCTCCCCGGCCTATGCCGACTACATCTCTCTCGAGTCCGACGCGGAAGGCATCAGGATCTGGTCGCCGCAGCTCATACCCGGGCTGCTGCAGACCGCGGCGTACGCCCGCGAGACGATCACCGTGAACGCCACGACCCGCACCCCGGAGGAGGTCGTGGCTCTGGCCGAGGTTCGTATGGCGCGCCAGGCCGTACTCTCCCGGCCGGAACGGCCCCTGAAACTACGGGCGATCATCGACGAGCGTGTTCTCCACCAGCGGGTCGCGACCCGGCCCACACTCATGCGAGACCAGTTGCGGCGCCTGCTCGATGCCGCCGACCTGCCGAACGTCACGCTTCAGATCATGCCGCTGACCTCATCCCTGCATCCGGGCACCAGCGGTGGCTTCAGCCTGGTCGGATTCCCCGACCCCATGCCCGACGTCGTCCTGCTGGAGAACCTGGTCGGAGCGTCCTATGTTGAGGCTGACGGGGAGGCCCGGATCTATTCCGATGCCTTCGAGCAGGTCGTTGCCTCTGCCCTCCCCAGCGACATGTCGCTGGCGCTGATCACCCGCATACTGGAAGAAGGAAACGGCAAGTGAACAATGAAAAGGGCGAGTTGCGTGCTCCCGATCTCGCCACCGCCCACTGGATGAAGTCCAGCTACAGCGCCGGAGAGAACGACTGCGTGGAGATCGCCATCCTGCCCGGCGGCGCCAGGGCCGTACGCGACTCCAAGCACCCCGAGCGCGAACCTTTGTGCTCCACCGCGTCCGCGTGGGCAGCCTTCGTTCAAGGCGTACTCGGCGGAGAGGTCTAGGCAGCCCTGGCCCCGTCGTGAGTGATCGCGAGAGCCCTGCCGCACGTGTAGCGGCAGGGCTCTCGGCATCAGGAAAGGGTTCTAGCAGGCCCGGTGGGGTTTGCCGTTACACGGATGCTGGCACGTAGCGGACATGGGTTGCAGGGCATTCCTGGGCGAGCGCGAGGAGGGCGTCGCGCTCAGTTTCGTCGGCGGCGAGGTCCCAGCGGAGCTTCGTGCCGACCCAGGTGGCGGCGTAGGTGCAGTGGTATGAGGTATCCGAGGGCAGCCACTCGGCTGGGTCCTTGTCGGCCTTGGACCGGTTGGAGGCCGCGGTGACGGCGATCAGGGTGTCGGGGCTGTCCTGGTCATTCGCGTACGCCTCACGCCGGGCCGCGCTCCACGGAACCTGCTCGGAGTCGTAGACCTCGGCGAGCGGGACGAAGTGGTCAACGTCGAGACGGGCCGCATCGGTGACCACGACGTTGTCGTACCTGCTGAGCCAGGAACCGCCCGTCAGCGCGCACCGCTCGCCGACCTGGGGCGCTTCGACGGCCTCGGCGAGGATGGTCTCCTTGCGGGTATTGCAGCCGTCGGTGCTGTTCAGACCCTTGTTCCAGTGCTTGTAGAGAGACCGGCTGTATCCCGCCCGGTGTTCGGCGGCGATGGGCAGGTGGTCGATGGCCTCGGCGAGCGGCATCAGTACCGCGGGTGACGGGCCGGGTGCCGCCGGCCGTGAGCGAGCTGCTTCGGCAGGCAGGGATGTCGCGAGGACGGTCAGGGCGGCGAGAGCGAGGGCGGGCAGGGTGCGCCGCATCGTCATGGTGATCACGAATGGCGTTCTAGAGCGAATCCCAGCAACCGGGAAGCGCCCACCAGGGATGATCACCCGGATGGCGGGTGCTTTTCACCGCAGAGAGGCGCTGAGTCGAATTCCATCGCCGATTACGCCCAGCGGCATCAGTTCGCTCGAACAGGTGACGTTGTCAACCGATGGTGCTCCCGGTTTTCATTGGCTGCCGCTGATTACTACCCCGATTCGGTCATATGCGATCAGTTAGTGATCGGGCGTGACTGCGGTGTGACGGAGATGGATTGTTGTGGCGAATGTGACTGCATGCTTTCCGGATTTTTGCCGTCCGTTTTCATCGGTCTCATCCGGCCCGGCGAGGGGCGGGGCTGGGCTAGCTTCCGGGGGAAGGCGCGGAAAAGGGGCTCCGAAGTTGAGTGGTGTCGGCGTCGGAGCCCCTCTCGCCGTGCCGGATCAACAACACGCAAGGAGCAGGTAATTGATTCAGCACGTCCGCCGGGTGATCGATTGGGTCATTCCGGCAAATACTGAGGCTAGCATTCCGCTCGCGGCCCTCGTGCAAACTTCCATCAGCGGTGCCTTCCAGGCGACGCTCCGCCTCGGCTCACTCCTCCAGGTGGGACTCGTCTCGGCGGCCCTTCACGCCGATCCGCTTCACCCGCAGGCGCTCATGATGCTCGCGGCGACCGCCTGGGCCGACCGCAGCACCGTGTCGTACCTCAAGGTGTGGCACGGCTGAGATCGGTGAACCGGACGCCGGCCACCTCCTGTTCGGGTGGCGGCCGGCGTAACCGGCCTCGCGGGCCGGGCCGTTCCTCCCGAACGGCGCCACACCCTCGCTGGGTTGCCGCCGCCGGGGCGGCATCGCTCCACGACTGCTTCGCGTATGGAAGGCAAGCATCATGCCGACGCGCGCCGAATGCGCCCTGGCTCAAGCGGTTCACCCCGTCCACGCCCCCGACGAAGCGGCTCGGGCGGGTAGAGGGCTGCGATTCCTCGCCTACGAGGCGTTCTGCCGGGACCACTGGACCGCATACCGGGCCTTCGGGGCGGCGGCGGCCGGATCCGCCCGCCTCGGCGCAGACATAGCCCGCAGCGCGCTGCGCGACCTGGCCGCTCAGTGGGACGCGACTCTCCAGGCCGCCGCCCCGGCCGCATTGGCGTGGGGCCTGCTCTCAGCCAAGTGTGATCCGCACCACAGGCCCTCCGTGCGGCGTCTGCGCAGTGTCCTTGCGCCGCGCGAGGTTGACGCCCTCCTGCTGCACTATCGCGTCGGGCTGTCTGCTCCCGAATCCGCCCGCACCATGGGGTTGGACGGTCCCGGATTCGAGTTGCTCCGCACTCGCGCGCTGCGCGGCATCACCCGGTCGAAGTGCTGGTGAATATGCCGCTGGTGAATTCGTGACCGGTTGCGCCGGGAGTGCGCCGGGGTGTGGATACGGTTTGGCCTGGCTGATTCGCGTTGGCATGTTTCGCCCGTTCGTGGATGCGGGTAGCCCCCGTGTCGGCGGCCCTCCTAGCATGGGCGATCCGCCGTCAGGGAGCTGTGACGCCTCCCGGGAGGTACGTGCGGCCGGAACGTGAGGAGCGAGTCGATCGTCGACATCAGCAAACCCAGTGTTGCCAGAATGTACGACCATTTATTGGGTGGCACTGACAATTATAAAGTGGACCGCGATGCCTGTGACGAACTGCTGCGTATGGCACCCAGCACTCGGACGCTCGCGCTGGCCAACCGGGCATTCCTGGTGCGCGCAGTGAAATACCTTTCCGGCGAATGCGGTGTCCGTCATTTCCTCGACCACGGATCCGGTCTGCCGACACGCCCGAACGTTCACCAGGTCGCCCAGGAAATCAACCCCGACAGTCATGTCGTCTACATCGACAACGACCCGATGGTCGTCGCGCACGGGCGCACGATGCTGGCCGAGGACCCCAGAACCACTGCGGTGCTCGACGCGGACTTCCGCAACACCGAGGGCATCTTCGCGAGTTCGGAAGTGCGCCGGCTCACCCGTGACGGTAGCCCCGTCGCGGCACTCTTTGTATCGGTACTCCATTGCATTCCCCGCCAGGACGATCCGTGGTCGCTGATCGCCGCGGTCGCAGAACGCCTGCCGCCCGGCAGCTACATGGTGATCTCCCAGCTCACCAGCCCGGACCCCGCACTGCGGGCGGAGATCACGGACTTCATGCACAGGGTGACCGATGGGCGCTGGGGCGAGGTCCGGGCGCCCGACGAGGTCGACCGCTTCTTCGACGGCCTGGAGTTCGTCGGCACCACCGCCCCCGTCGAGGTCTCCCGCTGGCTCCCCGACAGCGATCTCGCCCCGAGACAGACGACCGACGAGTGGATCGAGTACGGCGCGGTCGCCCGCGTCCGCTGACCTAGATGTCCGTCGCGGGCTCGGTCCCTGTCGGCTCTTCGGGCTCGGTCGCCAGCTGGTCGATGTACATCTGGATCCGCGCCAGCGTCTGCTGCTTGTCCAGCGCCCGTCCCCACCAGTCGTCCATCGACGCCTGAAAGGTCTCGACTTCGGCGGGGTCGACGAGGAACTCGCCGCCGCGGTTCTTGTTCTCCAGGTAGACCGCCTTGCCGGTTTCACTTTCGTGCGGTTTGAACAGCGTCATGGCCGGGTGCAGCGGGGATCCCTGGCGCAACGCCTTCCCGGGCAGCACGTAGATGTGGACGTTCGGCTTGTTCTCCGCGAGGTTGAACAGGTGCCGGAGCTGTTCACGCATCACCTGGGTGCCGCCCAGCTCCTTGGCGAGCACGGACTCGGCGATGATGATGTGCATGATCGGGGCGTCCTCCTGGTCGAGGAGCATCTGGCGCATCTGGCGCATCTCCAGCCGCCGGTCGATCAGTTCCAGGTTGCGACGCCGCACTTCCGGGTCGTGCTGTGCACGGGCATAGTCGGCCATCAGCGCCCGCGCGTAGCCGGCCGTCTGCAGGACACCCGGAATGTTGATCTCCTGGTAGATCCTGATCACCTTGGACGTGGCCTCCATGGCGAGCACGCTGGCGAACAGGTCACCGACCACGTCCGAGTAGTTCGACCACCACTGCTGCTGTCGCCCCTGGGACTGCCAGAGCAGGAGCGCGACCTCATCTATGACGTCCTGGGGAGCGTTGTAGAAGGTGAGCAGCGCGAGAACGCGGTCCTCGTTGAGCTGGTCGCCGCGAGCTCGTTCTATCCGGCTCAGCGTGGCCGCTGACCCGAGGCCGGGCCTGCCGGCCACGTCCGCGAGGTTGAGGTGCTGCTGGGTACGCAGATACCGCAGCAGGGCTCCGATGAGCCTTGCTGCGGCCTTCGGGGTCGAGGGCGGCCCCTGCTCCTGCTGGCCCACTAGGGCCAGAATCCGACCGGACATGGTGAACTCCTCGCGTCGACGCAGTTTCCCGCCGCGCGCTCAGAATGGACAACCCGCCACGCCCGGAGCAACCTGTGGCCGGTGCTTTTCAGACAGTCAGCCCGCCCAGATCTCCCC
Source organism: Streptomyces sp. NPDC001515 (assembly GCF_053597115.1). Lineage (NCBI taxonomy): Bacteria > Bacillati > Actinomycetota > Actinomycetes > Kitasatosporales > Streptomycetaceae > Streptomyces > Streptomyces sp. NPDC001515. Next base: position 8,927 of record NZ_JBSFHN010000040.1, read on the forward strand.
TGCCCGCGCCCGCGAAGAATGCCTCCATGGCGCTGCGGCCGATCACCAGCGCGGGGCCGTCCGGTGCCTTGGAGTCCCGGACCGCAAGGCGAGTTCCATCCCCGATGAAAACCTCGACACAGTTGATCGCGTCATCGCTCGCCGAAGACTTCTTCCACCGCGCCCCCGTAATCGAACTCGCGGTCATTCCGTTGAAGAGATGCTGCATGTATCACTGCCCCTTCCCTGTCTGAGCTGCACCGATGGTCGGGCTGCAGCTCAGGTTGAACCTGGCGACCCTGCTGATTTCACAGCCCGATGAAAATTGCATCGACTCGTGACAACGAGGGAAATCCTAGATCCTTCGCGGCGTCCGTGGAGTCCCCCGAAAGGGCGGTGTCGGCGAGATGCAAAGCATTAGTATGTTTATGTATTTGGTCGGGAGTGGGGCTGTTCCGGCGGTGCAGAGAATGGCCGGACTCGGGTGGTGACGGAAACGGTCCTGCCGGTTCTTGCTCGGTTCACGGAAATGATTCGAAATTCAATCGAGGTGCGTGGCCGGTATGCCGGTTTTTCGCGAAGGGCCTGCTGCCCATCAGCGCGAGCGGCCGGCGGGACGCATGACCGTCGGCGTCGGCGCGGGCGTGACCAGGCCTCTCGCGCGTTCGCGGCCCAGCGGGTACTGACGGACGACGGTCTCGTTGGCGAGGGCGTCGCAGAGACCTGTGATCAGGGAAGTCGGGGTGCGGGGGGATGCGCTGATCGCCCAGGTGGGCTGGTCCGGGTCGGTCCCGGCCCAGATGGTCCATGTGGCCGGGTTCTGGGGGTGCTGCGAGGTGAGGGGGTCGAACTGAACGCCGGCTTCCCCGTCGGGGGATATCCAGCGGAGCCCGCGGGTCGTCAGCGAGTGCTCCCATCCGGCCTCAGTCAGGGGCCGGGTGGCCGCGGTAGCTGTCTGCTCGTCGACCGGGCCGTCGATGCGGGTGTCCCTGCCCTCGCCGTCGGCGAGGTGGGTCAAGAGAACCTGCAGCGCCGGGGCGGGCGTAGCGCCCGTCGCGGTGAGGACCCACATGCGGTCGGAGACAGGGGTTTCGTACGCGGCCACGGTCCACACCGTTTCGTGTGCGTCGGCTTCGTGGACGTGCTCGATACGCAGGGTCTGAGACTCATGGATGGCGTGGGTCGTCTCGTCCGACCAGGTCCGCCACTTCTGGAACTCGCCGTGCTTGTCGAGGAAGCGATCGAGGAGTGCGTCGTGGTCGCCGGGGTCCGCCAGGTAGACGGGGACCGTCTTGTGCCCCGGGTGGGAAGGGCCAGCCTCGCTGGTGGTGACGTTGACGGAGCGTGCTGCGATGGCGGCGCGTTCGGTGTCGGTCAGAGACGCCGGACCCAGGCGCATCTCGGATGCGTGGACCCGTTTGAAGGCCGTCATCGCCTCCGCGAGCGAGTCGAAGGTGTCGGCGACCTGGCGCAGGTGGTTTTCGCCGTGGAGGTACACGGACTTGCCGCCTTGGTGCAGGTAGGTGCCGACTGCGACGGTCGTGTGGCCGTCCCGGGCGTGGGCGTGGATGAGGAGACGACCGTGCTGGATGTCGTCGTGGATCTTCTGCGCCTGGTCGGAGACCCAGCGGACCTCGCCTCGGGTGCACCAGGGCATGGGGTAGTCGGCCCAGGCCCATTCCTCGTCGATGGCCTCCTGGAGCTGAGGAGTGATTTCGACGGCGATGCCCTCGGCCGCCAGAGCCTTCGCCATGTGGTCGGCGTAGTACGGCTCCTCGTGATCAATGCGGGCCAGGACCAGAACGGAAGGGGAAGCAGCACTCCACCCGGCGGACTCCAACGCCGCGGTCGCGATGTGGGCCTGCGAGCCGGTCAAAATGGCCCGTACGGCGTTGGGGTGAGTGGGGTGGGTGGTGAAGAGGACGTGAGCGTCGATAGGGGAGTCACCTGGGGTTTTGTGTTTCGTGCCGACGGCGGGTCCGGGTCTTGGGGGCTACCGGGTTGCGCGTGCGGAGCGGGCGGCGTGAGCGGCCGTGGTGGTCGGCGGGCCGGCACGGGTCGTTGGAGCGGGGCGTTGCCGCGGTGGCGGCGCGGCTCCGGTGGCGCGTTGCCAGCGGGCCCGGACGGCTGAGAAGTCGCCGAGGGCACGACGGGAGCCGACGACGAGCTGGCCGGGGGTGTTCGCGCAGTCATGGGCGTAGGCCTGGATGCGCTGACCGGTGTGCTCGGCTGTCGCGAGGAGCGAGCGCTCCAGGGCCCGGTCGGCCCAGTGCTCGACGGATCCTTCGGGTTCGGCGAGTACGTGCAGGATGTCGGCAGGCCGGCTCCCACTGTCCAGCAGTCCGCGCTGCTGTGCTTCCCACAGGACTGTGACGGGGTCGACGGGCTCCTTGCGGCGGGCCAGGGCGATCAGGCACTCCCACAGGCCGGCGTGCAGCGGCAGAATCAGATCGTCGGGGAGCAGCCACCGGACGGAGCCTATGTCGGCGGGCCGGGCAGTGGCGGTGGCAAGAAGAAGTTGTTCCTCCTCGACGGCTTCCGCGAGGTTGGGTACGGCGGAGGGCGGCGGTGCCGCGGTGCGGGGACGTACCCCTGTGCGTGTGGGGAATCGCTGGCCGATGTCGGCCACGACCGCAGTGAGCGTGTCGGCTTCGGCGAGCACCTTCTCGACGACGTGCGGCAAGGAGGTGTCGTGGACGGTGTGGACAAGGCCTTCGGCGGCCGACTGCAGGCGGCGGCGCGCATGTTCCGCCTCCACCATCCGGGCATACGCGGGGGCATGGCTCGGCCACAAGCAGGCCTGTACCAGTGTGTGCAGGTGTATGGCGGTCAGCCCGCGAGTCAGCCCCTGGGCGGTGCTGAGCACGCGGTTGAGCCATCGGGTGGTCCTCCTGTGCTCGGCGGGGTCGGGCCGCGGCAGAGTACTGATCGCCGTAAACAGCGCGGCGTGTGCGGAGGTGGAGAAGGAGTCTGCGGCGATGCCGCTCACATCGTCCAGACGGTGTGGTTCGCGAAGGAGGGCCCCGAGGAGAGCCTGCTCGGCATGGAACACCGGCGGGGGCGGTGGGATGGAGGCGACATCGTCCTCGCTGGGTTCGGGGGCGTGGGACATCAGGCGGCCAGGGTGAAGTCGTCGGGGCAAAGAGCGACGCCGAGGTGGGGGGCGAGGAGGTGCCCGGCGAGCAGCGGGGGCATCGCGTTCCCAATCTGTGAGAACTGCTGGCCCTTGTTCCCGGCCCACGGGTAGTCGGCGGGGAACGTCTGCAGCAGGCCGGCCTCGCGGGCGGTGATCCTGATCGGCTCCGGAACAGCCGGGACGTCGGCACCCGCGGACAAGGGCGCAGCGGGCTCGGCGACCCACGTGCACTCGTTCGCACGGTGACCGAAGAACATGGTGCCGGCTGGCTCGGACAAGGGGCGGACGGTGGCGTGGGCCTGGTTGTTGCTGCGCAGGGACCATGACCACTGGTGGGTCTCGGCGGTGAACGCCCGTGCCGCAGCGTTCGTCCGGGGCGTCCAGGTGCCGCGCTCCCGGGCGTCGGACAGCGCCTTACGGGAACCCGACGGGAACGGCTCGGGCCCACCGCCGTCTCCGCCGCCCGCGCAGACGGTGGGGACCGGCCGGTCGGTCGCACCCCACCCCAGAGCTTCGGCCATGCTGACCCACTCGGCCCGGCCGGGACCGAACAGTGAATCCGGCTCGGCGAGTCGGGCGTGCGTGGGAGGAGGCGGCAGAGCAGTCCGAACACGGGAGGCCAGGAGGATCGCTCGTCTCCGCGTCTGCGGGACACCGAAGTCGGCCGCGTTCAGGATCCCGTACCAGACGGAGAATCCCCACCCGCGCAGGACAGCAGCGTATTGCTTCCACAGAGGCAATACCGCCGGCACTTCCTCCATGGCGACCCAGTCGGGCTCGCCGACCGCGTTTAGCGCGTACAGGTAGCGCATCGGCTCCGCGGCGAGCAGGGAGCGCTCGTCACGGCACGCGGTGAGGAGGCGCTTGCGGGTGTCGCGGCCCGCGGCCAGGTCCTCGACGACCGTGTGCACCAGCGGCTGGTCGAGGAGCCCCAAGCGCTTGCCCGCCAGGCTCCACGCCTGGCACGGTGGCGAGGCAATCAGACCGCGCGTGCGGCCGACGAACGGCCGCGTCGGATAGGCCGCTACGTCGGTTTGGACCGTCAACTGGCCAGCACGCGCCCGGGTCTTGCACGCCCAATGGTCCCATTCCAGCCCGACGTCGGCCAGACCGAGAACTTGGAGTGCTCTGCTCCAGCCACCCGGCCCCGCGAAAAGGTCGAGAATCAAAACCCGTAGCTCTCGTGCAGGGACGGGGAGTTCCCTGGAGGCAGATTAGTTATCAAGACGCTGACTGTGTCCTTCTTTCATTAATTATGGGTCTTCTGTAGCGAGCTGGAGGGATGAATTGCGCGCATGCTGTGAATTCCCTGCACCGGGAAGCTGAATCACCAAATTGGATCGGCGTGTCAGCGCATCTTCGATGCGTTCTTGAGCGGCGCTGGGGGTGGTGGTGCGGCAGGGGTGGATCGGTTCTGTTCGACGCCAGAAGCGTATGGCGAGGGTATTGCTCCCTGGAGCCTGCCTGCGGTGGGCGGTGCCAGTGTGGCTGCCTCCTCCCGGAGGCCGCTGACAACCATTTCGAGAATTCTGTCAGCCGTGTCACGGCTTTCAGAAACAACCTTGTTGGCCAGACCGGCCCGTCGTGCCAGCTCGACCCTATCGTTTTTGTGCTCGGGGTAGATGCTGAACTTGTACGTGGCGACTTCTGCTTGTATTCGACCGAGTTCAGTAGCGACCTCACCCAGCGGGGCGAGAGTTTTACTGTATGCCTGGACAGCTTCCGTTGAGCCCTGGGATGGTAGGTCGATAAGGCATTGATCGACCTTCTCGCAGACAGCTTTGGTGATCGCTGCCAAGATGTTGCTTCGCGCGGAGAGGGTTTCTACTCCCGGAAGGGGTGGCGGTGCAGGAAGGGCGCGTAGCTGAAATCGGAGACGGTCGATCAGGCTGGCCATGTCGTGCAAAGCCAGTGCCTGGGAGAAGTTGGTCATGCGTTTTCGATGCCTTTCTCTAGGACGTCGGCCTCGTCGGCGGCCCACTCGGCCGCCGGCACGTGGTCGATCGGCGCCCGACTCAGCGGTACGCGTGACCGAGAGCAGTACTCGCTCATATCTCAATGCCCCCCAGTGGAACGACCGCGACGGGCTCCCAGGTGATGTGGCGGCCGTCGTGCCACTGCTCGACGAGGTGGAGCCGGTCCGCGAGGACCGTTCCGGACAAAGGGCCGTCGATGGCCGAAAGCTCGGCCTTGAGTCCGGCCGCCTCCAGGAGCTCAGCACCGTCCGAGGTGTAGGCGACGGACATGTGCGGGTAACGGCTCGGCGCCGCCTTGAAGACGCTCCCGGCGCGGGTCATGGCCCCGGTGAGGTAGTCCACGATGCTCGCGAACGGGTTCTGCGGCCACCCGCTGATCTCGACGGCCACGTTGCCGATTGCTGGCCGGTCGAAGGTGAGGACGAAGGGCTCCACCGTACGCGCGAAGGCTCCCACGTTTTTGAGGAGTCCCTCCAGATCGACAGCGGTACGCGCCAGCCCGACGGCGTGCAGAAGCGTGCAGTGCATGCCCTCTACCGGTACGCCCGGAAGACCCGGCCGGGAGAACCCTGCGTACGGAGCCAGGAGATCGGCGGCCTCGTCGTAGGTTGGCAGGATGTGCCAGTGGAGATCGCGGCGGCCTGCAGGCCAGACGGCGCTCACCCGGTCAAAGAAGTTCTCCACGAGGCCGCGTTCAGAATCCCCGTCCACACCGAAAGGTCCGTGCGGATGGTCAATTGCCCGCTTGACGCGCGGGTCTTGCATGCCTACTCGTCCCATTTCAGGCCGATATCGTGTACGCCGAGAACGGTCAGGGCGTAGCTCCATCCGCCGGGGCCGACGAACAGATCGAGCACGATCATGTGGCCAGCCCGAAGTCGTCACGGGTCAGGGCGTCTGCCTCGCCCCGGCAAGCCCAGGGCGAGCATCCGTCGGTGACGCCCTCTTCCAGTGCGGCGGCGTCTTCATCGTCGCCGAGTTCCTGCTGCAGGGCGGCCCACTCAGCGGCGGTGACGTGGTCGATGGGGGCCTCGGCCAGCGGGATTCGTGAGCGGTGCAGGAAGGCTTGGCCGAGCAGGCGGTTGCCGCTGGCGTTGGCGCGGGCGTTGCCCTGCCGGATGGCAGCATCGAATTTGACTACGTCCGCCCACTCCTCGGGCGAGGTATCACGGATGTGGCGCCACTGCGCGTTGCCGTGGAACGGGCACCCCAAGCAGGAGGACTTCGGGGTGTTGGCGAGGTCAAGCGAGGACAGGTACCGGATGCAGTCGGTGCGCGACCAGCCCAGGTCGATGAGTGGGTGCCGGTTGCGCATGTACTTCACGTCCGCGTCCTTGGCGCGGTGGAACTCGTCGGTCGAGATGCCGACCCACTGCTCGACGAACACCTCCCGCGGGATCCGGGCGGGGTAGGGGTAACCGAGGAGGGCTCTGACCTGCTTTTTTATTGGTTTTATCTTATATTCGCCGGTGCACTGCCTCCGGGTCATCCCGGCCTTGCCGTTCTGGTTGAGGATGTAGAGCGGCATGGAGGCGAACCTGTGGTGTGGGTCGAGCGCGTCGTCGCGGATGTTCCCGGTGGACACGCGCAGGACGGGGATGCCGGCCGGGGCGGCTATCTCACGCTCCAGGCGGTCGAGGTGCTCATAGACGGCGCGGGGCTCCCAGCCGGTGTCGGCGAAGATCGCGTAGTCGACCTTGGGAAGGGCACCTGCGGCGGACAGGGCGAGCAGGGCACTGGACTGGACTCCGGCGCCGAGAGACAGGGCGCGAAACTGGGGCTGTTCGGTGATGGTGGGTCCTGGAGGGCGTGGGGGAGCGGAGGGGGATCTCGGCGCGTCGGCGGTACGGGTACGGCGGGCGACTGGGAGTGCTCTCGGCGCAGCGCGTGGCACAGCGCGAGGAGCCCGTCGAGCAGGTCGGCGGCCGAGGCGACGGTCGGCTCCGCAGCGCTCGTTCTCAACAGTGCGCGCCAGGGCGGCGGGAGGCGTTCCTCGTTCGTTGGCGGACCGTAGAGATGGGCGTGCAGGGCCTGGGCGTAGACCGCCACGGGGCCGCCGCGGGAGCGGTAGCCGTGCTGGGCTGCTGCTTGGCGCCGGACGGCGAAGTGCACGGTGACGTCGCGGAGAGTAGCGCCAGGTATCTGATTCGGCGAGCACACGGGCGAAGTCGAGCACGGAGGGGGAGCCGGGAGGTGTAGGAAGTTAAGGGACGAATGGTCAGTGCCCGTCTGAGCGATGAGGCTCAACGGGGAGGGCTTTCTGGGGCAGGGGTGGCTCCGTAACGGAAATGGCTAGCGACGGTGTGGGATGCCGAGCTGGGCGAGGGCGTGAGCGACCTGTGGGTTGATTGCAGCGCCGCGGACCGGGGTGATCAGGCTGCTGTGGTTTTGCTGGGTGTTGAGGGGGACGTCAGCGAAGTCACGCTCCACGGCGATCGGCGAGGCGAGATGCGTGAAGAAGTTGCCGACGAGGTGCTCGGGGGTGTCCCGCGTGAAGGTGGCCATCGTCGCCGTCCCCTCGAAGTGGACGTGCTCGACGCTCCAGCCATCGTCCGCGTCCGGCATCTTCTCGATTCGGCAGTAGCGGTCGGGCGAGACGAAGGAGTTGCCTTCGGCGGACCAGCCGTTGAGGGCGGCAACCTGGTCCAAGGGCTCTCGTGTGACCGGGATCCGCTCGGCGTGGCGGTCATCGCCGAGGAGCTGGGGCAGGGCCTGGGTGAACGCGGCCACTGCTTCCAGTGGGGCCTGTCGGCTGAACACCGCTTCCCAGTACGGCTCGTGGTGGGCGACCTTGATCCATCTTCCGAGCGGCTCCAGCAGAGCGATGTCGACCGCCACGCTGCCGTCGGGGCTGCCGACACTGACGTCCACGTAGCCGACATTCTGCTCGGCCTTCCAGCCGAAGAGGTGGGTAAGGGGGCCGATCACGTCGGCGATCCGGTCCCCGGCACCAGCCATGTACCGCGGGGAGACCAGAACCCGTTCGTCGGGAGCGTACGGGCTCATCGGCGAACCGCCCGCGCCGCTGCGGCCTTCGGAGCTGTGGACTCCGCCGTCGAGAGGGTGGAGCGAGGACGGGGCTTGCCGGGCGTGTACGACACGTCGTGCGGGCGCACCCGGAGGGCTTCAAAGTCGCGGGTCGACTGCCCTGTCTGGCGTACTTGTTTGTGGTGATCGATCGGGGTCGTGGGGATGGGTTGCTCCTGGGATGGTTCAGCGGGTTTGGGCGGGGGCCTGTGTGGTGGCCGGGAGGGGATGGGACGGGGACGTGGTGCTCGGCCTTGCGGGGGGCCGTCCGATGACCGAGGCGAGGGAGGTGATTCCTGGTGCGGTGAGGCGTACGCGGTTCTGGGGCGGGCCGCCGATGTAGGCGGCGTGCGCCGAGGCCGCGGTTCTCTCGGCCAGGCCCTTCGCCTCCAGCGCGCGCAGGGTGCTCATCAGCACCTTGGGTTCGCGGGAGCGTGTGAACTCCCGGCCCAGCGAACTGCCGGTCACGACGTGCCCGCGGGCGATCTCGGTCAGGGCGTTGTACTGGACGGCGGTCAGCCGTTGATCGGTGGCTGGGGCGGAGGACCAGCGGCGCCGACGGGTCTCGTCGGCCAGGGTCACTGCGCAGCTGACCGCCGCTTCCGGGGCCAGAGCGGTCAGTTCCCGGGCCGTCCCGGTAGGGAGGTCCGACGAGGCGGTGGCGAGGAAGGCAAGCTGCTGCAGGCGCATGACCGTCTCGGTCAGCTCCGCTCTCTCGTAGAGTCGTTCGTTCTTGATCGCCTTGATCGCGGACTGGGTGTCGGCTGCCAGGCGCAGCGCCGACTCGGCGTGGGTGTCCGGCCGAGGCGGGGCGGTGGAGGACAGGAGGAGATCGAGGGCGTCGTTGTGCTGGACGTACTGACCGGCCAGGTGGAGCAGTCGCTCGACGGGGGTCGGCGGCGGCGGAACCTCGAACAGTGTGGCGTCGGGATTCACGCGCGCGTACGAGGCGAGGCCGCGCATCCGGCGGACAGTGCTGGCCTGACGGTGAGCGGTGGCGCCTGCCGCACGGGCGCGTAGGAATCGACGATGCCGGCGACGTTCCAGTCGTCGGGAACTTCGTGGACGGGTATCAAAGGGCCGGACTCCAGGCGGGACGGAAGACGGGCAAAGCAGGTGCGGTGGAGAGGTGAGGGGTGGTGGGTCAGGCGGCGGTGTCGAAGTCGGACTGCTTCGGAGCCGCCTTGGCGACGGCGCGGGCGGTGATGCCCTGGGATGCGCGGGCAGAGGCGGCGGACAGCTCCTCCGCCCCGGGTTCGAGGTACCACGGCCGAAGATCGAGCACGGCGACGCGCATCCCGGTCGCGAAGCAGAGCGCGGTGCCCTTGGGTAGTGCGCGGATCGCGTCGGCGGGCAGGATCCGCTCCTGCCGCATCGACACCGACGTGCTCTTGCCGGACTCGGAGTGCGAGGTGGAGGTGGTCTCCACGTCGTGGTCGCCGATCAGGCGGCTCAGCTTGTCGGCGAAGTCGGGATCGTCGATTCCGGAGCCGATGACCTTGACGGTGGAGGCGGACCACATCGCGTCCATGCCCGCGTCCCCCCAGACCTTCTGGCCCTGGCGGTAGGACTGGAGAATGGTGATGGGAATGATCCCGCGGCTGCCGAGGTGGGAGTACAGGTCCGGCAAGTCGCTGATCTTGCACACGTTGGCGGCCTCGTCGAGGATCGCCAGCATGGGCGGGTCGAGGCGCCCGCCGGCGCGTTCGGCCTGTGCGGTCGCGGCTCGCATGACCGAGTCCGCGCACGCGGCGATCAACGCCGAGGCCCCGCCTCCGCCGTCCTTGCTGAGCAGGAACAGCGTGTCGGTGGACGTGACGAACAGTTCGGGGCGGAATTCGGGGACGTCCTTCTGCGGGGTGACCCACGCGGCGATCTCCGCGTTCAGGAGGGCGGAGGCGTACTGCCGGGCGGTCTCGTAGATGCCGTCGCGGGTCTCGGGCGGCCCTTCGACGGTGCCCTTGAGCTGGGCGGCGACGGCGGCGAAGCCGTGGTCGCGCAGGATGTCGAGCGGGGTGCGGTCCGCGGGGAAGGCGAGCCACTGCATGATGTCGGTGATCGGGCGCTCGTCGAGTGCTGCGGCCAGCAGTAGTTGGGACAGGATGTTGCTGCCGGCCTTCGACCAGAAGTCGCCCTGCTGGGAGGCGTCCACCGACGCGGCGAGGAAGTGCCCCGCGAGCCGGTTCGCGCCGTCCAGGGTTTTCGCCGAGGCGAGGGGGTTCCACCACATCTCGCGGGCGGCGTGCGCGATCTGCTGCGGGTCCATGGTCCACACCGTCCCCGCCCGCGCCCGCATCTCGTGGGTGGCGGTGACCGCGTCCCCGGCGGCCTTGTTCGACGTCAGCAGGACCGGTCCGGGGGCGCCGAGTATGGACGGGATGGCGAGCGAGGTGGTTTTGCCGGAGCGCGGGGCCATGATCGCGACGGCGACATCCTCGAATCCCATGCGGACCTCGTGACGGGTGCCCTTGAGGTTGCCGAGTAGGACACCGGTGTCCTTGGCCGCGATGTGCTTGGAGTCCTTGAGGCTGGGGCGCAGGGAGCGGGCTTTCGCGGTGATCGCTTTGGCCATCAGCGGTTCGATGTCCTGGGCCTTGGCCATGTCGGTGATCTTCTTTCGGCCGCCCCGGCTTCGGCGCCGGGTCCATAGAACGCCTGCCGTAGCCCCGAGGACGAGGAACACGACAACGGGGACGACGCGGGCGCCGATCAGCAGGGACGTCTCTCCGGCGGTGGGCCAGACCTGGTGGGGGTGGAGGAGGGCAGCTGTCGGCTCGTATCGGGCAGGGGTGGCGCCGGTGAGGTAGGCGGTGACGTTTCCGGACAGCCAGGCCAGATGGGTGAGAGGGACGAGAACCGCGATCGCGCCGAGCAGGAGGCGCAGGACGAGGTCGTATCCGTCGGTGTTGCTGCTGGAGGAGGGAGGGGGCAACGACTACGTACTTCCGGGGGAGAGACAGTGAGTGCGAAGGTCAGCGGCTGCGGCCATACTTCGGTGGGCTGTGCCGAGAGGGGACCGGCACCACCGCGGGGGCGGTGTACCGGGAGGCGAGTGACCGGATCCGGTCCTCCAGCGCGCCGGCGACATCTGCGGCGGGCACTCGTCGGGTCTCGCGGACCGAATGGTTCGGCGTCCTTCCGCTGTCCCTACGGAGCAGAGGTTCCGGGGAGGCGAGCCCAGCGGTGAAAGCGGCCACGAGGTGGCGCGGGGTATGAGCACCGAAGTATGCACTCCAGCCCCCGTCTCGGGGGCCGACTGCGATGGTGGTGACTGCCCAGGCTCCGGTTTCGGCCGGTGGCGCAAGGCGCTCGATGTACGACGTGTTGTCGAAGGAGACGAGTCCGTCGTCGAAGTACCGGGTCCAGCCCGCCTGTCGGAGCGATGAGTACGGGTCGCACGATGAGTCGTGGGTGGATGCCGGGTCGGTGAGGGCGTCGGTGACGGCGGCGATCAACTCGACCGGTGTGCGCGCACCGAAGGTCGCGGTCCACGCGGGTCGGTCCGGTGCGGCGGCGTGCCGGAGCGTCCACCACGGACGGTCGGGGCGGGGCTCCAGGCGCAGAAGGGCCGCCTGGTCGGGGCTTGCGAGCAGCACGCGCGGCATCAACGGGTCGTTGCCGTGGCTCCAGCCACATGCGCGGTGGAGGGGAATGGTGATCCAGGCGGGATCGCCCCCGCTGGCGAGGTGGCGCGGGGTGATGAAGTCGACCTCGACGGTGTCCGTGGTCACTTTCGTGCCGCCGTTCGCCGGACGGGTGCGAGGGCCGGGGTGGGGGCCAGTAGGGAGGGTGCTGTGCGGGCCGCGGTGTTGATTTCCAGGATCGCGGTGCCGTGGGTGGCCCAGTCGTCGAGGTAGCTCCACGATTCGGCGTGGTGGCCGGCGAGGGCGTCGTCGTAGTCCGGTGTGCCGGGCTGGGCGGTGGTGGGGAGGGCATCGAGGGTGAGGAGCCACTGCTCGTGCAGTTCGTCGAGGCGGTCGAGGGCGTTGCGCAGGACGCCGAGGTGGTAGACCCAGCGGCTCTGGACCGTGCTTGCCGGAAGCCGGGTCAGCTGTGCCTCGGCTGTGGCCAGCAGGTGCCGGGCGCCGTGGCGAAGCGACTCGAACGCTTCTGCCGTCTCGGCGTCGCGTTGGCTTGCGCGCAGGCCGTAGGCGTGGTCGTCGTGGGGCCATCCGTCGAGGTCGGTGTGCTCCTCGGAGTAGGCGTCCCAGGTGGCGAGGATCTTCTTGCTGTCGCGCAGGTAGTCGTCGAGGCGGCGCAGGGAATGGTGGTGGTCTCGGGAGATGGGAGGGGTCCTGTCGGTTCAGTGGCGGGCCGGGGGAACGGGCTTGGGCGGGACCGTTGCGGTCGCGGAGTGGGTCTGCCGGCGGTGTGCCGAGCGGGCCCTTGCACGGATTGCTTTGATCCGGCGGGTGTACGCGTCGGCTGTCTGCTCCGCAGTGAGCGGGCTGCGGTCCTGCGTCACGCCGTAGGTGGCCGTGGGGTCGACCAGTCCGCGCTGCAGAGGTGCGGTGTCGACGAGTGCGGTGAAGAACGCGGCGACGAGGTGCTCGGGCGTACCGCGGTGAAAGGTGGCGTGCCATAGATGGGTGCCACTGCTGCCGATGTCGGGCGGGAGGTCGCGCACACTGATGTACCAGGCAACGGGGCCCTGTTGATCCCACGGAACGGTTCTGGGGCCTTGTCCGGAGTGGCGCTCCACCGTGCAGTTGTCCGTGTAGGCCATGCCCCGGCCGTCGATGAGCCAGCCCGCCGCGTCCAGTTCGGACAGCGGGCTCGGTGACCTGACATGTGTGCGGGCGACGAGCGCGTCGGTGAGGCCGGCGAGGACCTCGGCAGGCACGTGCGCTCCGAACTCGGCGTGCCAGCCGGGCTTGCTGTGGGCCGGTTCTGCCCGGAGCCGCCACCGTGCAGAGGAGCGGGGCTGGGGATCGAACTGGAGGTGGTGGCGGCGATCGGGACTCACCAGGATGACCTTGGGGCTCAGGGGGTCGGAGACCGTGTCCCAGCCGGCGGCGGCCAGACCGTGGGTGACGTGGCGGGCATCGCCGGGGCCGGCGAGGTGGCGGGGGCCGGTGTCGTACGGGACCTGCGTGGCGAGTTCGTCGGCGAAGGCGGTGACCTGTTGTGAACTCAGCACCGGCGGGCAACCGACTCGCTCGTGGAAGAACTGCCGTACAGCGGCCTCGGGGAACATCGGTACAGCGGTTGGCGCTGAGAACGATCATGGTCAGGGTGTGAGTGCGCTGACCCGGTTCTCGTACTCGCGGCGGGCCTTGCGCTGAGCCGGTACCGCTGGGATGCCCTGGGCGCCGTCGAGCGGCTGACAGCGGGCGAGGAGCTGGTGGTGCACCGCAGGGACGGCGGTCACACGCAGGGTGTAGCCCTGGCCGCGCCGTACGATCGCCCCCTGGTCGAGCGCCGCGCGCTCGGCGGGCTCCAGCTCGGTGGTGCGGAGGTAGTCGGCGACCTTGCCTGGCATGTCGAGGGTGACCGGCAGCTCCGGTGCGGGGGCGTCCTCCTCGATTGCGGTGTGGTCGGGCAGGAGGTCGGCGACGGCGGTGCGGATGGCGCCGCGGCTGACCCGGTGGTCGCGGGCGAGGGCGGCGATCGAGCGGCCTTCCAGATATGCGGTGCGCACGTCGGCGGTCTTCGCGGCCGCCACGGCGGGGCGGCGTCCGCCCTTGCTGCCCTTGGCCTCGGCGGCGCGGAGCCCGTCGTACGTCAGCTCGCGCTGGAGGTCGCGCTGGAGTTCGCCGGCGGCGGCGAGGGTCTGCACCATGAACTTCACGGTGGACAGCAGTTCTCCGGTGCGAGGGTGGCGGGCGGTGAGGTCCATCGCGGAGAACGCGCCGTCGTGGATGCGCAGGGCGACTTGGTCGCGGTGGAGGACGTCGAGCACGTCGAGGATGTGCCCGGTGCCGCGCACGAGGCGAAACATCTCGGAGATGTGCACGGTGTCGCCCGGCCGCGCGTACGTGAGCAGCTCGCTGAACTTCGGCCGCTGAAGGGGGTGGAGGCGGCTGGAGGTGGCCCGGGTCCTCTTCGAAGACGACCGGGTCCTCGATCCCGGCCTCGTCCAGGACGAGGTTCTGCCGGGCGGTCGACTGCTGGTCGGTCGAGACCCGCTTGTAGACCAGGTTCGCCACCGTGGGGCCCCTTCCGTACGGAGGATCGGACCCTATCTGTCGTCAAACCCTGTCAGCAATCACCATCGGATCTGATTGGATTCGAGCCGCCGCGGCCCCCCGGATTTCACGGGTTCATTGGGCGCATCGCCTGCCTGTCGTCAAACGATCGTTTGGCGACAGAATCGGCGTGATGACTCCGCCCTCCTTCGCTCGCAAATCCTCAGTCGCTGGTGTGTGGTCCGGGTTCGGGGGGCTGGGGCGTGGCGGCCCAGGAGGCGAGCAGACGCAGGCTCTGTTCGGAGGGGGAGGCGGGTTCGGCGGTGTAGATGGTGAGGGTGAGGCCGGGTTCGGCGGCCATCTCCAGCCCTTCGTAGGCGAGGGTGAGGTCGCCGACGGCCGGGTGGTGGTAGCGCTTGGAGCCGGTGCCGTGGTGACGGACGTCGTGGGCGCCCCAGCGGGTGCGGAAGGCGTCGCTGCGGGTGGACAGCTCGCCGACGAGGTCGTGAAGTTCCTTGTCGTGGGGGTTGCGGCCGGCTTCGGTGCGCAGGATGGCGACGGAGATGTCGGCGGCCTGGTCCCAGTCGGGGTAGAAGCGGCGGGCGTCGGGGCTGAGGAAGGTGAAGCGGGCGAGGTTCTCCTGGTTGTGGGGGTCGGCGTAGACGTCGGCGTAGAAGGCGCGGGCGAGCCGGTTGACGGCCAGGAGATCCATGCGGCCGTTGCGGACGAACGCCGGGCCTTCGGTGACCGCGTCCAGGGTCCACTGCAGGCTGGGGTGCGGCTTCCACCGCCGTGTGGTGGCGCGGCGGCGGGGGCGGGCGAGGGCGTCGGAGCCGTCGGCGGCCTGGGCCAGGTGGAGCAGATGGGCGCGTTCGGCGTCGTCGAGCCGCAGTGCGCGGGCGACGGCCTCCAGGACGGCCGGTGAGACGCCGGCGAGGTTGCCGCGCTCCAGCTTGGCGTAGTACTCGACGCTCACGTCGGCCAGGGCCGCGACCTCGCTGCGGCGCAGTCCGGGGACCCGGCGCCGCGTGCCTGCGGGGAGCCCGGCCTGCTCGGGGGTGATCTTCGCTCGCCGCGAGGTCAGGAACTCGCGGACCTCTGCCTGGTTGTCCACACCATCGACGGTACGTCCCGCGCACGGCCATAGGGATGTACTGGCAGTACACCTCTCGATGGTGCCTCGCTCCGGGCGTCGGGAGCGGGTTACCTGGATGACGTGGTGCTTTCCGCCCGCCGTCACGACGGGCAGGCACCCGGCCCAGCACATCGCGACGGCCCCCGGGATCCCGGGGGACCGCCTGCCACGGCACGTAAAGGAACCTTTCCCATGCGCGGAGCAGTGATCCACGCCCCCGGCGACGTCCGCTTCGAGACCCTGGACGAGCCGAAGATCCTTCACCCCAACGACGCGATCATCCGCACGGCTGTGACGTGCGTGTGCGGCTCGGACCTGTGGCCCTACCGAGGTGCGGAGCCGATCGGCGACCCGCACCCGATGGGACACGAGTACGTCGGCTTCGTCGAGGAGGTCGGAAGCGAGGTCACCTCGGTCCGGCCCGGACAGTTCGTCGTCGGCTCGTTCGCGACCTCGGACAACACCTGCGCGAACTGCCGCAACGGGTTCCCGTCGAACTGTCTGAACCGCGAGTTCATGTCGACCTGCCAGGCGGAGTACGTCCGCATCCCGAACGCTCAGGGCACCCTGGTCGCGACCGACGAGGTGCCGGGCGAGGAGTTCTGGCCTGGCCTGCTGGCCGTGTCCGACGTGATGGGCACCGGCTGGTGGGCCGCGGACGCCGCCGAGGTGCGCCCCGGCTCCACCGCCGTGGTCGTCGGCGACGGCGCGGTCGGGCTGTGCGGCGTGATCGCTGCGAAGGAGATGGGCGCGGAGCGCATCATCGCCATGTCCCGCCACGAGTCCCGCCAGAAGCTCGCCCTGGCCTTCGGTGCCACCGACATCGTCACCGAGCGCGGCGAGGAAGGTGTCGAACGGATCAAGGAGATGACCGGCGGCATCGGTGCCGACAGCGTGCTGGAGTGCGTCGGCACCGCCCAGGCCATGAGCCAGGCGCTGCACTCGGCCCGCCCCGGCGGGAACGTCGGCTTCGTCGGCGTCCCCCACGACGTCGCGGTCGACGGGCAGGAGCTTTTCTTCTCCCACGTCGGCCTGCGCGGCGGGCCCGCCCCCGTACGCCGCTACCTCCCCGACCTCATCGACCGCGTCCTGACCCGCCGCATCGACCCGGGCAAGGTCTTCGACCTCACCCTGCCCCTGGAGCAGGTCGCCGAGGGCTACAAGGCGATGGACGAGCGCCGCGCCATCAAGACCCTCCTCAAGCCCTGACCCCTCCCGCCACCCCGTATAAGGAGCACCCCCGTGCAGATCACCCGCAGCTCGATCGACACCGCCAAGGGCCCGGCCGACTGGTTCACCGGCGATGTCTACATCGATGCCGTCGCCGCCGCGCCCGCCCCGTCCCGGGTCACCGCGAACCTGGTGCACTTCATGCCCGGCGCCCGCACCCACTGGCACCGCCACCCGCTGGGCCAGACCGTCTTCGTCACCGAAGGTGTCGGCCTGTGCCAGCGCCGTGGCGGGCCGGTGGAGGTCATCCGGCCCGGTGACCGCGTCCTGTTCGAGGCTGGCGAGGAGCACTGGCACGGCGCCGCTGCGAACCGGCTGATGGTGCACCTGGCCATCAACGAGGGCGATGCCGACCACGATGTCGTGCACTGGCTGACTCCCGTCACCGATGACGAGTACGCCGCCGCTCCGGCCGTCTGATCCAGCCCGCAGGACGGCCCCGGAGGTCCTCCCCGTGCACTTCGCACTCTTTCGCCATCCCGTCCGCATGGCTTCCGGGGCTGCTCTGCTGCTGGCCGTGGCCGCCTGCTCCGGCGCCCCGCGGGAGGCCACGCCGGCCGCCACCACGGCTTCCGTCTCGGAGCCCGCCGGACGGCAGCGGACGGCAACCCCCACCGCGCCACCGTCCCCGTCGACCACCACCGGCAGGAACAGCGCCATGGACATCCGCGTCACCCTCGACGGCCGCCCGGTGAGGGCCACCTTGAACGACAGCCCGGGCGCGCGCGACTTCGCCGAGCTGCTGCCGCTCGCCCTGGACCTCACGGACTTCCACGGCATCGAGCGGGTCGCCGACCTGCCCCGCAAACTGGACACCGCCAGCGCCCCCGAACCGACCGCGGCCACGACCGGTGACATCGCCTACTACGCCCCCTGGGGCAACCTGGCGCTTTTCTATCGGGACGGACCTGCCGCCTCCGCCGATCTGCTCATCCTCGGCCATCTCGACGTGAGCGCCGCCCAGCTCGGCCGAGCCGGGCGCATCACCATCGACGCCGCCCCCTGACCTCCCCACCCTCACTTCCCGACGGGACGGCAACGGTATGAACCCCACCTACGACTTCACCGGCCAGGTCGCCTTCGTCACCGGCGCCTCCTCCGGGATGGGCCTCGCCGCCGCCCGCGCCTTCGCCGAAGCCGGCGCGGCCGTCGGCCTTGCCGACATCGACGAGGACGCCGTCACCAAGGCGGTGAACGACCTCACTGACGCCGGCCACCGGGCCCTCGCTCTGGTCTGCGACGTGTCCGACGAGGGCCAGGTCGCCGTGGCCGTCGACCGCACGGTGGAGACCTTCGGACGCCTCGACATGGCGTACAACAACGCCGGCATCATGCCGCCGCCCACAGACGCCGCCGACGAGAGCGCCGAGCAGTTCGACCGCGTCCAGAACATCAACCTGCGCGGCATCTGGGCGAGCATGAAGCACGAACTGCGCCACATGCGCGACCAGGGAGCAGGAGCGATCGTCAACTGCTCCTCCCTCGGCGGTCTCGTCGGCAACCCCGGCCGCGCCGCCTACCACGCCACCAAGCACGGCGTGATCGGCCTGACCAAGAGCGCCGCCCTCGAATACGGCTCGCGCGGCGTACGCATCAACGCCGTCTGCCCCGGCACCATCGCCACCCCCATGGTCGACGCCATGGCCGCCAAGGGCGAACTCGACCGCGACCAGGCCGAAGCCGGACAGGCCATCGACCGGCTGGGTACCGCCGAGGAGATCGCCCAGGCCGTGCTGTGGCTGTGCAGCGACGGCGCGAGCTACGTCACCGGCGTCGCCCTGCCCGTCGACGGCGGCTACACCGCCCAGTAGAGCCACCCGGACCCGTCCAGCGCCGGCACGGCTTCGTGACGGCGCGGGCCCGGTCTCATGCGAGGTGCTGCCACCAGCCGTCCACTTCGGGTGGGGCGTCGGCGTCGACGCGCTGACCGGGCCGGGGTACGGCCAGTGGTGTGCCGGCGGCCCGGGTGGCGTCCCAGATGCGGTCGGCGGGCTCGGCCCAGGGGTGCAGGGCGAGGTCGAAGGTGGCCCAGTGCAGCGGGATGAGGAGGTCGCCGCGGACGTCGTGGTGGGCGGTGAGGGCTTGTTCCGGTGTCATGTGGATGTCTGCCCAGGCGTCGCCGTAGGCGCCGATCTGCATGAGGGTGACGTCGAAGGGGCCGTGGGCGGTTCCGATGTCGGCGTAGCCGGGGAAGTAGCCGGAGTCGCCGCTGTAGAAGACGCGCCGCCTCTCGCCCGTCAGGACCCAGGAGGCCCACAGGGTCTTGTCGGTGGTGAGGCCGCGGCCGGAGTAGTGCCGGGCTTCGGCGGCGGTCAGCCGTACGCCGTTGACGGTGACGCTCTGGTCCCAGTCGAGTTCGATGATGCGGGCGGCGGGGACGTTCCAGCGTTGAAGGTGCGCGCCGACGCCGAGCGGCACCACGAACGGTGCGCTCTGCAGGCGGGTGAGTGCGCGCACGGTGGGTGCGTCGAGGTGGTCGTAGTGGTCGTGCGAGATGACGACGGCGTCCAGGGGCGGCAGTTCCGCCACGGGCAGCGGGCTGGGGTGCAGGCGGCTCGGGCCGGGCAGTGGGGCGGGTGAGCAGCGGTCGCTGAAGACGGGGTCGGTCAGGATCCGGGCGCTTTCGATCTCCACCAGGGCGGTGGAATGGCCGTACCAGGTGATACGCAGACCTCCCGGGGTCAGCTTCTCGATGGCGGGCGGGGTGGTGACGGGGACCGGGCCCGGGGGGCGGCGCCGGCGGCGGCCCGTCGCCCAGGCGCGGGTCGAGGCCAGGGTGGTGCCGGGCTCCAGCGTGCGGGTGGGGATCCGGTTGTGAAATTGCCCGTCGCGGTACTGCGGGGAGCGGCGGACCTGTTCGGCGCGTTCCCCGGTCGGGGTCGCGCTGAGGGCGCGGTGCAGGTCCCTGACGGCCGGGGCGAGGGCGAGGGCGGCGGCCAGTGCCACGGCTGCCCGTATGTGCTGTCGGGTGGGGGGTGTCATCGGCCGCTTCTCGCCTCCGGCGCTGGGGTTGGTTCCTTCAGGTGGTGGTGGCCTGGTGCGTCACCGCTGGGCGGACAGGATCCGGCGCAGCCACGGGCCGCGGGCGGCGCGGGCGTCCTGGGAGACGGCTGCCTGGGGGGCCATGAGGTCGAAGCCGTGGAAGGCGCCGGGCCAGACGTGGAGTTCGGCGTGGCCTCCGGCCTGCCAGATGCGGCCGGCGTAGGTGACGACCTCGTCGCGGAAGGTCTCGGCGGAGCCGACGTCGAGGAAGGCGGGCGGCAGGCCGGACAGGTCGGTGGCGCGGGCGGGCGCGGCGTAGGGCGAGACGGTGTCGGTTCCGCGTGCCTGGCCCAGCAGGGCGTCCCAGCCCGCCTGGTTGGAGGCGCGGTCCCAGACGCCGAGGCCGGCCATCTGGTGGGCGGAGGGGGTGTCGTTGCGGTCGTCGAGCATCGGGTACATCAGCATCTGGGCGAGCAGGGCGGGGCCGCGGCGGTCGCGGGCCATCAGGGCGAGGGCGGCCGCGAGACCGCCGCCGGCGCTGGCTCCGGCGACGATGATCCGGGCCGGGTCGATGCCGAGTTCCACTGCGTGGCCCGCGGTCCACACCAGACCGGCGTAGCAGTCCTCGACGGGGCCGGGGTGCGGGGTCTCGGGGGCGAGCCGGTACTCGACGGACACCAGGGCTATGCCCATGCCGTCGATCAGCTCCAGAAGTTCGGGCACACCGCCCCGCTTGTCGCCGGTGATCATGCCGCCGCCGTGGGTGTGGTAGATGACCGGGGTGGGGGCGGTGGCCCCGGTGGGTCGGCAGATGAGCAGGGAGATGTCCGGCGCGCCTTCGGGCCCGGGCACGGTGCGCTCCTCGACGGCGAAGGCGCCGCCGCGGGTGAACGCGTCCCGGGGCGGCTCTTCCCCGCCCCGCATGCCTTCCCGCAGCTGAGACAGGGTGGCGGGGTCGGCGAACGCGTCAGGCGGCAGGACCTCGTTGATCGCGGCCAGGGCAGGAGCCAGCTCCGGATCGAACGGCACGGGAGGCCCGACCGGGGCGGCGGTGGCGGGGACGGGGGTGGCGGTCATGTCGGCTCCTTCGGGTTCGGTCCAGGCCCGGTCCTCCGGGACGGGAGGGCCGGGACGGCACTGCGGCACGACGCCGTACGGGCGTCGGGGGCGGGGCGGGGTCAGGGGGTTGTGTGGGCGGCGGCGAGGTGGTTGATGTCGGCCGTCTCCAGCACACGGCGCGGGGAGCCGTGGCGGGTGGCTTGGAGCATGGCCTGGCCCAGTTGCAGGCTGGTGGTGACGTAGCGGGGGATCAGGCGCCGCAGGAGCGGGTAGAGCGGTGTGACGATGCGGTAGAGCAGGACGTAGGACTTCGTCTTCGCCTTCGTCCCGGGCAGGGGGACGATGAACGCGGGGCGGAACATGTAGGCGCGGGGGCTCAGCTCCAGCAGGGCGTTCTCGGCCTGCCCCTTGACCCGGGCCCACATCATGCGAGTCTTGCCGGTGCCGTCCGTGCCGGCGCCGGTGACGTAGCAGAAGGCGGCGCCGGGGGCGGCGGCCAGCAGGGCGCGGGCGGCGGCGAGCGGGAAGTCGAAGGAGACGACCCGGTAGTCGGCCTCGCTCATGCCGACGGCGGAGGTACCCAGGCAGTAGAAGCAGGCGTCGTAGCCGGCCAACTGGTCCTTCACGGCGGTGAAGTCGGTGAAGTCCTCGTGGTGGAGCTCGCGGAGCTTGGGGTGGGAGCGCCCGGTGGGAGTGCGGCCGACGACGAGGACCTCGGTGACCTCCTCCTCGCGCAGGCAGGCTTCCAGTACTCCCTGGCCCACCATGCCGGTGGCGCCGAAAACGATGATGCGCACGCTGTTCCTGTTCGGTCGGTCGGCCTGACTCCGCCGGATCCCCCGGCCGGAGCGCCAGAGGGTCAGACGGGGAAGGTAACGTCGGTGAGCTGCTCGGACACCGCCCACAGCCGCTGCTGGACCGCGGTGTCGTGGGACTTTCCGCTGGAGGCGACCACCTGGGGGTAGCCGCGGGTTCCGCCCATGCCGGCAGGGCCGTAGTACTGGCCTCCGGTGACCTGCGGGTCGGTGGCCGCGCGCAGGGTCGGCAGCGCGCCCATGGCGGCGTCCTGGGTGACCAGCGGGAGCATCAGGTCGGCCGCCTTGCGCAGCGGGCGCGGCAGGTTCTGCTGCAGCTCGGTGGCCGCCGCCCCAGGATGCGCGGCGGCCGCGATGGTGGTGCCGTGCGCGGCGAGACGGCGCTGGAGCTCGTAGGTGAACATCAGGTTGGCGAGCTTGGCCTGGCCGTAGGCGGCGACACGGTTGTAGGAGCGGTCGAACTGCAGGTCGTCGAAGTGGATGCCGGCCCGGATGCGGTGCCCGAAGCTGCTGACGGTCACCACCCGCGACCCGGCGACCGGCAGCAGCGCCTCCAGCAGCAGACCGGTGAGCGCGAAGTGCCCGAGGTGGTTGACGCCGAACTGCATGTCGAAGCCGTCCCGTGTCTTCTGCCGGGGGGTGTACATCACCCCGGCGTTGTTGATCAGCAGGTCGATCCTCGGGTGCGCCTCGCGCAGCTCACCGGCCGCCGTACGCACCGAAGCCAGGGACGCCAGGTCCAGCTGCTGCAGACCGAGCCGGGCCCCGGGAACGCGGTCAGAGATCTGGGCGGCGGCCCGGCGGCCCTTGTCGAGGTCGCGGACGGCGAGGACGACGTGCGCGCCGCGGGCGGCCAGGGCCCGGGCGGTCTGCAGACCGAGTCCGCTGTTGGCGCCGGTGACGACGGCAACGCGGCCCTCCTGCGACGGGATGTCGTTCTCGGTCCACCGGACGGCGGTCGTGCGGGCCATGATCATGCCTTTCCGTGCTGGCGAGAGGGGCGGTACGGGGATTCTCGGCCCGCCCGGCGGCTCACAGGTCCAGGGACGCGGCGTGAGACGCCGGGCGGTATAACGTGGTCAGCCCTGGGCGGCCTGGGAGACGGGAGCCCATGCGGTCCACGCGTCGATGCGCTGGGCGTAGACGTTCTGGACGTGGTCGACCATGTGGCTGCCGAAGAGCACGCGCAGCGGCGGGTTCTCGGCGTCCACGATCTGCAGCAGCGCCTGGCCGGCGGCCTCGGGGCTGCCGTACTGGGTGTGGGCGAGCTGCTCGGCCAGCGCCTCGCGCAGCGGCTGGTATGCGGGGTTCGGCTCGGCGTGCACGGCCGAGGAGGTGCCCCAGTCGGTGGCGTAGCCGCCGGGCTCCACCAGGGTCACCTTGATCCCGAAGCCCGCGACCTCGGCCGCGAGGGACTCCGACAGGCCCTCGACCGCCCACTTCGAGGCGTGGTAGGCGCCGGTGTGGGGGAAGGCGGTGACGCCGCCGACGCTGGAGACCTGGACGATGTGGCCGGATCCCTGCCCCCGCAAGATCGGCAGGACGGCCTGGGTGACGTGGAAGACACCGAACACGTTGGTCTCGAACTGGTCGCGCAGCTGCTGCTCGCTGACCTCCTCGACCGCGCCGAACTGGCCGTAGCCGGCGTTGTTGACGACTATGTCGAGCCGGCCGAACCTCTCGTGCGCGGCGGACACCGCCTGCCGCACCCCGGCACGGTCGGTGACGTCCAGGGCCAGCGGCAGCACGGCGTCGCCGTACTTCGCCACCAGGTCGTCGAGCGTGCCGACGGTACGGGCGGTCGCCGCGACCCTGTCGCCGCGGCCGAGCGCCGCCTCGGCGAAGGAACGGCCGAAGCCACGCGACGCACCCGTGATGAACCAGACCTTGCTCATGAAAATCCCTTCACGTTCCAAAGGCGGAACGCCGGGGGAAGCGTCCCACCACTGCGACCAGAATACTAGACTCGTCTAAAAATCGACGAGTCCAGCAAGTATGATTCCGGGAGGGAGGATCCATGAGCCTGCGGGAACGCAAAAAACTGGCCGCGTGGCGTGCCATCAGCGAGGCGGCCCTGCGCCTGTTCGAGGTGCAGGGCTTCGAGGCGACCACGATCGAGCAGATCGCAGCCGCCGCCAACGTGTCCCGCGCCACCTTCTTCAACTACTTCGCCAGCAAGGAAGCCGTCGTCTTCGACCAGGACCCCGAAGCCCGCGACCGCTGGCGCACCCTCCTGGAAGCACGGAGCCCCGGCGAACCGCTCTGGGACTCGCTGGCCGCGATCATGATCGAGGTCAACACCGGACTCCGCGACCGCATGCCGCTCATGCGCCGCCTCAAGGCACAGTCCCCGGCCCTCGCCCGGGCCAGCCAGGCATCCGGAGAACAACTGCGCACCGACCTGCAGACCTGGATCCTGGCCCAGACCCCCGGTGAGGACGCGATGATCGGGATCCTCCAGCTCAACATGGCCCTCGCCGCCGCCGGCACCGCCTACCAGAGCTGGAAGACCGACGAGGACTTCGACACCTACATCGAACGCCTGCGCACCTGCCTGGCCGCTGCCGGCACCGGCGCCGCGGCCCCCGCTCCGTGATCAAGCGGAACGGACCGCACCATCACCCCTGGTCGGCCACGGTCAGTCCTGCCCGCTCCCGTCATCGTCCTCGTCCAGCTCTGGCGCCTCCGGGTCTCGCAGCGGACGCAAGGCGCCAGCGGCCGGAGTCGACGGCGTGAAGGTGTAGCGGCCGAGAAGGTTGAGGTTGCGGTGCTTGAGCGGGGACAGCCGGGCGATGTCCTCGTCCCGGATCTCGTGGCCCTCGGCGCGGAGCTGTTGGACGGCGGCGTCGATGTACTTCGTCGTCCACAGCACGATGGCGTTGAGGACCAGGCCGAGCGCGCCGAGCTGGTCCTCCATCCCGTCGCGGTACGCCTGGTGGATGGTGCCGCGCTTGCCATGGCACACGTCCCTCGCCAGCTTGTGGCGGGACTCCTGCACGGTGAGCTGCCGGTTCATCTGCCGCCGGTAAGTGTCGTCCACCGGGTCGACCACCCGCAGCAGATGCTCGGTCTTCGCGATCCGCCCGTACTCCGCGAACGCCGACCCAAGCGGCGTCGGGCGCCCGTCGCGGCCGAACATCCGCAGCAGGTCGTAGGCGCGAACCTGGTTGGTGACCAGGGAACCGGCGACCTTCAGCATGTCCGGCCAGTGCGTGATCACCTTGTTCAGGTTCACGCGGTTGCGGGCCAGATCCTCCACCGCACCGTACGTGCCGGTCTCGACGCCGGGCATCGTGGCCCGCCAGAACCGCTGGTCGTCCAGGTCGCGGAACCGCGGGCTGAAGTTGTAGCCGAGGATCTTGAACAGACCGAACACCATGTCGGAGTACGAGGCGTTGTCGGTCGCCACCATCTCCGGCTTCACCCCGCCGTCCAGATTCAGCAGCGCGTCCAGGGTGTGCAGGGAATCGCGCGGGGTGCCGGGCACGACCATCTGCCCGATGCCCGCGACCTGGTCGTTGACCGCGTTGAGCCAGGTGATCCCCCGCTTGAACCCGAAGTACTTCGGCGACGGCGCGGCGCTGATGGTGCGCACCGGCACCTGGAAGCGCAGCCCGTCCACCGAGGCCAGCAACCCGTCGCCCCAGTAGCGCACGATCGAGATGCCGGCCTGGGCGGCGATCAGCCGTGCGTTCGCCGCGGCGATGGTGTCGGCGCGCAGGTAGTACTGGTCGACGTGCACGAGCCGGGCCCGGGTCAGCGCCTCGTATCCGGGGTTGACCACCGGGGCCAGGCCGATGTTGCACGCCTCGGAGACCAGCAGCGCGACCACCGAGGTGGGCAGGTCTTTCATCCGGGTAGTGCCGTCGCCGAGGTGGACGAAGGCGTCGAGGAACCCTGTCCAGGCGTTCACCTCGAACAGCAGGTCCGGCAGGTCGATCTTCGGGAGCATCTTCTCGATCCGCCGGCGCAGCCAGGTCAGGGACTTCGGCTCGCCGAGCGCGCCGAGCTTGTCGACGTTCAGCTTCACCCGCCCGTCGCCGGCCACCTCGATGGAGACCTTCGCCGCCGGCCCCGCCTCCTCCAGACGTGTCGCGAGCTGCTTCCACCCGGCGTCCAGGCCCCGCACCAGCTCCGCCAGATGCTCCTCCACGGGCATGTCCAGGCTCAGGGCCGCCAGGACATCCTCCTCGACCGCCTCCCAGTCGGGCCCGTCCAGCAGGCGGGCCCGCGGGTTGGACCAGCGGTGCGACGGTGCGGCGAAGACGTCGCGGTTGTTCAGGGCCCGATGCAGCTGCTCCAGCACGCACACCACGTACGCGTCCCGGTCCACCGCGCCCTGCGGCAGATCGGGGTTGGCATACACCGCCTTGCGCCACGCCAGCGGCACCAGCTTGTCGTCCACCTCACGCGGCAGCAGTGGCTTGACCCCCACCTTCCGCCGCGCCAGCGCCGGAAGACCCCGCACCCCCGCCAGGACCCGCTTCCCCGCGCTCGCCGCGTCCAGCGCCTTCGACTCGCCCAGCAACGCGAGGAACGGGCGCACCGTCGCGTAACGGTTCGCGAGCGCGGCCCGCATCGCGACCTCGGCCGAGTTCTCATCCTCGGGCACCAGGGTCACCACAGTGGCCGCCGCGCTCATCACGGCGGCGCGCGGCGCGACCTCCTCCACCGCCGCCCACAGCGCGGCCACGTCCAAGTCCGCCTCCTGCTCCTCGACCAGCTCCAGCTCCTGAAGCAGCACCTTCGCCGCCCGCGCGAGCACCCGTGACGCCTTCTCCAGCTGCGGCAGCGTCGACAGCCGCTCCTTCTCCGTCTTCCGCTTCGCCGTGTTCAGCAGCCGGGTGGCCATCAGGACCTGGAACAAGTCCAGGGCCTCATCGATCGCCTTCGCCTCCAGGTGCCGCATCACCGCGGTCAGCATCGCCGTGCGCTTGGGCTCCGTCGCCCGCTCCAGCAGCGCCGCCTTCGACCCCAGTGCGTACCGGGCCAGCGCCGCCATCCGGTTCGGCGGGATCTGCGACAGCCTCAACCTGCCGAGCCGGTACGCGCCGATCTCGTCCACCCGCTCCAGCGCGCGGGCGAACGCCGTGCCCGTCGTCCGCGTCGGCGGCCGGCGCAGCCGCTCCAGCTCCGAGAACCGGGAACCCTCCGGCGTCTTCAGCGTCGCCACCAGATCCCCGGGCAGCGCCGGGTCCGCGCGGCGGGCCGCGCCCGCGACCGTGGCGTGCAGCCGCTTGTCCGCGACCTTCCGTACCTCCGACACCTGCCGGGCCAGTACCGAGACGCCTGGCAGCAGTACGCGATTGCGGCGCAGCCAGCCCACCGCGTGGTCGAACAGCGCCTTCGGACCCTCGGCGTGCGTCCAGGCCCGGCCATGGAGGAAGGTACGGAACCTCCGGGACCACTCCGCATCGTCGTACTCGTGGTACTCGTAGGCGTCCCGGATCTCCCACGCGTGCTCGTACGCCGTCTTCGGCCGCTCGGTGTACCGCTTCACCACCGACGCGTCCTCGATGCCGAGCTGCACGGCCAGGTGCTCGACCACCCGCCACGGCGCGTCCAGCGGGTCGTCCGGGAGGAACCGGCCGATATAGCGCACCGTGCACATCTGGAGGGCGAAGCCGAGCTGGTGATGCGCGGAGCGTCGCCGGGCGATCAGATCGCGGTCGACGTCGTCCAGGAAGAAGAACCGCTCCAACTCGGGGCGGGTCGGCTCCTCGGCGAACTTCCCGTACGCCTCGGCCTGCTCATCAGTCAGAAACTCCACCGGCACGAACGGACCGTAGCCAGCCCCGGCACCCGCCCGGCGATCTTTCCACGAACCCCAGCGGAGCCCGCAGCCGGTGTGCTATCCGACCATGATCAATCTCAGCGCCAACCGCTGTACCGATGTTCCCCGAGGCCGTACAGGGCGGTGAGGTCAGCGAGCGTGTCGGTCAAGGTGCGGTGGGCGTCCGGGGGGATGCCGGGCATCGGACTCCTCGGGGTGGGTGTGGAGGTCAGCGGCGGGTGCGTGTGCCGCCGGCCGGGGTGTACGGGCGGGTGCTGGTGCGCGGCCGGGTGCCGCGTGGGCTGTTGCGGGCCCAGGCTGCGGCTCGGGCGGCGGTGATCCGGGCCTGCTGCCATGTGTTGAGCTGGGAGGGCGTCACGGACACCGACCAGGTGCGGATCCGGGCGCTCGCCGGGACGCGTCCGCGGGGGCGCATCACGGGGTCCGGGCTGGCGAGTTCTGTGGCGAAGGCCTGTACGAGGTGCAATGGGGTGGTCGGCGTGAAGTGCGCTGTCCAGCTGTTGCCCTGTGTGTCCCGGGCCCCGGTCCACCACATCGCCGCCCCGTCGGGGCCATGCCGGAATTGCATCCATGCGGTGCCGCCCGGGCTCGCGGCCGTGTGGTCCGGGCCCTCGACGCCCGTACTCCAGCCCTGCTCGGCAAGGGGCGCCCAGACGTTGGGGGCGTGGGCGGACCGGGGGCGGGTGAGCGCGTCGGTGAGTCCGGCGACGATCTCCACCGGCGTCTGGCGGCCCAGGTGGGCCGACCACTCGGCGCCGGCCCCTTCTGCCCGGCCGTGGACGGTCCACCCGCCGGGCAGGATGTACGGGTCGTAGGCGACACGCACGGTGCGGTCCGGACTCTCCATGAACAGCGGGCCACCCGTTCTGGACCTGTCGCGCCAGCCAGAGGCGCGCAAGTACTCCGAGACGTGCCTGATGTCGCCGCCGCCGGCCAGGGCACGGGGCCGGACGAGGTAGTGCTGCTCCGCCTGCTCGCTGGGGCCCCAGCCCCGCCGCTGCTTTTTCCTCACCGGCGCCGCCGTACGACGAGCGGCGCTGGTGCCGGGCGCCGTGCCGCCGTGGCAGCGGGCTGGGCACCGACGCGCTGGAGGGTGTCGGTGTGCTCGTCCAGGTCGAGGGCGATGTCGCCGAGCTCGTTCGAGGCACGGCCCAGGGCGAGCCACACTTCCGCCGGCAGCGCGCCGCGCTCGGCCTGGTCCTTGGCGAACAGACTGCCAGTTGCGACGAGGTGGGTGACACCGCCCAGGACTCCGTTGTCCGGGTTGAGCACGAGGGCGATGACCTGTGCGGCCTGCGGCGGGGGGAGCTGGGACAGATGGTCGGCCAGGTGACCGAGCAGGCGGGTGATTTCGTGGGTCAGCCGCACCGCGTACGTGGTTGGGTGGGACATGGGCCTCCAGAACGGGGGCGGTCGGGGGCCGCGGCGTTCTCCGGCGAGCTGGGCCCGGCGCGTTCGGGCGCACCTGTGCTCGGCGCGGAGAAGTCGGGTCCTGTCGGAATGCAGGCGCGCAGATACCGGCGGAAGAGGGCCGTGGCGAGTCGAGGCTTGAGCCGGGTACTGATCGGCGGGGGTGTGCGGGCTGCTACTGGTTTCTCCGGAGTTCGGGTGGGGAGGAGGCGCTCCTGGGGCGGCGCCGGGCCACCCCGGGTTCCCGCGGGCGCCGTCTTACCGCGACCGGGTGACCTGAGTTCGGGGGCCGGCCGGGACGGGCGGAACGGACGTGGGTGCGGAGGGGGCGGTCCGGCCCACCGAGTGCTGGAGAGCGAGGCCGATGCCGAGCGCGTCGAGGCGCGAGCTGATCTCTCGAAGGGCACGGGCCTGGACCTGGGAGTCGTCACCACTCAGGCGGTAGATGCCGCTCTGGGGGTCTTGGACGAAGCCGTGGGAGATCAGGACAGTGCCTGCGCGGTCGTCGATGACGGCCGTGGCGATGCTCCCGTCCTTCTGCCAGGTCAGTACGATCCGGTCGGCCTGCGACGGCTGGACTCCGCCCAGGGAATTGGCGCGGACCTGAGCGAGGGCGCTGTCGTAACGGGCGAGGAGATCGTCGGCGACCTCCTCGGCACCCAGGAACGGGTCGTCGCCCAGGGCGATCCCGTTGGGCTCGGGAACCGCACGGTATGCCTCGTCGGGCAAGGCGGACGGGGCGATGGCGGCGATGAGAAAGCCGTCGCGTTCGTGCCGGTCCAGAAGGACGAGCTGCGCGCCGTCAGGCCGGCTCAGGACCGCGGCGTGCTGCAGGGGCTGCTCGGCAAGGGCGGCGGCGACCAGATCCAGGTCCCAGACGCGGTCGGCAAGTTCAGCGAGGTCGTCCTTCGCATGGTCCGGCAGGTACGTGCTGGTCCAGGTGTCGGGGAGTTCACCGGCCAGTACGTCGGCGTAGGAGGCGAGGCGCTCGGAGTCAGTGATGTTGGGCATGGGGTCCTTGGGCGAAGTGGGAGTCAGCGGCGCAGCCCGTGGCCAGCGGGGGCGGCGGAGCGGTGAAGGCGCGCGGCGGGGGCGGACCGGCACACACGGCGGACCGCTCGTGCTCGGTCGGCGGAATCTCCGCGGGGCAGGTGCTGCGACACGGGGGTCGGCCGTCTGGCCGAGCCTGATGTGGAAGCTCTACGGCGTGCGTCGGTTCGGGCGCCGAAGGCCGGCCGAAGAGGGGGCTGCGGGAGGCTGGGTCAGGTGAGCGACCGTGCCGTCTAGGTCCTGCTGGATGCTATGGATGCGACGGCCGATCAGCTCCAGCCGATGGGCAGCCCCGGGGTTTGCGGGCTGCTGGGCAAGCTGATGCGCGGTGTGCTCGACGATCCTGCGGACAGTGGCCAGCGGACCGCCCTGCTCGTCAGCGAGAAGGACGAGGGTGTTACCGAGCCTCGTCGATGCCGAGGACACGGTGCGACGGGTCTGATCCTGGGCGGTCCTGGCGGAGGCGGGGACCAGACGCAGATCTCTCTCAAGACGACGGGCCTCGTCTGACAGCCGCTGCATGTAGTCACGGGGCAGTACCCGCCACGAGCCGTCGAGAAGGATCAGGCTGGCTACCAGCTCCATACGTCCTGGTTCTGCGTGCACGGCTACCCACCGGCAGCCGTGGGCGTCGTCGCCGGGCACATCGAGGCCGGTGGCCCGGGCGAGGCGCATGGCGACCTCGGCCCATTCCGGCTTCGTCAGCTCCCGGTCCGTCGGCGCGAGGCACACGGACAGCCGAACGATCGCACGCTCGCACTGCTCCGGCGCGACGGCGAACGCGCGCTCCAGACAGGCGTCTTCGAGGTGCTCGGCCCAATCCGCGGAAGTCCAGTCCGCCCGACGACAGCCCAGGGTGTAGCGATCCAGGCCAGGCCAGTGCGCGACGACCGTGCGCTCGGGCCCGTCGTTCGAGGCAACCGGCCGGTCCAACGCCGCTTCCAGCGCATCGTGCGGCAGACGGGTCCGCCCATGAAAGCGGACAATCACCGGCCGCCCCCGACATCGGCGACATGTACGAGCTGACCAAGGGCGGTGGTGGTGTACCAGCCGCAGTCGACCAGCTCGTCGCGGCCGACAAATCGCGCGAGGAGAGCCTTCTCCATGGCCCGCACGTGGATCACACAGTCCGGACACCTGCGGGAGAGGTGTACGAGATAGCGAGGATGGGCGGTGACGTAGGACTGAGCACCGCCGGTTGCATCCCGCAGCCGCCACCCGTTCTCGTCGGTCGATGTGTGCCAGGAGGGAGCGACTACTCTCTTCACATCTCCCCAGAGTTCCCCGCCGACCACGCCTTTCAGAACGATGACGGTGTCGCCGACCCGGAAGTGGGCGTGGGTGATGTCCCGAGTGGCAGTGGATGGATCGGGAACGACAGTGACGGGAGTGGGCTGACGGTCCCGGGGCGGAGGATGCAAGCGATTCCTTTCTGGGTGACGGGGCGGGAGCATCAATACTCCGGAGGAACGCCGGTTTGGCTAACCGGCGGTCACCGGCTATGTTGCCGCCGTCAGCGGAACGGATTCTCCGTTCCGTGGTCCGCCGCCTCGGCCGCGTCGAGAAGTTCGGGCAGGTCAGAGCCCTCGGTATCCCTCTGGTCGATCCACCATCCAGCGCGGGCGACGGTGCGAATCTTGTCTTCGAGGACGGCCCAGTCGGCTTCGTCCCAGGTGCCCTCGCTCACCAGCGCGCTGTACGCGGCAGTGACGAGCTGGTGCCGGGAGCGCTCGCCCCAGGCGAGCGCTTTCTCGGGCCCTTCGAGCGGCGGCATGTCGAACCGCTCCGTCCACTCTGCGGCGGCCTGCTGTTCTTCGGCACGCTTGGTGGCGAGCCATACCGCCCGGGACTCCGCGTCAGAATTCCGGGAAGCGTTCCAGCAGTCGGTGCAGTCGCGTCCTTCGAGCCAGCGCGCGAAACCTGCACGCCGGTCAGCGGGACGGTTGGACAGGTCGTGCGTCGCTTCGTGTCCGCAATTATGAATAACGTTCCAGGCTTTGCGAATTGCCACGTGTTTGTTCCTGCTTTCTCTCTTCTGGGGCGTCTCAGCGGGTCCTGCGGATGGCGTCTGTGGCTGCCTTGGAGATGGCTGCGGGAGCGCTGGACGGTTTGGGGAGGTGCAGCAAAGTGGTCCCCGGCAAGTGCTGGGACTTCGCGGTGAGGGTGAGTTGGAGTACGGCGCAGCCGGCGGTCGTGAGCTGTTTGACGCGGGTGACGGCTTGGGCTGTTTCGTCGCTGCCGTAGTGGGCGTCGGTGACGATCACGAGGAGGCGGCCGGTGCCGGGGCGGGTGAGTTCGAGGCCGTGGTCGAGTGCGTCGATGGCTGCGGCCAGGTTGTGGCTGCCGCCGGTGGCATCGAACGTCGTCACGCGTTCTGGTGCGCGGTGGGTGGGGCGGGTCAGTGCGGTCAGGTGCCTGTCATAGGCGATGGTGGCGGTGAGGGAGTCGGGGTCGGTCAGGGCTGCTGCGCGTGCCACGATCCAGGCGGCGGAGGCGACGGGTTTGCAGGCGTCACTCATGGAGCCGGAGACGTCGACGGCGATCCCCACGCGCAGTGGTGGGGTGGGGGAGTTGCGGCGGCGGGTGTGGGTGAACGGTTCTGCGGTGGGGACCGATCCGGCGGCGCGCTGGGCGTCGCGGGCGAGGGCACGGCCCATGTTGAGGCGGCCGGGCGGGGTGGGGCTGGTGGTCCGTTCCTGGGTCCGTTCGCGGTAGGCGGCGGCACGCAGGGCGCGGCTCAGGCGTGCGGCGGCACTCTGCTCGGCGGCGGTGGGCCTGCGGGTGCCGGTCACCGGGGTCTTGTGGGGCGCCGGCGTACCGTCGGGGGCGACAGTGGCGCCACGGGTGTTGAAGACGCTCTTGGCGGTGGCGGCGGCCTTGCGTCGCTGGCCGGCCCGCTGAGCGCGGTCCTGAGCCTGCGCCTCGGCCTTCGCGGCCATGGCGCTGGATGCCGCGGCCTGCGCTGCGAGGTCGGCGGCGTCGGTGGCGGCCGTGCTGTCCATGACGACCCCCACGGCGCCCGACAGCAGATCGGTGAGGCCTTCCGGCACGGGCAGGACGGGGCCCGCCGCGTCCAGAGCGTCGCACCACTCTTGACCGAGCGCGAGCATCGTCGTGGCGTCGTCGTCGGCACACTGATGGGCCCCGGTCCAGACGCGGGTGAGCGTGGCCAGCAGGTCTGCGCCCAGCACCTTCTCGCACAGGTCGGCGACGGCCCGGGTCTCGCCGGCGTCCAGGACGCCGGCGTCACGGCGGCCGAGGATCAGGGCCGCCGCGGCGGCGGCCTGCTCGATGCCCTGGACGGTGGGGTGTGCGATATCGGGCATGACCAGGGTCCGGGCACTGGTGCGCAGGTACGTGCGGTCCGTGGGCCGCGTGACCAGGTGCGCGCCCTCGATGCGGCTCTCCTCCAGCAGCAGCGCGGCCTCGACGACACGAGGGTCCGCTCCGGCCGGAGCCGTCCAGACGGAGTGGGCCGCGTGCGCGGCCTCATGGACGAACACTCCCCAGACGGCGGGATACCGCTCCTCGTCGCCCACGATCCGCGGATGGATCTCGTGGGGCTTCAGCGGGGCGAACAAGCGGGAGTCGACCTCGATCTCGCCCAGCGTGGGGAAGTAGGCGGCGGGTGCGCCGCTGCGTGTGCCGGGGCGGCAGGTGACGAGGAGGTCCTGGCGGCCGGAGAGGGCGACCAGCCGGTCGCCGAGTTCGGCACCCACGCGCAGCCACGCGGCCGGGGAGGTGCGGGGCTGCGCGGGCGGGGCGCCGTCGTCGTCCCAGCGCGCGAAGTCGAGGTCGTCGTGCCGGGTGGTGGCGGGGGACTGGACGTGGTGGTGGGCGCTCATCGCGTGCGGCCCCGGTTCGCGGAAGCGGTGCTGCCCGGAGGCTGCCGGGTGGCTGAGGCGGGGATCTGCTTACCGAGGGTGAGGGGCGCTACCTTCTTGACGCCGACGGTCTTGATGACGGCGTCGGCGACGGCGTCGCGATCCTCCACAGGAGCGATACCGACCAGGTTCGCGAGCGCGGCCTTGGTGCCCAGGACGGCCTCGGTGCGCTGGTAGCTGAGCAGTTCTCGCAGCTGGGGTGCCCAGCCCAGCTCGCCCAATTCGACCTGGTGGGCCAGATGCCGGGCAACCCGGACCACCCGGGCATCGATCCTCAAGGCCAGGGCGAGGTCGTAGTCCGTGCCGATCTGGATCTGCACGCTGAACCGGGACGACAACGCCTCCGTCAACACCGCCCCGTGGACGCCGGGATTGTGGCCCGCCACCACGTAGAAGCCCGGCTCGGCCTTGATGGTCTCGCCCTTGTGCGCCTTGACCTGGATCTGCCTGCGCCCGTCCATCGCCGGATACAGCGCCGCCAGGACCATCGGTGAGATCAGGGTCGCGTCGTCGATCAGCAGGGCGCGGCCCTCGGTCATCGCGGTGACCAGCGGACCGTACTGGAAGACGTAGCCCCCGCTGTCGGCCTGTGTGTACTCGCCGATCAGGTCGCCGACCGTGGTGTCGCCGTCCCCGGCGACGGTGAGCAGGTCCGGGAAAGCCGCCTCCACCAGCGACGTTTTGCCGGTGCCCGGTGGGCCGTAGAGCAGCACCGGCACGTCCGCGTCCCGCAGCCGGTTCAACGCCTCGACGTCGGGCAGATCGGCCAGCTCCCGGGGGTGGTAGAGCTGGCCGCCCGCACGGCGGATCGGCCCGGTCTGCTTGGGCGCGGCTGCCGCGGGAACGGTCGTGCGCGCCGTGGCCGCCTCGGCACGGGGAGAGTGCGTGCCCGGCCGGCTGATCACAGCCGTCTGCGCGGCGGCAGCGGTCTTCGCGTTCGCGCGGAACTGCGGCTGCCCCCTTCCGTCTTGGTCGGCCTCGCCGCGCCGCACCAGGGTGAGAGCGGCGTTGCGGACGGCGCCGTGGGAGTGGCCCAGCTGCCTGGCCATGTTCCCGATGGTGAGCGTGTCCGCCGGCCGGTCGGCCAGCAGACGGGCCACCTTGGCCCGAAGCTCACCGCCCTTGGTCCGCGCTGGACTCGTGGTCGGTGCAGGTGTGGTCACAACGAGACCCCTTCAACAGGTGCGGGTGCGGGCGGGGTTGGCGATGCGCCGGAGAGGCCGGCCGCTCTCGGAGCGGATCCCGGACCGCACCGACACCGGCGGCCGGCCAGCCGGGCGCGTATCGCTGGCGCTCATCGGTCGACCGAGGGCTCGGTGCAGGTGCACGGGACGGTCGGTGACGAGCAGCCCGTCGGCTGTCGCGCAGCCCCGTGCGTCCGCTCCGTACCGGGCTCCGCCGCCCGGCAGACGCAGACCGGCGCCTCTTCGAAGCCGTCCTGGAGCAGGATCCGCCGGGCGGCGGCGTTGTAGCCGGTGGTGGTGACCTCACCGGTAATGGCGTGCCGGATCGTCATGAATGGCTCTTCAGGTGTGTTGGGCAATGGGATCCACTACTTCTGGATGAGGGGGACGGTGGGAGTGCCCCCTGATCGGGGCACCTTCAGCCGGGTTCGTCGGGGGCGGCGGTGACGGGCGATCGGCCAGTTCTCGGCGGAGCGGAGGTATCGGCGCGCGGCGAGAAGGACAGCGAGGGCGATGGCCGCGCCTGCGGCGGGGAGCGACGCGCTGGCGAGCGGCTGCTCGGCGAGGCGCCCGGCCAAGGCGGTACCGGCGGATTGCCCGACACCGATCGAGAGGATCAGCCACGCGTACGCTTCGCTGGTCCGGGCTGCCGGGGTGAGGACGTCGGTGGTCACGTAGGCGCAGGCGACCACGACGGTCAGGAATGCCCCAGGCACGGCGACAGCGACGGTGTCCACTGCGGGTGCGTCCAGGAGGACCGTTAGCGGCAGCCATCCGGCGAGGAACGCGGCGGCGGCGGTGATCAGACGGTCTGTGGTGGACGCCCTCCAGGTGCGGCGGCCGTAGACGAGGCCGCCCAGGAAGCTACCGGCGGAAAATGCGGCAGGGATGATGCCCGAGAGCATGTCCTGTCCGTGGCGCTCGGCCATGGCGATCGACCACACGTTCATGGCCCCGATCGCGCACCCGATGCCCGCAAGCGCGATGAACATCAGCACCAGTCCGGTGCCGG
The DNA here is from genome assembly GCF_053597115.1 of Streptomyces sp. NPDC001515. NCBI lineage: Bacteria > Bacillati > Actinomycetota > Actinomycetes > Kitasatosporales > Streptomycetaceae > Streptomyces > Streptomyces sp. NPDC001515. Next base: position 44,728 of record NZ_JBSFHN010000040.1, read on the forward strand.
GGCTTGTTGGCGCGCTGGTGCTGGCCATCGGCGCTTGAGACGGCGCCGGGCGCCAGCGCCGTGAGGGCGGAGCGAGCACGACCACAGCGGTTCCGAAGAGGCCGAGCACTGCGGCGACGGCCAGTGCGACGGCGGGGTCGTACGTTGAGGCGAGGGCGGCGACGAGCAGCGGGCCGACGATGTACAACAGCCCCTGCGTGCCAGTGTCGAGGGCGAGGGCGGCATGCCGCAGCCGGGGTTCGGGCAGCACGCTCGGCCACAGGGCCCGCAGGCCAGCCTCCAGAGAAGGGGTGGTCAGACCGCCCGCGACCACGATGGCTGTGGCGAGACCCGGCCCGCCGTACGGTCCGGCCAGCGGAAGAGCCGCCAGGAACGTGGAGTTCAGAACAGCGGCCGGGACGTGCACCGCGGTCTGGCCGTGGCGGTCCATGAGGCGCCCCTTGACCGGCTGCACCAGCGAGGAGGACAGCCCGTACAGGGCGCTGAGCAGTCCGCCGAAGGCGATGCCGCTGCCGCTCGTGGTGGCCCACATCGTGATCGCGACGGGTGCCATGCCGTTGGGGAGCCGGCCGGTAAGGGTGCCGCCGAGAAGGCGGGCGACGTACGGGGTGCCCAGTACCGCGCCGTAGGTGATACGCGGTGCCGGGGTCTGGAAGACGGTCGGAGGCAACGGAACTTTCTCGGGGCGCTACGGGTGTCGGACTGTCGTGGTTGCGCGGTGCGGCGGTGCGGCCGGTGTGGTCTCGACGGCCGGGCGCGGGCGGACGCGCAGAACGGGAGTGCGGTGCGGGGGCAGGACGCCAACGGTCGCGCCCAGGTCCTGCGCCGCATCTGCGACTTCACCGGCGAGGAACCCGATCTGGCGGCTCAGCGCTGTGAGGCGGGCCCCGATCTGGCGGCCCTGTGCAGTCTCCAGTGCCAGGGCGAACTGGGCGCTGATCTGCAGCAGATTCTGCAACTGGACCATGGGGCCGACGGGATAGCTGTGTTGAACGGCGTCAAGGAGCGCATCCGACGCGTCACCGGCACTGCGGCCTTCGACGACATCCCGGATGAGGTCCTGCAAGGACAGAGCCGGAGCCGGTTCCGGACGGTTGAACCGCGAGACGTCCGCGCGCAGCACGCCTGCCGGGACTGCCGGGGGCAGGGCCTGCCCCGCTTCCAGCTCGTGGGCGTAGTGACCGATTACCTGCCAACCAGGTGCCCCTGGGTCACCACGCAGGGCGACCACCGTGGAGTCGTCGTCCTCGACCAGGTTTGCGAGGGTGATGAGCTGGCCGTCGGCGGCGTACCACGACTCGGTCAGCTCCAGATCCCCCCAGCGTTGCGCGGCGTGGGCCCTCTCGGTCCACATTCGCTGTTCCTCGTCGGTCAGCGGAGCCTCGTGGTGGGCTTTCTGGTCGGCGAGATCGCTGGCAATGGAACCGTGGTCAGCCCATACCGTGATGTATAGCCACAGAGCGGCATGTTCGGCGCGTTCGTCCCGGGAACCGGGGACAGTCGGCCGGTCGAGGCTCCGTCGGATCTCGGCCGAGGAGGTGGCCAGGTTGTCCAGGACGGCCCGCCAGCCCGCAAGGTGCCGGGCCGGGGGCAGTCCGTCGAGCACGAGGCGGGCGGCGTCGAGGAGAGCCTCGGCGTGCGGAGCGAGGTGCGCGGCGTATGCCTCGACCGCCGCGCTGTCACGGTGGGCTCGTGCGGCTGCTGCGGCGGTGGGGTGGACGGTGCGGCCGTATCGGTCCCGTGTCGCATGGAGGGCGGCTTCCGCCTCGTTGCCGATGATGTCCATCTTCGAATAGAACTCGCGTGCCGCATTGCCGAGTTCGGATGAGCTCAGCTGTTGGTCTTCGCGTGCCGGACGGTTCGGGGCTGTCATCGGGACCGCCCCCCGACGGTGGCCGTCACATGGGCGGATGGAGCGTAGGTGGGGCGCGGCGGGACGGGCCGGGCGGCAGGGGCGGACGTGGTGGGTGGTGTGAAGCGGCGTTGCGTTGTCCGGGCGGCTGCGGCCTGGGCGAGACGGGCGCGACGCTCCAGGAGCCCGTTCTGCCGGCTCGGTCGCGCGGGGCCGGCGGAGACGGCCGGGTCGAGGCGGACGTCGGCGTGCACGGTGCAGCCCTGGCGCCGCAGGTTGTGGACGGCCTGTCGGGTCCGGCGGGGACCGTCGCGTTCGGGCTCGCTCAGCCGGTAGAGGCCGGGCTCGCCGGGAACCGGGTGAAATGCTTCGCGTGTCAGGTACCAGTGAGCCACGGTCGTGGGCATCGAGGCCGAGGCCGAAGCGACGAATCCGTGCTCCGTGTGGTCTCCGAAGGAGAAGTGGGGACTTGGGGGCAAGAAGGCGGGGTCTCCTGTGCTGTCGAAGGGGGACTGCGCGTTGGTGTGACCGGGCGGACTAGCGGTGTGGGACGGTTCGCGCCGGAGCCGGACTCCGCGGGACGGCTGTCGGGGCGTGTGGGGCCGGGGCGGTTCGCGGCGCACGGACAGGTGCTGCGGCAAGTGAGGACCAGGCCGCAGGGTCGTCGCTGAATGCGGAGCGAGGGTCGGTGGACCAGCGGACCATGGGGCCGAGGTCCTCGTTCATGAGAGAGATCACCTCGATACCCGACCCGTGCAGCACATACCCCCACTGCATGTCCTGGTCCTCGACGGTTGCGTCGGTGACGGACATGCGTTCCGGCGGAGAGCCGTCGGGCGTGACCAGGTGGTCAAGGGTGCGGCTGGGCCACCGCTCGTCGCCGACCAGCGAGGACACGAGAGCGGGTGGGGCGCCGTCCAGGAGATCGGTGCCGAGTTCGTCCCACCCGACCGTCACGTCGTCGACGAGGTGGCGGGTCATGGCCTCAACGGATCGTGCCCAGCGGTACTGGTAGGCGGTCAGGAGTAGCGGGAGGTGGTGGCTGGGCTGGCCGTCGAGCTGGACTTGAATGCCGCTGTAGCCAGTGCCGTTGACGGGGCGTGCGATGAAGGAGCGTGTGGACAAGGGCGGTTCTCCGTGTGGATGGGTCAGCGTGTCGGCCAGGGCTGGACTGTCGCCGCCATGCGTGGGGGAGGGGACGGCTGAGTGCGGCCCACGGCGACGGGGGCAGCGCGAGGAGGGGTGGTGATGTGCTGATCGCGCGCCGATGCCGGCGGTCTCCGGGGCGGGCCGTCCGGCAGCAGCCCGAGGTCCTCCAGGCGCTGGTCGATGGCCTGGATGAGGGGTACTGCGGCGCCGCCGTTCCGGGCTTCCGGGCGTGGGGGGACACCGGGGTCGCAGCCGGGAGTTGAGTCGTAGACGACTTCGAGCACGGTCGGATCGTCAGGGGATTCCCGCGTCACGATCCAGCCTTCCGGGTCGCCGGCCGGGCGGGCGGCGGACGACTCGTACGGGGGCGCGATGATCAGGTAACTGTCGTCGGGCAGCGCGACATAGACGACGTGGGAGTTGAGGCCGAACTCGATGTCGCATTCGAGCCCGCGCGTCCGCAGCGGCGTGGTGATGTGGGCATGGCGGCGCCACAACTCCTGCCACCCTGGATCAGTGGTGTATCGGTGGCTGGGAAGCGGGGCGGGTTCGGGGGCGGTAGCGGAAATGAAGTAGTGCTCCATCCGTGGGAACAGTGCAGAGGGTCGCGCTCAGTGCGGCCTTGGCGTGGATGCGTTGTGCCCGGCCGGGGTCGGCGGCGGGCCTGGAGGTACCGGCCCGGGGCCTGCTCGACGTGCGGGTTGTGCGGTGCGGTTTCCGAGGGCTGTGACACGCTGGTAGGCGTGGATGGCCTCCTTGAGGTGCTCCACGGCGTCGGCTCGGCGGGCAGCGAGGATGTCGATCAGCAGGCCCCGGGACTGCAGAACCCCCAGCGAGTTGATCGGCGACTTTCCAGTGGAGACTCGGTCGAGCATGGAAGCCACGCCCTGGGCGGCGTCGGTGAACTGCGCATGCACATAGTCGAGATGACTGGCAGCCCGGATCACGAGCCAGGCGACGATGTCCTCGGCGGAGTCCGCCGTGTGGGGCCTGGTCGGGCGCGGGGGCAATGCGCCGAGGGCCTCGACCACCATCTGTTTGCCGGTGGTGAGCTGCGAAGAAGGGGTGCCGGTTCGTACACCGGCGGATGTGGTCGAAGAGGGCGGTGTGGCGCCGTCCCGGGTGACGGGACGTGGAGACGAGGCCTCCGCCGGGGCAGGCTCTGGAGCGGTGGTCACGCGGATTCCGTTCGGTGGATCGATGCTCTCAGCGCATGCGGACGTCTGTGTCGAAGAGGTTGAACTCAAGGCTGTGCAGCAGGTGTTGGACGACGAAGGATCGGCCGGCTACCTTCCACAGCCCGCGGCCTCGGATGAGGTGCTGGATGGCGCCTGTCTCGACGGAAGTGAGGCCGAGGAGGGAGGCTGCGGCGTGGAGCTGGTCGGTCTCCTGGCGGTAGATGATGCGAGTGCTGCAGTCGGCGAGAAGGCCCTCGGCCAGGGCGCGGCCTTGTGAGCCCGCGTCGCCGGCGGTGAGCAGGTCGCTGAGCCGGTGGATGATCATCAAGTTGGCGATGCCGAGACCGCGGCTGAGTTTCCACTGGGCCTGCATGCGCTGGAGCAGCCCGATGTGAGCCATCAGGCGCCATGCTTCGTCGTAGACGATCCAGCGTCGGCCTCCGTTCGGGTCGGAGAGCGCGGATTCCATCCAGGCGCTGGCGCAGGTCATGGCGAGGACGAGTGCGGTGTCGTCGCCCGAACCGCCGAGGCGGGACAGGTCGATGGTGAGCATCGGCGCGGTCGGGTCGAAGGCGACGGTGGAGGGTGCGTCGAACATGCCTGCCAGGTCTCCGTGGACCAGCCGGCGCATGGCGTGAGCGAGGTCGCGGGCGGCATCTCCGAGCTGGCCGAGCATCACGCCTGCGGCGTCGTCGAGTGCCAAGGGGTTGTTGAGGGCCGCGGCGATGTCGCCGAGGAGCGGGGTGCGGTGGGCATCGGCTGCGTGGGCGACGACGGTGTCGAGCGCGATGTCCAGAGCGGTGTGCTCCATGGGCCTCAGGTCCCTGCCCAGGACGGTGCGGGCCAGGGAGCCGAGAAGGAGAAGCCGGCGCTTGCGGATCTCGCCGCCCCAGTTGGCCTCGGACACGGACGCGGGGCGCGGGGCCGCGTCCAGAGGGTTCAGACGTCCTGACAGTCCGGGACCGAGGGCGACGGACCGTCCGCCGAGGGCTTCCGCGACCGGTGTCCATTCGCCCTTGGGGTCGCACGGCACGTAGACGCGGTATCCGAAGGCGACCGAACGCAGGGCGAAGGATTTGGCGAGGGCACTCTTGCCCTGGCCGATCACGCCGGCGAGCAGGATATTGGGGTTCGTGAACCCTTCGATCTTCCCGTACAGCGCGAACGGGTCGAACACGAAAGCCGCTTCGGCGTGGACGTCGCGGCCGATGTAGATGCCCTCGGCGCCGAGGCCGCCTTCGGCGAGGAAGGGGTAGGCACCGGCGGCCACGGCGGTGGTCATGCGGTGGGCGGGGAGCTTCAGCCGGCTTCCGCGAGCGGACGCGGGCCCGCTCCGTCCGCCGGGCGGATGAAGTGCGGCAGGCATCTGGGTTTCGGCGTCTATGCTGCCGCGTCCGTGAGCGACGGCTTCGGAGCGGGCCTTCGCGATGGCCTCGGCGAGCTGACGGCGGGCGGCCCTGCGGCTGGCGCGGTCGGTGGTGTGAGGGGTGAACAGCGCGGTCGCGGACGCGCGGCGGCCTCGGCGGGCGGACCGGTGGCTCATCGGCGGCCCTCGATTCGGCGGGTACTGCTCACCGCACACAGACCGTGGTGTATGGGTGGAGGTCGGTGGGCGTGGTTCTGCGGCGGACGACGTGGCCGGCGGCGAGGTGCCGTTGGCAGATCGTCAGCACGGGCGGGCCTTCCGGAAGCTGATCGGGACTGCAGGAGCGTGCCTGGCCGTCGGCCGGCCGCGTACCAGGCAGCAGGTGAAAGGCGGCGTGGACGTCGCTGGCGGCCTGCCAGAGCCTGGTGTGGGCGGATTCGAGACTGCGTCCGGCCGCCGGGTGCGGGGGCCGGGTCGTCTGGGCGAGCCGGTCCAGAATCGGCAGCAGGGCGGTGAGATGCGCGTGCAGCACGTCCAGGTGCGGACGATCCGCGGGCCTGGAGGGGACGATGCCCGAGGGAGCGATGGCCTGTGCGTGATGGCGGATCCCGGCGCTCGCGGCGCGGAGGTAGGGGTGCGCGTCGTCTAGGCGCGTAGGAGAGGTCAACGGTGGTCCTTCCGTCGCGGGTGAACTGGAGTGGTGGCCAGGACCGACTGGTTCCGGTTCACAGGGCGGTGCGGGCGAGAGGGAGGGCGGTCAGGGTGAACGCTTCCGGCTGCTGGTAGTTGAGCCGTCGCAGGTCGATTCCTGGGGTCACTGCGTGCGTTTCGATCTGTGCGCAGGCGGCGTCCAGGAGCGCGTCGGTTTCGGCGGTCACGGTGATCAGGCCGGTCAACGCGACGTCGGCGTGTCCCGCGATGAGCTGCCGTTCGCGGGTCTTGACGTCGGCGTACTCGACTGAGTCCTCCTCGGAGTCCACCTGTCCTCGGCGGGCACGCTCATTGGCGTCCGAGATGATGGCCGCCTTGCGGCGCTGGACGTCGCGCAGCGCCGATTCGAGACCCTGCGGCACGTAGATGAGGGAGAGGCTGCGACGCACCCCGGCGGTGAACATCAGCCCGTGCAGGAAACCGGCCCCTACGTCGGTCCGCGGCCAGTTCTCCACCCAGTACGTCGCGTGCCGCGCGCTGTCGGTGGCGAGGCGGTCGTACTCCTCGACCTGGACGACGGGGCCGGCGGCGGCGGGATCGGCTTCGGCGCGGCCGGTCTCGGACCAGTGCTGGAGGGCCGCGAGCGCCTTCGGGTCGTAGGCGGTGCGGATGACTGCGGCGATCTCCCGCGCGTTCAGCCAGCCGGTGACCTGGAGCCCCGCGGTGCGGGCGGCCTGGGCGATGGAGGAGGTGGTCTGTTCCATGACGGTGAACGCGCCGGGCAGTCCGCTGCCGGCCTGCGAGATCAGGCGACGGGCGGCCTTGAGGTCGAGCGAGATGGCGAGGTATGTCTCGTGCGGTGCCGCGGTGGGGCCGGCCGAGGCGACCAGCTCGGAATAGATCTGTCCGGCGACCGGGGCGTCGGGGTGACCGTGCTGGGCCCAGTGCCGGGCGAGGGTGTCGCCGGTGTCGGGGACGGTGCGCTCCAGTACCTGCACGCTGGAAACGTGACCGGTGCGGGCGATGCTGGCGAGGGCCCGTCCCCAACTGCCCACGTTGTGGTTCTGGGTGGCGGGGTCGAGAAGGGCGAAGGCCCGGGAGGTGACGCGGGCGACGGCCGTCAGAGTCTGCCGGTGAGGGTCGTGGACGGCCGCGGCGCCGTTGGCCGAGTCGCCGGGGGTGACGACCTTGAGGGAGGCGGCGCTGCCCGGCAGGTGGAGGACGCCGTCCTGACGCGGTCGGGTGACGGGCCGGGCGAGCCAGAGGGTCTGTCCGGTGCGGCGGCGGTACGCATACCGGATGACGGCCGGCGCCCAGTCGATCAGTGAGCGGCCGTTACGGCGGATCGCGACGAGCGCACCGGACCCGGCCCATAGCGGCGCCAGGGCGATGGCACCGAGCAGTCCGGTGGAGACGACGGTGACCAGCAGCAGCGCCAGTGTCGCGGCGACGAGTGCTAGTTGGGGCAGGGTAAGTCCGAGAAGGATGCCGCGACGGGACCGGTGCGGGAACTTCACCGTGACCGGGGCAACGGATACGTCAGTTATGGGCTGGTCCTGGGAGTGCGGGTGGAAGCCGGGGGCGGGAGGGGCGTGTCCCGCCCCCGGCAGTCGGTCAGGGGATCAGAGGCCGGCCGCAGGCGGCGGCGATCCGCCCGCACTGCTGGACGGGGTGTGCTGCGTACCGGAGGGCGGGGGAGCGCCCTGCGGCGGCGGAGTGGTGGTCGGCGGGGTGGACTGCCACCCGCCGCCGTGCCCCGGCCCGGTACTCACTCCGGAGCCGCCGGGGGCGGGGCTGCCTCCCATCTGACGGCTGGTGTCTGCGGTCACGCTCGTCGGCGCGGGCTGAACGGCCCTCTCCAGACCCGACTTGACCGCGGCGCCGCCGGACGAAGGACCCGTGCCGCCGCTCTGCGGCCCCTGCTTGCCTTCGCCGGGCGCGCCGCTCGGGTTGGCGGCGATGTCGCCGGGGAAGCCGCCACTGCCGTCGGGGCCCTGAGGTGCTGCGCCCGCTCCGGCGGTGGTGCCGCCGGTTGCGGCGCTGGTGGCGGCTGCGGCGGCCTTGCGCGCGGCCTTCTCAGCGTGCGCCTTGGCGATCTGCGCACCGGCGCCACCGGCGCGGTGGATCGTCTCTCCGTCGCTGCCTTCAGCGGCCCAGTGCACGAACTTGAAGACGGCGTACGGACACAGCAGCACCAGGACCATGATCACGATGCCGGACATGACGTCCGCGAGTGCGGAGATGCCGTCTTTTGCTTCGGTCTTGCCGAGGGCGGCGACGCCGAGGACGAAGATCACGGTCATCAGGAGTTTGGAGACCACGAGTGTTGCGGTGGCCTCGATCCAGCCGCGACGCCAGCGGCGGGCTGCTTCCCAGCCACCGCCGGCTCCGGCGAAGATCGCGAGGGTGACCATGACGAGGATTCCGACCTTGCGGACCATCATCACGCACCAGTACAGGATGGCGCCGACAGCCGCGCCGAGTCCGGCGACGACCGGGACGAGCCAGCCCATTCCAGTCAGGGCGGCGATCCCGTTGACCATCACCATGCGCCGCACCGCGGACTCGATACTCAGATGTGCAGATTTGAACAGGCCGTCGCTGATGGCGTCGACCACCTCGACGGCTACTGTCGTCAGGGCGATGGCGGAGAACGCGAACAGTACGCCTGAGGCGGTGCCGGTGCCCGCCTGGACGAGGGCCTGCCCGTCGCGCCGGATGGCGGCACGGATGAGCTGGGCGCAGAATGTTGCGACGAGCAGGGTCAGCCCGAGGGGCAGCAGCATCTCGTAGTTGTCGCGGAACCACGTGGCGTTCATATCGACGCGGGTGGTGGTGTTGACCGATGCGGCGGCCAGGTCGGCCGAGGCGGCGGCAAGCTCGCCCGCCGAGCGTGCCAGCCAGGCCCCGAGAGTAGCGACCGGGTTCGCGGCGAAGTGGATCGCGTCGCCCGTGTCGCACAACTTGTCGGCCACGGGGATGTCGCAGAATCCCACGAGCTACTCCTCCTTTCTGTCGGGACGGGGACGGGCGGTCACTGGTGGACGCTGGGAGCGATGGCGGCCAGCGCGCAGTCGTGGCCGGGCCGGCACTGAACGGCCAGGGTCATCGCTCGTTCCTCTGCGCCGCCTCCGCCGCCCTTCCAGCTGATCTCCTGCTTGCCGTTGACGGTGACGACGTAGACGTACGCCTCCGTGATCGCCGAAGGGTCCTCGGCGAGGACGTCCTTGAACGCGGTGGGGTAGTGGCCTTCGACGACGGTTCCCGTGGCGTGCTGGTCCTGGTCGGCCATCCGCGACCACAGCACCGGGTCGGGCATCTGCCCCGAGACCGAGGCCCAGTCGGCGTATTTGGCCTCGGTGGTCATCCACGAGCGCATGCCGCTGAGTTGCTGGTCGCGGGTGGTGTCACGGGTGTCGTAGGACCAGAGCATCTCGGCTGCCGCCCTGGCGTAGGCGACCGGTTCGGATTGCTGCGGAGGCCGGGTCACCGAACCGGATCCGGAGGACGACTTGGGAGTCGGTTCGGGGGAGGACGAGCTGTTGCTCGGGGCGGGCGGCGATGATGCCGTTCGGTGACCGTTCCCGCCTCCGCTCAGCAGGGCGACGGCTGAGGCCGCCACGAGCAGGGCGACACCGGCAGTGACCACGATCGCGATGCGACGGGTGGCCCACCGCCCCGAGCCGTACGAGGACAGTGCGAGGAAGGAGAGTCGCGGCATCAATGGACCTGGGCTCCGAGGTTGGAGAAGAAGGCGACGATTCCGTTCGCGGCGCCGAGTCCGAGGGCGGCGCCCGCGGCGACGACGGCGCCCTTCTTCCCGTTCGCTTCGGCCTGGTGGCCACCGGTGTGGTGGCCCCAGGCCCATACGCCGAGCGAGACGGCGAGGGCGCCGACGACGGCGATGATCCCGAACATGTTGATGCTGTTGACCACGTTCTTCAGCACGCTCAGGCCGGGCAGGCCACCGCCCTTGGGCGAGATTCCTGGGTCGTAGGCGAGGTGCAGGACACGGTCCGTGAGAGGGCTGGACATGAAAGTGGTGGCGCTCCTTGCATGCGCCGGACCGAGCGATGGCCGGCGGAAGGCGAAAACGGGGGGAGGGTTGCGCGAAGGGCGAGGCAATGACCGTGGGCCCCTGACCACCCGGGGTGTTGCCGGGCGGGCGTGGCGTCAGAGGACGCGACGGACGGCGAGAATCGACCAGTCCTTGATCGGAGTGATCCGAACCGGCTTCGTGGTGCGCGGTGCCTCTATGACCAGGCCCGCGCCCATGTACATGCCGACATGCTCGGGCCGTGCGGCGGTGCCGCGGGAGAAGAGCAGGTCACCGGGCTGAAGGTCCGAGGCAGAGACGGCCTTGCCTTCGCGGACCTGCGTGTACGTGGTGCGTGTGAGGGTGACGCCCGCGTGTGCGTACGCCTGGAGCATCAGGCTGGAGCAGTCGCAGCGCCCCATGGGGTCGGGGCCGTGCGCATCCGTGCAGGATCCGCCCCACTGGTAGAGCGTGCCGAGCTGCTGCATCGCCCAGGCGATGGCTTTGCGTGCCCGGGGGTCGGCGTCCTTGGGGATCACGTATCCGGCAGGGACGCTCCCCGCGGGGATGAAGCCGAAACCGGCGCCGGTCTGTCCCAGTGCGCAGCTGGCCGACGACTGCGTGCTCTGGGCCGTGTGCTTGTCGGCGGCGTCACCGGGGAACGTTTTGGCGATGGCGGACTGCAGCGCGGTGGCCAGCGGCTCCCACCGCGCGTATGCGTTGGGGAAGCCGGACTTCTGCACGGCCTGGGCGGCTTGGGTGATGGTCATCTGCTGCCACCCGTCGACCTTGAGCAGGTGCGTGTAGAACTGCTCGCTCGCGTGGATGGGGTCGCGGATCTGTTCGGCGGTGCCCCATCCCTGGGACGGGCGCTGTTGGAAGAGGCCGAGGGAGTCGCGGTCGCCGGTCGCGAGGTTGCGCAGCCGGCTTTCCTGCATCGCCGTGGCGAGCGCGATGACCTGACCCTTGGCGGGGATGTCGAGGGAGAGGCCTGCGGCCACGATCGTCTGGGCGTTGGGCACCTGCTCGTCGGGCAGGTCCAAGCCGTCCACGTGCACGTCCTTCCCGGACGCGCCGTCGAGGAGCTTGGCGACCTGATCGGCGACCTCGTCACTGTCGATGCCGTTCAGGCAGCTCGCGAACGAGCCGTTGCTCTGCATGGCGTCGGCCGAGGCGATCAGCATTATGCCGGTGCTGGCGATAAGGATCGGGGAGAGGACCACGACACCGATGCCGGCGGCGAGCGCCTTCAAACCGGGCGGACTGGTCGCCCAGCGGTTTCGGATAGGGGCGGGTTGCGCGATGTCATGAAGGGTTCCTTGGGGGTGTGGTGTCCGGTCGTGCCGCGAGCGCGAGGCAGCCGGAGGGCACGGCAGCCGGGGTGGGCGGTCACAGGCGGTCCGGCGCAGGGCGAGCTGCTGCCCGTTTTCGTGCGGCTGGGCTATGAGCCAGGTATGGCGGCCGGAACCCATATTCTCCCGTGAGGTGCGGCAAGGGGCGCCGGCACCGGAGTGCGTCCGGCCGTTGAAAAACAGTAGACGCGGATCGGCGGATGGCCAAAGAGGTGCCGGACACCGGTACCCCGCCCCCGCGTTTCTTGGCCGTCGGCGGGTTCACCCCTACAGTTTTTGAATCCCCTCGCCCTCCTCGGCCCGTGGCCCTGGGCTTCTGCATGCCCAATTCCGGCCCACGAGGACTCCTGCGCGAGGTGACAGATTCCCTCCGTGTCTCCGCACCCGAATCGGGGTTCCTCTTTGCCATTTTCCCTACACCAGGGCGATGCCCTGGCCGTTCTCTCCACCCTTCCGGACGACTGCGTCGACTCCGTCATCACCGACCCGCCGTACAACTCGGGCGGTAGGACCGCGAAGGAGCGCACCACCCGCTCCGCGAAGCAGAAGTACACCTCCGCCGACTCCAAGAGCGGCCTCGCCGACTTCACCGGCGAGAACATGGACCAGCACTCGTACGGCTACTGGCTGACGCAGATCATGACCGAGGCCCACCGCTTGACGAAGACCGGCGGAACGGCGCTGCTTTTCACCGATTGGCGTCAGCTCCCGATCACCACGGACGCGATCCAGGCCGCCGGTTGGCTGTGGCGCGGCGTGCTGGCCTGGCACAAGCCCCAGGCCAGGCCGCAGAAGGGCCGGTTCACCCAGAACTGCGAGTTCATCGTCTGGGCGTCGAAGGGGGCCATCGACGGCTCCCGGAATCCGGTCTATCTGCCGGGAATGTACTCCGCGTCGCAGCCCTCGGGTGCGAAGCGCCAGCACATCACGCAGAAGCCGGTCGAGGTGATGCGCGAGCTGGTCAAGATCAGCCCCGACGGTGGAACGGTTCTGGATTTCTGTGCCGGATCCGGCTCCACGGGCGTGGCCGCCCTTCTGGAGGGCCGGGACTTCATCGGCGTGGAAAAGACCGAGCACTACGCATCGATCGCGAGTGACCGGCTCACCGAGACGATCCGCGCAATCCTCACTCGGGATGACGTCGTTCTCACCGCCTGACCCGTTTGCTCGCCCCGCCGCCCAGCTCGGCAGTGCCCGCGCGCGCCCGTCGGAATAGAGCCGCCCGAAAGGGCGGGTAGTTCCCCGGAGGTATCGCGCGAGCCCCGTAACGTCTCAACTCTGCGTCTCGTAGGAGGCCGACCTCATCATGCCTGAATCCGAAATGCCAGCCGACCTGGAGCCGATCCGCCTCCCCGATCAGCACCTGGAGGGAATCGAGGCGAGCGTGCGGCGTCTCATGGAGCAGTCGGCGCAGCAGGCGCAGCAGATCGATCATCTCGCTGCCGCTCCGTCCCCGTTCGCCGCGTACGGCATGCCCGGATTCGGCGGCCCGTCGACGGCCGCTCCGCCGGAGCCCCGCCCGATCCTGGAACTCACCGGCGAGGAGCGCGAGGACGAACTCGACGCCCTGTCCGACTGGGTCGACGACTTCTTCCTTCCGGTCTACGGGGCAGAGGTCACCACCGCGGCACCGTGGTGCCTGCAATGGCAGGAGCACGACGACGTCGTGGCATGGCTCCACGCCCTGTGGCTCGCGTATCAGCAGCACACGGACCCCGAGGCCGGGCTGAGCGGCCTGTTCGTGTGGCACCGGGACTTCCTCACCCACGCCGTCGCCGCGATCCGCGCGCCGGGCGGCCCGCTGTCGGCCTGCATGACCTCGCCCGACCGGCCCGCACACCGCCTCCTGCCCAGTCCGCCGCCATCCGCACGCACCGAGACGGAAGTTGCGACAGAAGCCGACGACGCCGTCGAACCGCTGTCGTGACGGGACGTCCTGCCTTCGGGCTGAGCATCGACCCCCGCGCGCTCACCGACCTCCTCCAGGCCCCCGGCGACATACGCGACCTCACCCTCTCCTACCTGCAAGAAGTCGTGAACGCCGAGCGCTTCGGCCTGCGCCTGGACGGGGACCTGCAGGGGTACAGGAAGCTGTTCATCGACTCCCGCAAGGACTGGCGCCTCGTCTACGCCTTGCGCCCGGCCCCCGCGGAATCCGCCCACCGCAAGGAGATTCACGTCATCGCGATCCGGCCGCGAGCAGGCAATGACGTCTACGACGAGGTCGGCCGACGCCTGGGCATGTCCCGCCGGCCGCTGAGCGCCCGCACCCATGCGGCACGTTCGCGCTCCCCGCAGGTAGCTGCCCGCGTCCTTGCGCCCCGGCCAGGTCCGCCGCCCATCACGGTGCCTGGCCTCCCGCGAACCGCCCCCAACCCCGCTGTCAATAGGACACGTTGAACGGAGCGCCGTCCATGTCCGCACACGCGCCGGGGGCCCGGCGCGCCGTCTCCCCGCTCGACCACCGTCTCGAAGCCGCCACCGGACACGACATCGACACCCTGTGGGACTACCGGGACCGCGGGGTCCTCGATGAGCAGCACACACTGCTGGTCGACCGGCACCGGGACCTGGCCCGGACTCAGACCGGTGTCGTCTTCTACTTGCGTCTCCTCAACCGCCTGTCCAGCGGTGAGTTCGACGTCGATGGCGCCTTGTTCACGCGCATCGATCGCGCTGTGGATCAACTCGAAGAGGCTGCCGATGCTCGCGACGCCGCCGCTCGGGACGTGCTTGCCGCCCTTGAGCCGATCGAGGCGGCGGCAGCCTCCTGCGCGCCCGACACACAGCATCTGTCCACGGACGACCAAGCGGCGCTGCTCGCCATCGCGGGCGGCGCCAAGCTCTACGAGCACCTGCTGACCGGCCGGATGTCCGTCACGGCCGCCTCCGGCACCCGAATCCCCCACGCCACGCTGCGGCGGCTGGAAGACGGGGACTGGTCACCCTCGACACCAGCCACCCCGTACACGCCGGTCAGCCCGTAGCACTCACCGACGCCGGTAGAGCGGCACTGGTCGCCGCCCGGCGCACACCCACGGCACTGGAGCCGAAACTCCCCCCGCCCCAGTCCACCGGGCCGCCGTCAACACCACTTCAGCGGCGCTGATTTCCACCGAAGGGCCCTTCATTGCCACACCCCGAGCCGGCACCGGAGCGTAAGCCTGTCCCCCAGGTCGACTTCGATCTGGACGACCTCGACGCCGACGACACGTACCTCGACTTCTACCGCACGATCGGTGCCAGCGAACTCGTCCCCCTCGCAGAGCACCACGACGGGCCACACAGCTACTACGTCCTGCATGACCGCAGCGCAGTCTGGGGACACCCCGGCGCGCCCGAGGTACTCGCCGTTCATCTGCGACGAGACCACGCCGACGGGACGTTCACCTTCGATCAGGCCCCGCTACCTCTGGCCGCGATGGCGCAGTCCTGGCTCATCCACCGCGGCTGCCCACCCGAAGCCATCGCTCTCGACCCGGGGCTGGGCGCACCGCCGGCAGACGATGCCACGCGGGCGCTGGAGCAGCGGCTCATCGGCGACGGTGATCGATACGCCATGGGCTACTCCTACACCAGCGACGACCCGGACGACATGGTCATCGTGGTGGCCCTGCACGCCCTGGGCGAGGGCACGCTGTCGCCGTTTCGCGTGATGATCCAGGAGGTCAATGCCGACACCTGGACGCGCACCCTGCGTGAGGGCGGCTTCGACACAGCGGACGAGGCCCTGCAGTGGTGCACCGCTCGCATTGCCGGCGAGGCAGGCCCTCTTCCGCCGGTCCGCCCCACCACCGCCACCTTCCCGGCCGGGGTGGCGAAGGGGCCTGCCGTGCGCCAGCCCGGCCGTGCGCGGTGAGCCCTCACCCCGAGGCGGGCAGCGCAACATAGCCGACGATCGCCGGTTAGCCAAACCGGCGATTGTCCGGACTCTTATAGCCGCCGGGGCGACGCCGCGGCTCCCTTTCATTCCACGCCTGTTCAGAACAGGAGACCCCCATGCCCGAAGGCGTACCCGAAGACTCTGTCGTGGGCGTCCTCACCAGCCTTGTCGAAGCCCGCTTCGGCATGGGCTTGGAGCAGTTGAAGGCCGCGGTCACCGCCGAACCGGACGCGAATCCCGACGCCACCGCTGTCGTCAGGTGGCACAGTCTGCTCGTCGATGCCCAACTGGTGCTGGAGCGTGCCGAGAACGACCTCCTTGCCGCACTCCTGACTCAGCCGAGCGAGATCGACGACCCCGCGATGGGGCTGGCCCACCGGGTGAACGCGGCCGTGACCGCCCGCGACGGCCGGGCCATGGTCGTGCGATGGCTCGTCGATCCGGACGCGCTGGGGAAGCAGGGCCTCGCCGCAGAGCGCCTCGCCCGCCACCGGCCCCGTACCAGCCCGGCCGTACAGACCGGCACCCCCAGCCGACCTGCAGGCACTGCCGTACCGGCGACGGTGCGGCCATCAGGACGGGCCGCGCGATGAGCCGTGACAAGGCCAGCACCCTGGACTCCGACCTGGAGAACGCGTTCGGCAAGCCCGTCTCCGTGCTGTACGAGGCGTCCGTCGGCGACGATGCCCCGCCCGCTCTCGCCCGCGCCCTGGAACTGCGCTCCTTCCTGGCACTTGCGGAGGAGCAGGTCGCCCGCGTACGCGATCGGGTCCACGCCGACATGGCCCCCGACCGCGACATGAGCGAGCTGTCGGCCGACAAACTCCACTCCGACGCGCAGTGGCTGGACGCGGCGCTCGATGCCCGCGACGGGTACCGCGCTGCCCTCGGAGGGCTCCTGCGCACCATGCCGTCACCCGCCCCGACGGCCCGGCCTGTCCGTACGGCACAGCTCACGGCCACCGCACCCCCACCCCCCTCTGCCGGACCGGCATCTCAGCACGCCGGAGTGACCCGGCACCGCCGACCGTGAAAGCCACCGCTTGACCCAGATCACGTCCACCGACATAGCGACTCGGATCGAAGACCTCTACGACGTTCCGATCGGCGATCTCGCCGTCCACGCCGAGAGCCAGCCGCCCGGCATGCTCAGCGCCCTGCTCGACATGCACGCGCAGGTTCTCCGAGCTGAGCACACCGTTACTGCCCATCGTGCCCGCCTCGGTCAACTTCTCAGCCCGGAGCACATCGGCCGGCCCGAGGTGAGCCATCTGCTCGACGCCGCGCGAGGCCTCTCCGAAGCCGTCGCCCTCCGTGACGGGCTCGCCCCTCTGGTGTTCGCCGTCCTGCAGAGCCTGGGCCGCGTCCCGGCCCCCTCACCCAGCCCACCCGCGCCCGCCGCCCCCGTTCCCGCAGGGCCCGCACGGGGCGAGAGCGCGGTCCCCAGCCGCTGATCCGCCATCGGATTCGCCGTACTCACCCAGGAGTTCCTGTCTTGGTCACCACAGCTCTGCGTCCCGACATCGATACCGACATCGCCCGGGTCACCGAGACCCTCGCCATGATCACCCCGCGCTGGAACGTGCGGATCCTCCTGGCCCTGGCCAGGTCGCCGCTGCGCTACAGCGAGGTGGCTGCCAAGGTGTCCTGGCTGCAGTCCGGCCAGCTCCACCCCAAGCTCACGTCGCTGTGCCACGTTGGTCTCGTCGAACGAACCGAGCACACCGCACGGCACGTGACCTACGGCCACACCGACCGCGGCAAAGCCCTGCTGCAGGTCCTGCCCGTGATCGTCACCTGGGCCGAGGAACACCTGGAAGCGGCGGAACACCCGCTGCCGGCCATCGAGCAGATCGAGGACAGCCTCACTCTTCTCACCCGCCGACACGCCGCAGCCATCCTGTGGGTGCTCAAGTCCCGTCAGGAGGTCAGCGGCCGGGCTCTGGGCCGGATCGTGATGCCCGGCAGCGACTGGACCAGCGTGTACCCGCCGCTACGGCAACTCGTTTCGGACGGTCTGGTCGTCACCGACGGTGTGGGGCGGCCCTACAGGCTGTCCGAGGCCGGCAACGCTCTGGGCCCCGTGCTCGGCTCCCTGTCCGCCTGGTCCGCGGGACAGCCCCTCGCCCGGGCCGCCCAGCACCCCGTGTGGGGGAATCCGCAGGTGAAGCCCGCGCCAGCGCCGTGGGTCAGCAGCCGTCCGAGGCCCGCCCCCGCGGCAGCCGCGCCCGGCTGGCACAAGCGGGATCTCTTCTCGCACGCCACGCACTCTCCGAACTCAGCCGTTCCGGCGGGAGGACCGCGCCGATGAGTACCCCCTTCAGCCCGGCCGAAGTGCAGCGCGCCATCGACCTGCTCGCTTCGCGGCCCCTGGTCCGCCTGGTCACCGAGATCGACGACAACGGGGCGATACCGCCGCGACGGCTGGGCGGCACCCTTCCCGACCTGGCCCCGCACCAACTGCGCAGCGCGTCCGGAACAGCCCGCGCCCACGGCCTCATCTGGGGCTCGCCGGGCACCGGCCTGGAACTGACCCAGGCCGGCCATGAACTGGCTGACCTGTACGACGCGATGGCCACCTGGGCCCGGCGCCGGGCCGCCCCGGTCCCCGTCTGCGAGTTCAGCAGCCGCATCCGATACGTCCTTGACCGACTGGCACCCTCGCTCACCACCGAGAGCGCCGACGGAGCAGCGGATGGAGTGTCCCGTCTCCGTGCGCTCCTGATCCAGTGGCTGGCCGGAAACCCCCAGGTGCTCCGTGGGTGCGAACCGGAGCAGGCCGCCGCGTGAGTGTCGCCGTCCTGCCCCGCCACGCGCGCGACGCCCGCGCACTGGCGACCAGCGTGTACCTGCCACGCACGGCGGACGCACTCGCGCTCGCCATGTCCACCTACGGCATTCCCCTGCTCGTCCTTGCCGCAACGGGCTCCGCCGAACTGACCGGCACCGCCTTCGCGCTGGAGTGGATCCCGCGACTCGCCGCGTTCGGATGGGCCGGCTCCGTCGTCGACCGGCGCGGTGCGGCCATCGTGCTGCATCTCGCCTCGCTCGTGCGCGCGCTGGCCCTGGCCGCCGGCGCGGTCCTGCTGCACCTTCATCCCTCCGGGACCACGGCGACGGTGACCGTGATGGTGGTCGCGGCTACGACCGGTGTGTTCAGCGAGTTCGGATACATCGCCGCCGAGACCGCGGGCGCCGCAGCCAGCCGTCGAGCCGGCACCCGGGCCCACCGCGTCCAGGCCGTCCTGCTCGGCATCGACCAGACCGCGACCCTCGCAGGGCCCGCGCTCGCCGGCGTACTCCTGCTCGCCGGACCACCGACGATGCTCGCCGTGATCACGGCCCTGTCGCTGCTCGCCGCGATCCTCGCGCTGCGCACACCGCCCTCACGCGTCGCCCCGGCCCGCGCCCCGAAGAAGGGACATCTAGCCGGGCTCGGCACGGGGTGGCGCACGATCCGCGCCGTGCCCGCTCTCGGATGGCTCGTGGCCGGACTCACCCTGTCGAACCTGGCCTCCGGCGTCCTGCAGGCAGCCGGCCCGGTGATCGTCGTCCAACGCCTGGGGCAGACCACCACCGCGGTCGGCCTGCTCTGGTCCGCTGCCGCCGCGGCCACCATCATCACCGTCGCCCTCTGCCGGTTCGCGATCGACCGCGTGGGTCTGTGGCCCGTGGGCGCCGCGTGCGCGGCCATCGCCTCGCTCGCCTGCTTCGCCGCTGCCTGGGCACCCGACTACTGGACCTACCTCGTCCTGGTCGCGGCCCTCATGGCGGCAGAAGGCGGCATGTCCGTCGTGCTGCGCACTGTGCGCTCCCGCCTCATCCCAGCAGCCGGCCAGTTCGGCAGCGTGCTCAGCGTGAGCATCCTCATCCTTCTGCTGCCGTTCCCTCTCGCCGGGATCCTCACCGCACTCACCCCGCCAGGCGCGCTCGGCTACGTCATCACGGCCTGCGCCGCCCTCCAGGCCATCGGCCTGGCCTGGGCCTTCACCCAGCTGCGCACCGATCCCTCCCTGCGTACCTGACCTCGCCGATCCGCCGCCCGCCCGTGGATCCGTCACCGAACCGGAGACCTCTTCTCCTTGTCCGCCAGCACCACCAGGCCACGGCAGCCCGCGCCTCTCAAACCTCGCACCGGCCTCCCCTCCGGCTTCACCCCGGCACCCGGGCGCCTGTCCGGCCCGCTACTGACCGCCGCGTACATCAGCACGGTTCCCGCGGCGAGCCTCCTTATCACCATGTTCGGAACCGTCCCTATCGGGCCCGGCCTCACCGTCCCGGCCGGGGTCTTTCTTGCCGGCATCGCTCTCGTCCTGCGCGACCTCGTACGTGAAGCCCTCGGCCCCGCAGTCGCGCTCGCCGCAGTCCTGGCGGGCGGGGCCCTGTCCTGGTGGCTCGCCGATCCGGAACTCGCTCTCGCCTCGACGGCGGCGTTCCTGCTCTCCGAACTCCTCGACACAGCCGTCTACGAGCCTGTGCGCCACCGCGGCCTCGTCACGGCGATGGCCCTCAGCAACACCGTCGGCCTGGTCGTCGACTCGGTGCTCTTCCTCGCACTGGCGGAGGGATCCCTCACCCATCTGCCGGGGCAAGTCCTGGGCAAAGCCACCATGACCGCGGTCGCCATCGTCGCACTCGCCCTCGTCCGCCGCCCGGGGGTGACGGCATAGCAGCCACCTCCGCAACCACGCACGGCACTCGGTTCTATCTCGGCACGCACATGGTGAACTGGCTGGAGGACAGCCCGTACCCGCTGTTCATCTCCCGCAACCGGCTCCGCAATCGCAGGTCCTACCCCCGCGCCCGAAGCCCGTGGGCCTTGGACTCGGGTGGATTCAGCGAACTCCAACGACACGGCACTTGGACCACCACCGCCCGCGAGTACGCCACCGAAGTCCGCCGCTACGCCGAAGAGATCGGCCAGATGCAGTGGGCCGCCCCGCAGGACTGGATGTGCGAGCCCTGGGTGATCACCGGAACGCCCCACCTTCCATCCACCAGCCCCCGCTGGTTCCACGGCACCCGCGCCGCCCGGGGCCTGTCCGGGCACGACACGGAGGAGGACCTGGACGCGGCCATCACCGTCCACCAGCAGCGCACCGTCGCCAACTACCTGGCTCTGCGCGACATCGCCCCTGACCTGCCGTTCATCCCGGTACTGCAGGGATGGCACCTCCGGCACTACCTCACGAGCGCCCAGATGTACTCCGATGCCGGAATCGATCTCACCTCCCAACCCGTCGTCGGTCTCGGCTCGGTCTGTCGACGCCAGGCCCGCGGACAGATCGCGTCGATCGTCCGGACCCTGGCAGCCCAGGGCCTCTCCCTGCACGGCTTCGGCGTGAAAACCACCGGCCTCGCCTCGTACGCCGACGGTCTGGTCTCGGCCGACTCCATGGCCTGGTCCATGGGGGCCCGCCGCCGGCCGCCGCTGCCCGGCCATCGGCACAAGAGCTGCAGCAACTGCCGGGAATGGGCGCACCGCTGGTACTCCCGCGTGACCGCCCACCTGCCCAACCCCACTGGCATACCCACCTAGGAGCACTCATTTCCACCTCGCCCCGCCCCGTCGTGCTCGTCGTCTCCCCGGGCGATGAGATCTACCGCGGGTACTGCCTGGAGCAGGTCGCAGCCGCCTACGACGTCGTCCTGCTGACCGGCACCGCCGTCTCGTGGGAGAAGCCGTACGTCATCGACCACGCCGTCGTCGACCTGACCGACCCCGACGCGACCCTCGCCGCAGGCCAGGCACTCGCCGCCCGCCACCCGCTCAGCGGCATCGTCACCTGGGACGAATGGAACCTCGTGCCCACCGCCCGCCTCGCACACGGCCTCGGGCTGCCCTGGCCGTCCGAGGACGTGATGAACAACTGCCGCAACAAGGCCACCGCACGCGGCCTGTTCGCCCACCACCGCGTACCATCCGCCGCCGCCATGCGCGCCCGCACACTGCTGGAGGCCGGCATGGCCGCGATGACCCTGGGCTACCCCGTCGTCATCAAGCCCGCCGCGTTCGCCGGAAGCATCGGGGTGCGCCGCGTCGACCGCCCCGAAGACCTGCCCGACGCTGTGGAGTTCGCCTCAGCCGGCGCGGCCCGCAGCCGCGAGGACACCAGCATGCTCGTCGAGGAATACCTCGACGGCCCCGAAGTCTCCGTCGAATGCGTCACCCACCACGGCCACACCACCGCGGTCGCCATCACCCGCAAACACCTCGGCCCCGCCCCGTACTTCGAAGAGGTCGGCCACACCGTCGACGCCGCCGACCCCCTTCTCGACCAGGTCGCTCCCGTCGCCGCCGCCGCTGTGCGCGCCCTGGGGATCACCGACGGCATCCAGCACGTCGAGATGCGCATGGTGAACGGCACACCCCGGCTGATCGAGGTCAACGGGCGCATCGGCGGTGACATGATCGGCCACCTCGTACGCCTCGCCACCGGCATCGACCTGCCCCGCGCCGCAGCCGACATCGCCTGCGGCAGTACCCCCGACCTCACGCAGACCCGCCATGAGGCCGCCGGAATCCGCATGCTCCACCCGGACACCTCCGGAACCGTCACCGCACGGCACATCACCCAGCCCTTTGCCGCGCACACCCCCTGGCTCCGCCAGATCGAGTGGCTCTGCGAGATCGGCGACCCGCTCCGCCTGCCGCCCGAAGGCGACCTGTACACCGCCCGCGCCGGCTTCTACATCGTCACCGGCCGCACTACCGCCGAAGTCACCGAGCACCTGGACCTCGTGGCCGACGAGATCACCCTCGTCACGACGGAGGATTGCTGATGAACGCCGCCGGTGCCCAGCATGACGTGGACGGCGACGTCTACGTCTCCCCACGCCACCTCGCCTCGACCACCGGAACCGGTGGCCCGGCCCTGGCGCCACTGCTCGGTCTCGGATGGGGCTCACGCCACGACGACCTCGGCAACATGTACGTAGACGCACCCGACCAGCGCGTTCGTGTGGGCTACCTGCCCGAGGGAGACGACGACGGCCTCTGGCGAATCAACGCCTACAAGGATCCCTTCGGACCGCCCGCCTGGGGCGTCTGCTTCAACGACCGCGTCCCCACCGAGTTCGTCCACGCGTTCACCGCCGCACTCGCGACCGCGTACGAACAGGGACCGGATGCCTACCTCGCGGCACCGGTCCCACGCAGCGAGGACCGCGAACCCTTCCTCGCTGTCGTACCCCTGCTGAAGCACGGCTGGACGCTCGACCGCCGCCCTCTCGACGGCGTATTCGAGGTCGCGCCCCCGGACGGCCAAGCCGGTCTGGAGTTCACGACCGGCACCCTCGACGCGGAAGCCGAACTCACGACGCGGGACGCGCGCTGGCAGCTGTGGGCAGGCACGTCCGTTGACCGTCCTGTCTGGTACGCCACCGCCAGCACCCACACCCCCGTCGTCCTGCTCAGGGCTGTCACCGAATGCGTCGCCGACCCGGCACCGCTGGCCCGGTGGCGTAAGGACGCCCTCAGCTACATCGACGGAATGGCCACGCTCACACCGATCCTCCCGCCCAGCCCGCCGGCCCCCACACCACTCGACGTGCAACGGATCTCCGCCCGCCGGCCGACCGCACTTCCTCCGGCCAGCGTCCCGCGCTGGAGCACCGCCAGCCGACCAGCTCTCCCCGGGCCCCGCCGATAGAACCAGACCACCCCGGAGAGCCTCTTGTCCCTGCAAGCCGCCGAGTTCTTCGCCGAGCTGTGCCTCCCCTTCGACGACACCGTCGTCGGCAACACCTACTTCGCCGCCCCGCCCGGCACGTCGGTGCGGCTCCGCATCGATTTCACCAGCACGATGCACGCGGACACCTATGGCGGGCTGCGCCTGTCGATCGTCCACCCCGAACGCGGCGAGATCGACGCTGTGGCACTTAGTTTTGCGGACCACGGAACCTTCCACCGCCGCGACGAGGCCACCAACACCCGCCCGCGCACCCGGCGGTACGGCACCTTCGACACCTACCACCGCCCCGGCCGCCCACCGTGGGACGGAGCTGTCACCACCGGCCTGCGCGACGCCATCGAGAAGTACACCAACATTTGGTTCCCCGGCGCCTGGACCCCGACCCCGCACGGGCGTACGGCCAGTCCTGACCTCCGGAGCACCCCCGTCCCGCCACATGCCCGCACCGGGGCCCGCACCCGCTGAGCCTCCTCGCGGCCCTCGACCACGGCGCGCAACCGTCCCTTCGTCTACCCCCTACTTTGCCGCACGACCGAGTCATTCGACGCCTGCTCTAGGCCGCTATCCCGCAGCGGGCCGTACTCGACGCCCCCAATTCCAACTGATCAAGGAGTTCCTGTTCCCGTGCACATACGATTCGGCAGATCCGCCGCTGCCCTTGTCATCGCGGCAGCCAGCACCCTCGTTTGGGTGCCGACCGCGAACGCCGAACCCTCCGACCCGACCCCGTCGTTCACAGCCGTCGCCGAGACACCAACGCCGGACGCGGGCAGCGTCGAGATCACCACAAAGGACACGGCCGGGGGCGTCCTGTCCGGCGCATCGTTCCTGCTGCTCGACTCCGCTGGCCAGGAAGCGGCCCGTGGACAGACTGATGCCTCGGGAAAGCTGACCTTCCGCGATCTCCGTCCCGGCGTCTACCGGCTCAAGCAGACGGTCACCGGCAGCCCCCTCCACGACACCGCCGCCGACCAAGACGTCATCGTCACGCCGAGCAGCATCACCCAGGTGACCATTGACGTCCTGTTCAAGCCCGCAAAGCTCCTTCTGCAGGCCAAGGACAACAAGACCGGACGACTCCTGCCCGGCGCGACCGTGACCATCGGTACCGGCAGCCGCACGCTACTCACCTTGACGACGGGCGCTGCGGGAACCGCCTCCGGCGCTCTGCCCATGTCGACCCGAAGCGCGAAGTTCTGGGTCAGGGAGACGAGGTCCCCCGCCGGCTACGACCTCTACACGCAGACCAAGACGTTCACCGCAAGCCCCGGCTCCCCGGTCACCGTGACCGTAGCCAACGCCAAGACCGCCCCCGAGACCTCGGACAAGCCGACGGACGAGCCCACCGCCTCCAGTACCAGGAAGCCGAGCAACGGTACGGGAGCGGCAACATCCCCGGCACCGGGCAGCCCCACGCCGGATACCGGGTCCTCGGCCGCGACCGCAGCCCCGGTCCGTGACTCCCGGCCGAACACTCCGACGGGTTCCCTCGCCCATACCGGAACGACCGCCACCCCATGGCTGATCGGCGGCACAACGGCGCTGCTCGTGGTTGGCGGAGGGGCGTTCCTCGTCGCCCGCCGCATCCGAGCGGCCACCCGCGACGACGAGCTCACCGAGGAGGTCTGACCGGCCCTCCACCCCCCTACGGCTCAATGCCCCCTGGATTCCGACTGGAATCCAGGGGGCATTTTCGCGATTCGGGGTGAACCGGGCGACGGGCGAGCGGGTCGCGCCGCTGTGGCTCCCGCTCGTGCGCGACGACCCGATGGGTCTGGTGCGCGCAGGTGCTCCGCATCCCCGGTATCACGGGGATCGACGCCCTTCCGCGGTCCGCCTGGAGAGGGCGGGGCGGTGGTGTCAAACCTTCAGGTGAGCCCAGTTTCCGGCCGGCACACATTGCATGCCTCGATGTCCGGCTCGGTCATGGCGATCAGCGCCTCCTCGCGGTCGATCAGTCCGTGTTCCCCGGCCGACAGTGTGCACCCGCCCCGGTGCAGCATCGCCGGACGCCCGGCTCTCGGCGGTTGGATCTTCCAGGACCTCTCCGCGCGGGCACGCTCCCGCCGATGCCGTTCCTGCTCTTCCTGGGTCTTCAGCTCCCGGATCCGGATCTCCGTCTGCCGCAGCTGCCACCGCAGCCACTCGGCCAAGATCTGGTTCTTCTCCAGGTCGGACACGACTACGCCTCGGGCTGTTCGTGGGCGTGCTTCAGCGCCATACGAGCCGACACGACATCGCCACGGTCGAGAGTCGCCCAGTAAGGGTGTGTCGCTACGGCCTCGGACAGCCGCAGCAACTCGGCCCGGAACTGGTCGACCGTGGCACGCTGCTCGTCCGTGTACCCGGGGCTGTCCGGTTTCCCTGACCGGAACGACGAGTAGGGCTGCTTCTCCGTCTCCCATCCAGGCATGGGGTCCGCCGACCACGGCAGCGTTGTCGCGTACTCGTCGAAGTCAGCATGGGTGCGGTGAAGGGCAACCTGCGCTGCGCGCAGGTCTTCAGGATAATCGTGCACCCTTCGATGCTATGTCTGTTCGATTTCGGGAAGCGAATCGGCGCGCTGGATCATTCGAGGGCGAGGTCGGTGCGGAGTCGGCCCCAGGAAGCGTGGCGCAGGTATCCGGAGCGCGTGCGAGTGGCGTACCGGATCTCGGCGACGAGGCGGGGCAGGACCCACCGGGCACCGCTCACCCTGGGGGCGGGGGTGAACGGGCAGGCGGGCCAGGCGGCCACGGCAAGCAGGGCAGCGAGCTGTCGGCGTTCGTGGTTGCTCCAGCCAGTGCCCACCGAACCGATGTAGCGCAGCTGCCCGTCGTGGCGTTCGCCGAGGAGGACGGCCCCGGGCAGTCCCGCGAGCCGACCGTTGCCGGGCACCCAGCCGCCGACGACGGCGTCGATGCTCTCCACGTTTTTGATCTTGATCCAGTCCGGTGAGCGTGTCCCGGGCAGGTAGGGCGAGGTGAGCCTCTTGGCGACGATCCCTTCCAGCCCGGCCGCCTTGGTGGCGTCCAGCGCGGCGGCGGCGTGGTCGCGAACGGCCGCGGGGGTCGACCAAGCCGGGCCGTGCAGCGCCAGCCCGGTCAGGACCTGGCGGCGTTCCGTCCACGGCTTGCCGGTGAGGTCCCGATCGTCGAGAAACAGGACGTCGAACAAGATCAAGTGCGCGGGAACCTGCAGCGCGAGGCGAGCGGCACGGGCAGGGTTGTGGGCGAGGCCCATGCGGGGCTGGAGGCGCGCGAAGTCAGGGCGGCCAGCGGCATCGGGCGCGATAATCTCTCCGTCCAGCACTGCCGACCGGCCGCCGAGGGCTTCCGGCAGGTTGTGCAGCTCCGGGTAGGCGGCGGTGATCGTCTCCCCGCCGCGGGAGCGGATCCTGATGGTCCCGTCGCCCGGCAGGCTGATGATCGCTCGCTGGCCGTCCTGCTTGGTTTCCACCGCCCATTGCCCGTCACCACCTGGCAGCGGCAGGCTCCCGGCGGTGGCCAGCATGGGCGCGAAGTCGGGCAGCGGGTCCATGCACAAGATGTGGCCGTACCCACGTGCGGAAACACTCGGGCTCGTTGACTTTCCCCCGGACGGTCCTGCGATTCCGGCCATTGCTCGTGGCGGCGGGGCAGCCTCCCGGGGCCTCCTGCTCGGCGGCCACGGAGCGCTACGGCGTACGAGCAGGCGTGGAGGAGGACGCGGCTCCTTAGACGCTGTTGTCTTTCCGAGTCTGACGACTGTGTTTTCGCTGGTCAGGGGTGGGGGTGGCATCGGTGTGGGAGTGATGGGGTGTCGTTTCGTCGCTCTTGTGGAGGTC